>CAZZVY010000331.1:0-3731 GCA_964657585.1 uncultured Mucilaginibacter sp. | reverse complement strand
GTATCAAATCTTAAAGGCACCATATCAAGCGATCTTAAGCTTACAGGTAGTTTGGGCAACCCACAGCTTAACGGTGAGGTAACATTGGCCAATACAGGAGTAACCGTTAACTATTTAAAAACCGCCTACACCATTAATGATCGGATAACCATTGATAAAAGTGTGATAAAGATCAATAAAATGATATTGAAAGATACTCGCGGTAACCAGGCTGAGGCCAACGGGACGGTTGATTTGAAAAACATATCCAACCCTGATTTAGATATAACAGTTGATGCCAAAAATTTTATGGCGCTTAACACTACATTTAAAGACAACCATGTGTATTATGGCATAGCTTATGGTACAGGCAGATTTAATTTTAGCGGTCCTACGGATAATATGAATATTGTTATAAAGGCCAAAACCGAAGATGGCACTGTGTTCAATATCCCTTTAAACACCTCATCAACAGCGAATGATTATGATTTTATACATTTTGTAAGCCATACTGATAGTACCGCCGGGGTTATACAGTCCGTTAATGCCTTTAAAGGCGTAACACTAAATCTGGAACTAAATATCGACGAAAAAAGCCTGGTAAAAATATCAACTGACTATGGACGCTTGGAGGGCAGGGGGATAGCCAACAACCTTAAATTAAATATTAACAGCCTGGGCGATTTTGAGATGTTTGGCGATTTTTTAATATCATCGGGTAAGTTTGAATTTACTGCCAAGGATTTTATCAGTAAAAATTTCACAATTAACCAGGGCGGCACCATCCGTTGGACGAGTAACCCATCAAACGCGGATATTAACTTAAAGGCTATCTACGAGGTACGTACCGGTATAGACAACCTGTATACCGCAGCTGGCTTAACATCGGCCACAGGCAATCAGCAAAAACTGGTACAGGCCGAGCTGATACTGACCAATACCTTGCTGCAACCTAAAATTGACTTTGATTTTAATTTCCCTACAGACCCATCAATTAAAGATGACCTGGGCACTTACCTGAATGATGAAAGTAACCGCAACCAGCAGGCCCTAAGCTTAATTGTGCGTCGCCAGTTCTCTAACGGTACGGGCAGTAATTTAACCAACCAGGTGGCCCAGACGGCCGAGCAGGCTGTAAGCGAGTTTGCATTTAATAAACTCAATACTTTTATTTCGCAATCCAATATTAAAAACGTAGACGTTAATATCCGTTCAACCAGTGATGCCAGCGCCACCCTGCGCTTTTTTAATGACCGTTTGATGTTTAGCGGAAGCCTTTACAATAGCAACGGCAATAACAACCTGTTTGGCAACCAGGGAAACGGTAATAATGCATTTGGCGGAAGTTTCTTCAATTCCGACATTAATAATTTTACCAAAGATTTTGAGGCCGATTTTTTGTTACGCGCTGATGGAAGGCTGCGGGCACGCTATTCATACCGGGTGTTAAACACCACTACCATTAACTCCATAAATAATAACCTGGCCCCGCAATACATTAATGGTGTGGGTTTAGTATACCAGCGCGATTTCGATACTTTTGGCGAATTTTTCAGGAGCATTTTCCTTCGCAGGCGTAAACCGTTAACCCCTACCGTAAAAACAACCGATTCATCAACGTATAACCAGGACGACGATAAATAGTTTATTGCTCCTCGTTAAGCATAATAGAGTGATTCATCTTATCTCGTTTGGTTTTTAAATATTGCTCATTATGCGGGTTTGAGGCTATTTCTATCGGTATATTTTCTACCACTTCCAGGCCGTAACCTATCAAGCCTGCCCGTTTTTTAGGGTTGTTGGTCAGCAAACGCATTTTTGATATACCCAAGTCCCGCAGTATCTGCGCACCTACGCCATAATCGCGCTGGTCCATTTTAAAGCCTAATTGTATATTAGCTTCTACCGTATCAAAACCGTTCTCCTGTAAATGGTAAGCTTTAAGTTTATTGATCAATCCAATGCCACGGCCTTCCTGGTTCATGTAAATAATTACACCTTTGCCTTCCTTTTGTATCATTTCCATAGCCTTGTGCAGTTGCGGCCCGCAATCGCACCGGCATGAGCCAAAAATATCACCGGTAACGCATGAGCTATGTACCCGCACCAATACGGGCTCACCCGGCTCCCAGGCTCCTTTAACCAGCGCCAGGTGATGCTCGCCGGTATCAATTTGGGTGTAAGCTATCATATCAAACCCGCCCCATTCGGTAGGCATTTTTACAGCCACTTCTTTGGTTACCATGCTTTCTGTGCGCAACCGGTAGGCAATCAGGTCTTCAATGGAAATTATTACCAGGTTATGCTCCTTTGCTAATTTGATCAGATCTGGCAAACGGGCCATTTCTCCGTCTTCATTCATTATCTCACATATCACACCAGCAGGCTCAAATCCCGCCATTACCGGCAGGTCAATAGCCGCCTCGGTATGCCCCGACCTTCTTAATACGCCGCCATCCTTAGCTATAAGCGGAAATATGTGGCCAGGCCGTCCCAGTTCGGCCGGGTCTAAATTCTCATCTATAAGCGCTAATATTGTTTTTGACCTGTCAGATGCAGATATACCGGTTGTGCACCCATGCCCTAACAGATCAACCGATACGGTAAAATTGGTTTCATGCGAGGCGGTGTTCTGCACCACCATCGGTTCAAGGTCCAGTTTTTTGGCACGGGCCCTGGTAATGGGTACGCATACTAAACCCCGTCCGTGCCTAACCATAAAGTTAATAGCTTCCGGCGTTGCGTTACGGGCAGCGGTTAAAAAGTCGCCTTCGTTTTCGCGGTTCTCATCATCAACCACAATAATAATTTTACCGGCCTTTATAGCGGCAATCGCTTCTTCAATAGTATTAAGCATTTTAGATGCGGTTTTGCTTTATAACAACACCGTTATTGCAAATGTACAGCAACGCTACATTAAGAGGGTCTTTTGTTTGTAAAATGAACATATATAGTGTAAAAGCAACCCTATATGAGTTAGGCAACTCTCATTATTCCTTCATAAAAATACATTATTTTTGCAGCGGCATTATGTCTGATATAAATCACTTACATCAACAGGCGGTTAGCTTGCTGCAGCAGCTTGTCCGTATACCATCCTTCAGCAAAGAAGAAGATAAAACGGCTGATGCGATAGCTGCATTTTTGCAGGGACAAGGAATACCAATACATCGCAAACTTAATAATATATGGGCGCGTAATAAATATTTTGATGCCGCTAAACCAACTATCCTGCTAAATTCGCATCATGATACCGTTAAGCCTAACTCTGGCTATGAACGTGATCCGTATGATGCTGAAATAACCGATGGCAAGTTGTTTGGCCTGGGTAGTAATGATGCGGGCGGCTGCCTTGTATCGCTGATTGCAACCTTCCTGTATTTTTATGATAAGCCTGATCTTAAATACAATCTATGCCTTGCTGCCACCGCCGAAGAAGAAATTTCAGGCGTTAATGGCCTGGAATTGATTATACCTGAACTGGGCGATCTTGATTTTGGTATAGTAGGAGAGCCTACCCAAATGCAGTTAGCCATAGCGGAACGTGGATTGATGGTACTGGACTGCACGGCCTATGGTAAAGCAGGCCATGCCGCCCGTGACGAAGGTGAAAATGCCATCTACAAAGCCATTGCAGATATTGAATGGTTCCGGAATTACAAGTTCCCTAAAGAGTCAGAAGTCTTCGGGCCGGTAAAAATGTCGGTAACTATTATCAACGCCGGTTCACAACATAATGTAGTGCCGGCCAG
>CAZZVY010000330.1:0-3736 GCA_964657585.1 uncultured Mucilaginibacter sp. | reverse complement strand
CTATATAGCAACGCAGCATTGTTTGTTACCGGTACAGTACTGTAACTTTGGCGTTTAATGATTAGTCAGGCACATATATGATGTAATAAGGCATTAAAACCTTAAATGCTTAACGGTTAATCCGTGGTTTATCAGTTGTTTTAATGATTCAATGCCGATACGTAAATGCATCTCTACATATTGTTCGGTAACTTTTGAGTCGCTTTCTGCAGTTTTAACTCCTTCAGGTACCATAGGTTGGTCTGATACAAGCAGCAGTGCGCCAGTAGGTATCTTATTAGCAAAGCCGGTAGTAAATATAGTAGCAGTTTCCATATCAACGGCCATGGCCCTTAAAGTTTTAAGATATTTTTTAAACTCTTTATCATGCTCCCAAACCCGGCGGTTGGTGGTATAGCACGTGCCCGTCCAGTAGTCGCGGCCAAAATCACGCATGGTGGTTGATATGGCTTTTTGAAGCGCAAATGATGGCAATGCAGGTACTTCTGGCGGCAGATAATCGTTGGATGTTCCCTCGCCACGTATCGCAGCAATCGGGAGTATCAGATCGCCCACGTTGTTTTTCTTTTTCAATCCCCCGCACTTACCTAAAAATATAACAGCCTTAGGATGTATAGCGGTAAGCAGGTCCATAACGGTTGCTGCTACCGAACTGCCCATGCCAAAGTTGATGATAGTTATTCCGCCTGCTGTTACACTTTGCATTGGCTTATCTAAACCCATTATAGGGGCGTTGTCATGCCATTCTGCAAACATGGTTAAGTACTTTGAGAAATTGGTAAGTATAATGTAGCTGCCAAAATCCGCAAGCGGGCGGCCGGTATAACGCGGCAGCCAGTTCGCTACAATGCTCTCCTTGGTTTTTAAGCCTGACCGGATAGCAGTTGATACTTCTTTAACTGCAGGCAGGTCTTTCATCAATGCATTTTTTTTTACGTCTTTTTCTTCGTTCATAATTTTCTCTCCTATATCCTTATCTTGAGGATGTAATTATATTAATCATTTTTTTTTAGATCACTTGAAGCAAAATGGTTGTAAAGGTGCAGCCACAACTGTACAATCATTGATGAGTTCAATAGCAGGAGTACCGCCTGTTTAACAACCATAAACATCCAGATACAAAAAACCCCGGCGTTTCACCAGGGCTTATGGTATGCTTGCATACCATAAATACTAATTGTTAACTAAAATTACCGTTAAGCTACCTTTAATTTTTTAATATCTGATTTATCAAATTTTTCCAACGCATAATCCAGTGTTACCGATAACCGTTTAATGTCCTTTTTACTGGGGAACTCAAACATGGCATCAATCATAATAGCTTCGCATATGGAACGTAAGCCGCGTGCTCCTAATTTAAATTCCATCGCCTTGTCTACAATAAAATCAAGAACATCTACATCAAAATCCAACTTTACCCCTTCATATTCAAACAACTTCTTGTATTGCTTTAGCAGTGAGTTTTTGGGCTCGGTAAGGATATTATGCAGTGCCTCCCTATCCAGCGGGTTTAAATAGGTAAGTACCGGCAGCCTGCCTATCAGTTCAGGGATCAACCCAAAAGCCTTTAGATCTTGCGGGGTAATATATTTATAAAGGTTTTTCAAATCAACCTCACCCTCATCGCGCTTCAGTTTATAGCCAACGGTTTGGGTACGCAAGCGGCTTGCTATCTTTTTTTCGATACCATCAAAAGCGCCGCCGCAAATAAACAGGATATTGCTGGTATTTACAGTGATCATTTTCTGATCAGGGTGCTTGCGGCCTCCCTGGGGAGGTACATTAACCATGGTGCCTTCCAGTATCTTTAATAAGGCCTGCTGTACACCTTCGCCTGATACATCACGTGTAATAGAAGCGTTGTCGCTTTTACGGGCTATCTTGTCTACCTCATCTATATACACAATACCTTTTTCGGCTGCGGTCACATCATAATCAGCGCTTTGCAGCAGCCGCGTCAATATACTTTCCACATCCTCGCCTACGTATCCTGCTTCGGTAAGCACTGTAGCATCACAGATACAGAACGGAACGTTCAAAATTTTAGCAATTGTTTTAGCCAAAAGGGTTTTACCAGTACCGGTTTCGCCTACCATGATGATGTTAGATTTTTCGATCTCCACATCATCTTTCTCCACCCGCTGGTTAAGGCGTTTATAGTGATTGTAAACGGCTACTGAAAGTATTTTTTTTGCATCGTCCTGGCCAATTACGTATTGGTCCAAATGGCTTTTTATTTCGGCAGGCCTTAACATAGCGGGCATTGAAGGCGACGACTTTACTTTCCGTATCTTCAATTCCTCTGCCAAAATTTCGTTGGCCTGGTTAACACATTTATCACAAATGTGGGCATCCAGCCCCGCTATCAGCATCAGGGAATCCTGTTTACCGGCTCCACAAAAAGAGCACCTGATTTCCTTGCTGTTTTTTGTCATAATGAATTTGGTTTAAACCAAAAATAGTAATTATTGATGAATATACAACATAAAGGGGCAAATGGTTTCACTTGCCCCTTGCGTTATAATTTATTTCTCGTTATTAGAGCGCAATATCTCATCAACCATACCAAAGGCCTTGGCTTCTTCGGCTATCATCCAGTGGTCGCGGTCAGATGCGTCCCAAACCTGCTCATAAGGGGTTCCGCTATGCTTGGAAATAATCTCATAAAGTTCTTTTTTCAACTTGGCTATCTCACGCGCGGTTATCTCGATATCAGAAGCCTGGCCCTGGGCACCCCCCATTGGCTGGTGTATCATTACCCGCGAATGCGGCAAGGCGGCTCGCTTGCCATCGGCGCCTGCACATAACAGCACCGCAGCCATTGATGCGGCCATACCTGTACAAATTGTTGCCACATCGTTTGATACAAATTGCATGGTATCATAGATACCCAAACCTGCATATACAGATCCACCCGGCGAATTGATATATATTTGAATATCACGTTTGGAGTCGGCTGATTGCAGGAAAAGCAACTGCGCCTGTATAATGTTAGCAATATTCTCATAAATGGCATCGCCTAAAAATATAATGCGGTCTATCATCAGTCGTGAGAATACGTCAATAGCCTGGTAGGGCATAGGGCGTTCCTCAATAACATAAGGTGTCATGCCGGTTACAATACCCTGCGGCATGTTTCCCCTGTCATAAGTTGATATAAATTTATCAACAGCCAGGCTATTGATGCGGTGGTGCTTTACCGCATATTTTCTGAATTCATCTTTATTAATATTATCCATGTTATTGATTTTTAGTTTGGCATTGTATGCCGGTAAATATAGTTTTTAGTTGAATACGAACTAATTTATTATCGTTTACAAAAAGTAAAATTTGCTGTACAAAAAAAGCAATCCCGTTGCGGATTGCTTTCGATATAATACTAAAGCCTTTAAGTTTTATCGGTCTTTCTGCTATATCTTATGCTTTACGGCCTTAAGCTAATTTAGCAAACTCAGCGGATGTGATCTCTTTGTGGTCGATGGTAATTATACTTTCGATATATTCAATTACTTTCCGGCCCTTTACTTCATCAAACAAGCGGTTTGCATTTTCCTTGTTTTGCAAAAACTGTACGGTGTATTGGTTTAACTGCTCTTCTGGCAGCGCCTGTGGGCTATACATCCGGAACTGCGCATCTAAACGGGCCTTAGCGGTTTCAAATACATCTGCATATTCAACCTTAATGTTGTTATCCTTCATTATTTTATTGCCTATCAGTGTCCATTTAAGGTTTTTG
>CAZZVY010000329.1:0-3769 GCA_964657585.1 uncultured Mucilaginibacter sp. | reverse complement strand
CTATTAACCCCCAGCTATTTGGACTTATTATTCCTGACCGGGTTCCTCCAACGCTTTATAGTGTGAGCATATATCAATTAAATGGGCATCCCTTTAACGAGAATACACTACGCCAAACCTATCAGGTAAAAGGCACAGGCGGAAATTATCGTTTAGTAAAACCGCAGGTACTGCAACTTAGCGGCAGTGTTGGTTTTGGTATAACGGCAAATGATATGAATAGCACCGGGATCAATAAAAACGGGGTGTTCTCTATCGAATTAAAAGTTGACGGAAAACCGGTATACACCTTTGCGGTCGAGCGCTTTGCGTTCGACCAAACCCACGCCATCAACGCCTATATTGATTACCCGTTTCTTTTAAATACCGGCGGCTTTATCCAGAAATGTTTTATTCTTCCCGGCGCACGGATAACCCTTTATCCGCAATCAAGGGAACGCGGTGTGGTAACTTTTAACGATAATGAACTGCACGAGGTAGCATACCAGGTTAAAGACATTGCCGGCAATACATCAACTATTAAGCTGACCGTAAAATCAAGCATACCAAAGGATAAACCGGTGGTTAGTGTTCAGGGTACATTATTGCATTATGATAAGCATACCGAGGTAGTTAACGGTAAAATGAAGCTGGTGGTTGAACCATACAATTTATATGATAACATGGACCTTACAGTTACAAAAACTGGCCGCCGGCCGGGTAGTTTCTCAGAGCTCTATCACATAGGCAACCGGTATGTACCTATACATGACAGCCTGAACCTGTATATAAAGCCTGACAGTACAATCGGGAAAAATATTGAGAAAGCAGTGATTGTAAGCACCCAGTACGGGTACCAGGAAAGTGAGACGAGCAATGGCTATATCAAGGCTAAGATACATGAATTCAGTAATTTTGATATACGTTTGGATACCATACCGCCGGTAATTAGCCCAATCAATCTGCATAATAACAGCAATATGTCAGCTGCAAAATATATTGCTTTGCGCATAAGCGATAATATATCAGGCGTAAAAACTTATGTGGGTAAAATAGATAGCAAATGGGTGTTAGTTGAGCATGATTATAAAAGCAAGTTGTTTATTTATACATTTGATGAAACAATTGGCCCTGGTAAACATAAGTTTGAGATAACCGTTGCCGATAACAAAAACAATATTTCAAAGTTCACCGCAGATTTTACACGATAATGGCAGCATTAAACGAGGGCGACCAAGCCCCTAATTTCACCGCAAAAGATCAAAATGGCAGGGAGGTATCCTTAAGCGATTTTAAAGGTAAAACCGTTATTCTTTATTTTTATCCTAAAGATGATACGCCCGGCTGTACCGCTGAGGCCTGTGATTTCAGGGATAATTACCAGTCACTGGTATCAAAGGGCTATGAGGTTATCGGCGTTAGTACCGATGGCGAGAAATCGCATAAGAAATTCGAGACCAAATATAGTTTGCCCTTTACCTTGATTGCCGATGAAAGCAAAGAAATTAATGAGGCTTACGGTGTTTGGGTTGAAAAGAGCATGTACGGAAAAAAATATATGGGTACATCACGCGTAACATTCATTATCAATGGCAACGGCATCATCAATAAGATAATAGATAAGGTAGATACCAAAAATGCATCGCAGCAGGTGCTTGATTTATTATAAAGCCGGCCGCTCCCTATCCAATAAGAGAGGATGTAATGTTAGTTCAAGTCCTCTTCTTTGGAAAAGAGTTAGTAGAGGCTTTTTAACTTTTTAATATTAAATTTACATCATGTCTCAACAGGTAGATGATGCAGAGATTTTAGATAAGTTCAGGAACGAGAAGACCCGTAACGAAGCCTTTAACCTTCTCATTAAAAAATATCAGCAAAAGATATACTGGCATGTGCGCCGTATGGTGATTGATCATGATGATGCCGACGATGTGGCCCAGGATGTGTTTGTTAAAGTGTGGAAAAGCTTGGCCAACTTCAGGAACGACGCGCAGCTTTACACCTGGATGTACCGTATTGCCACCAATGAATGTATTACTTTCCTTAACAAAAAGAAGGCTAAGAACAATATCCCGCTGGACGATGTATCATTTGAACTGGCCGAGTCTTTAGCCGGTTCAACTTACTTTAATGGCGACCGCGCACAGCAAAAACTGCAGGAAGCCCTGCTTACCCTTCCTGATAAACAACGGCTGGTATTTAACATGAAATATTTTGATGATATGAAATATGAGGAAATATCTGACGTGTTGGGTACAAGTGTAGGCGCTTTAAAGGCATCGTTTCATCTGGCGGTTAAAAAAATTGAAGCACATTTATTATCCACAGATTAATTTTTTAATAATTTTTAAACCTTTTCATTTAAATTTCATCTATAAGTAGATATGAAAAGTGATATGGATAACAGGGAATGGCTAAACGACTATCCGTTGCTTAAACAGGTTGGTACAAACAACCCGTTTACAGTGCCTGACGGGTACTTTGATGAGTTAAGTCAAAGGACGATGTCGCGTGCTGTACTTGATGGTGTAAGCGCTGCTGCCGGGGCCGGGTTTACCGTTCCGGAAAATTATTTTGAGGAATTGCCGGGCAACCTGCAAAGCCGTATTGTGGTTGAAACTGCACTGGAAAACAGCGCTTTAGGTTTCAGTGTTCCTGTTAACTATTTTGAAGATATGCAGGCTAATTTACAAAGCCGCATTAATATTGAAGAGGCGCTGCACCATGCCAAAGGGGATTTTACCGTACCGGCTGATTATTTTGAGGATCAGCACCAGCAGATCATAGGCAGCATAGCGGTTGATGAGATATTAAACAATAAGCCTGACGGCTTTACAGTGCCCGATGGCTATTTTAACCGGTTGCAAAAAGACATCATCAACAAAACGGCCAGCCCTGTGGTCAAGCGCGATGCCATTGTGCGCCGCCTTATCCATTCCAGCGCTTTTAAATACGCTACTGCGGCCTGTATCACTATTGCCGTAGGTGCAACTGTGTTTTTTACTGCCTATGAAAGCCCTGAAGCTGTTCATAAACGGTCATATATACATAAAGCCTTGGACACAGTACCAGATGCCGATATAATTGATTACCTGCAAAATCATTTGAGCTCGACGGATACCCCTACCTTAATGGATGCCGCCGACCATAGTGACATTGGTATAGCCCTCCAGGATTCATTAAGCGCCTATTAATAAAGTGAAAAGTATATCCCTTCATATCTGTATTTTATTATTAGTGCTAAGTAGCGGTTTAACCGCAAATGCCCAGATACGCCGGCAAATAATATTGGAGCAAAGGCAGCAGGCACTTGGCGGACGCCGCCCTATTAAGGAAATAAAAAAGACATATATATCCCAGCGGCTTGCACTTACCCCGGAGCAAAATGCACGTTTTTTGCCGATCTATGAACAATACCAAAGCGAATATGAAGGAATATTAAAAGCCAGACGGGCAAATAATACCATTGCTGCTCCCGGTCCTGATCAATTTGAACGTGACCTGGGGTATCAGCAGAAAATAACCGCATTGCAGAAGCATTATTACGAAGAATTTTCTAAGGTAATGTCGCCAGAGAAGGCCAGCCAGGTGTTTAAAAGCGAAAAGGACTTTAATATTGAATTAGTGCGCCGCTTAAAAGAAGGCGGTGCCACTGGTACTACTGTCGCCCCGCCTACAGTACAGCAGCCATCAACTGGAAATTGATAACACTGGATTTTAATTTTAATAGTCAAACTTTTTATCGCAGAAAGTCAATACTATGGCGTCTTGTTAAAAATTCCTTAACTAC
>CAZZVY010000328.1:0-3773 GCA_964657585.1 uncultured Mucilaginibacter sp. | reverse complement strand
AGCCGAATCGGCTTTTTTTACACTATCAGCAGGCGGGGTATTAACCTGCGGCGTTTTAACCGGTATTGCCGGCAATAAACTTTTATTTATGTAACGCTGCGGATCTATACCCGAAGGCCTGCGGGTAATGCTGTCGCGCAGGTATTTCTCCACTATAAAACTGGCAATGGGCGCGGCATAACTGGCGCCCTGGCCGCCGTGTTCAACCACTACTGCTATGGCTATTTTGGGGTTATCGCGCGGGGCAAAGGCCACAAATACCGAATTATCTTCGCCATGGCTGGTTTGTGCCGTACCTGTTTTGCCGCACATTACTATCCCCGGTATGCGCGATGCCTCAGCCGTACCCCGTTCAACTACGGCCTGCATGCCATTTATAACCGGATCAAAGTAAGCAGAATCTATGCCTACATAATTCCTTTCGGTGTATTCTTTTTTGATTACTTCTTTTTCGCCGATGCCTTTTATCAGGTGCGGTTTATAATAATAGCCCTTATTAGCAATGGTAGCTTCAATGTTTGCCAACTGCAGGGGGGTGGCCGACAACTCGCCCTGGCCAATGCCCAGGGATATAATTGTGCTTGAACGCCAGCCCCCTTTGTGGTACCATTTATCATAAAGCGCGGCTTTAGGCAAATAGCCTGCATTTTCGCCGGGCAGGTCAAGGTTAAGCCTGTTGCCCAGGCCAAACCGGGCTACCTTGTTACGCCAGAGCGTAAATGTAGTGTCGGACTGTTTGGGACCGTTAACGTTAATCAGTTTTTCAAATACCATGTCGAAATAACCGTTGCATGATACAGCCACGGCGCTGGCCAAATTAACCAACCCATGCCGCTCGCCATGGAAACAAGGTATCCTGCGGTTGCCCGAAGTATAGTAGCCGGGGCAATTATAAGTAGTTTGAGGGGTAATAAGGCCTTCCTGAATGGCAATAAGCGCATCCAGCGGTTTAAAAGACGAGCCGGGCGGATAACGCGCCTGTATTGGCCTGATGAGCAAAGGCCGGTTAGGATCGTTCTGTAAATTGATATAATTGTTGCCATGTTGCCTGCCAACCAGCAGGTTGGGGTTGTAAGTAGGGCTGCTTACAAAGGCCAGTATCTCGCCGGTTGAAGGTTCAATGGCTACAATACTGCCCACCTTGTTCCTCATCAGCTGCTCTCCAAGCTTTTGTATGCGGCTGTCTAATGATGATACCAGCCGTTCGCCGGCCACTGCAGCAGTATCGTAAGCGCCATTGGCAAAAAAACCTTTTTGTATGCCTTTGGAATCAACCAGCAGGTTTTGCACGCCCCGCTGCCCGCGTAAAACCTGTTCGTACGATTTTTCTACACCGCTTATGCCAATATAATCGCCGGGTTTATAATAGCCGCCTAATTTTTTGATCATTGCATCACTAACTTCGCCGGTATAGCCTAAAAACTGTGCAGCAATCGAGTCGGGGTAACTGCGTACCGAACGCAATTGTATCTCAAACCCGGGAAACTCATACATCCGTTCCTGCAAGGTGGCGTTTAAAGTGGCGGATAACTGTCCTTCAAATACCGATTGCCGGGTTGGCCCCGATACCTTTACCGCCTTTTCAAAGCGTTTGTCGAAACCTGCCTTATCAATGCCAATTAAGCGGCAAAATTCAAGCGTATCAAACGGCTTTACCAGTTTAGGGGTAACCATAATATCGTATACCGGCTGATTCTCAACAAGCGGCTTTTTATTACGATCAAGGATAGGGCCGCGGGCAGGGTATTTAATTACTGTGCGCACTACGTTATTTTTGGCAATCAGCAGGTAACGGTCGTCAATGATCTGCATATAAAATAACCGGGCCAGCAGTATGAGGGCAATAGTGATAAAGATACCGCTGATAACATACCGCCGCGCAAAAAAACTGTTCATTTACGTTCTTTTTTCCTGTAAAATAATAGCTCTGAAACCAGTATTAAAAATACGGTAAATACGGAACTTAAAACAAAGCGTGTAAAGGTATATTGTATCTCTGACAGCCGGAAAACCTCCAGATTGAACAGGAAGAAGTGATGGAATAAAGTAAGCACAGCGGCATAGGCAAAGAACCAGCGGAAACCCATTACGCTCAGCGTTGGCTCGGGCTCGTTATCAAAGCCTTCCTTTTGTACGGTGATGTTGATGAACAATATGCGTACAAACGCCAGCAGCACGCAGGCAGCGCTATGCAGCCCGGGCGTGTCATAAAACGAATCAATGATCAGCCCCATTAAAAAGGCTAATGGGAACAACAGGATATTCGGTGTTTCAAAAGGCAGCAACAAGATAAACAAAATATACAGGTAGGGGATAGACAGGTTGTACAAAGTGATATTTTTAAGCAGCAAAACCTGTACAAATATCAGCACTATGAACCTGATGGCGTTGATAACAATAGTTCTACTCATCTTTTTTTTGCTGCGCCTCCAATACCGCCTGTTGTGCCGCAAACTTGTTATTTACTACGTATACATACTGCAGTTTGCTATAATCAACCGAAAGGCTAACCTCCATATTCAGGAAAAAGCCCCCGGTTTTAGTATGCAGGTTTGATACCTTGCCAATAGCTATACCCTCGGGAAACAAGGAATAGCCGGAGGTAACCACCGCTTCGCCTATGCGCGGGTTAACGTTGTTGGTTACATTTATCAGTTGTGCCTTGTGCGGGTCAAGGTCATCTCCCCATATTAACTGTCCTATCGCTTTGTTATCGGCCAGCATGGCGCTTAACTTGGTATCCTTATGTAAAACGGACTGTACAAGTGCAACGTGTTCCTGCACGTAAACCACTATGCCCACTACGCCATCGGTGCAAATTACACCCATATCCTTCCCGATGCCTTCTTTACTGCCGCGATCAATAGTGAGGTAATTGCTGCGATGGTTAACCGAATTATTGATAACCCTGGCAACCGTATACTCATACTGCTGCCTGTATATAGTATCATTTACTTTGCGCTTAGCCAGCGTATCTATATAAAAAGATGATTTTAACTGGTTGCGCAGCGCTGCATTTTCACGGGCCAGTTTGTCGTTCACCTCCTGTAAATACAAATAGCTATTCACCTTGCTGGCCCGGGCATAAATCTGGCTGGTAACCTGGTTGGTTGAATTGATGAAGGTAGCCTTTTGAAACGAGTTGTATTTAACGTAAATGACCAGCGAACTGATCTCAAATATCAGAAACAGAAAAAATGCGTTGTACTTGGTGATAAAAATCAGTAGGTTGCGCATCTGGACAATAGTGAGTGGTGAATGGTAAAGTGATAATAGTAAACAGAAAGCTTATTGAAATTAACCCGCCATTCACTACTCACCACTCACCAAATTACTGCATTAAAAACTTAAAGTTACCAATATTTTTAAGCGCAGTACCGGTACCGCGCACTACGGCGCGCAGCGGGTCTTCGGCTACGTGTACGGGTAGTTTGGTTTTAGCTGCCACACGTTTATCAAGGCCGCGCAGCAATGCGCCGCCGCCGGTTAAGTATATCCCGGTCTGGTAAATATCGGCAGATAGTTCAGGCGGGGTAATCTCCAATGCCTTTAGTATCGCTTCTTCAATTTTTGAGATGGATTTATCCAGGCAATGCGCAATTTCGGTGTATGAAACGGTGATCTGCTTAGGTACGCCGGTCATCAGGTCGCGGCCCTGTACGGCAAAATCAGCCGGTGGGTCGGCCAGTTCAGGCAGTGCCGCGCCTACCTCTATTTTGATCTTCTCGGCCGTACGGTCGCCTATCATAATGTTATGCTGCCGGCGGATATAT
>CAZZVY010000327.1:0-3808 GCA_964657585.1 uncultured Mucilaginibacter sp. | reverse complement strand
CGGGCTCCTGTTCCAGCGCCTGTAACGATACCATATACGGGGCGTTAAACTTTTTATTATAGGGCGAGGAGGTGAACAAAACGGTCTTTTTAACATTTTTAATACCCAGGGTATCAATGGTACTGGCAAACTCGCTGCGTATGCCCTCCAGGTTTTTTACCACCGGGTGTTTGGACATAGGCAAAAACAAGGGGTAAAACAACCAGCGCAGCAGTTGTATTTGCGGCGTGCCGCCCATGCCGCCTGTAGTAACCGGTATCTCGGCGGCATTCATATCAGCTATAACATCATAATTAATGCGTATGCCGTAAGTAAACAGCATATCATCTAAATTAAGCTTTTTAGGGAATACTAATTGCTGGTTGCCATGTTTGCGCATGCTGTCAAGTTCGGCGCTTACCTGGTCAATGCTCCACAGCAGTTTGCCCCCGCCCATCAGGTACTGGTCTATCTTAAACTTTTCCAGTTCGGTAAAGGGAAGGTCGGGTTTGGGGATGATCAGCAGGCTTAAAGTCTTTAAACTATCCAGCGGGATAGCGGTCAGGTTAATACGTCCGATCTCAAACCCGTCTGATAACGCTTTGCGGGCATCATACAACTGCAGGTCGGTTAGTTCATTATGCCCTTCGGTTAAACCAATTCGCTGCCTGCCGGTGGTAACGGCCTTTTTTATGGCTGATGTAAAAGCATACTCCAGGTTTTGGATGGAATAGTTAAGCTCCTCATCAGCATTGGCGCCTTCGCGGCTTTGCAGCATATTAACGGCCGTTTGCGCACTGCCTGCGTTCACCAGCGCCCCGGCATAGATCAGCTTTTGAGTTTGGCCGCCATCGGTGGGTACGCTTAGTGTAGTAGGCTGTAAGCCGCTGGCATCAAGCGTCTGCAAAAAATGCTCCTGCTCGTCCTGATTGGTGGAGTGTTTCAGCGGGTCAACCAGTTCATATTGCAGTTTGCCATGACTGTAGGCCTGCAGGTCGCTCAGCATATCCCGGGCGGCAAATTGCAGGCGTTTCATCCCGGCAGGGAAATTATCTCCCTTTAAGTAAAGCGTTATCTTAACCGGTTGCGGCAGGCTGTCCATAATACCGCGACTAACTGCCGATATAGTATAGCGTTTCTCCTTTGTAAAATCAAACCGGGTAAAGGAGATGTTGGATAGCAGCAATAAAAGGGCCATTACGCCAATCAATATTGCGGCTGACCTGATGTTCAGCTTTTTTTGCCTTTGGCGCACCAGCGCCAGTAAGGTAAGCGCAATAAACAATGCGGCCAGTACAATAAAATAGGCCAGGTCGCGGGTATCCAGCACACCGCGGCTTACCGACTGGTAATGCTCATTAATACCCAGGTATTGTATGGAATAATCCTGCAACGACAGCAGGCCGCTCAAAGAATCGAACCCGCTGAAAATGAAGAAACAAAGGAAAACGGCTAAGGCAAAGGCAATGATCTGGTTTTTGGTAATGGCTGAAGCAAATATGCCGATTGCCGCAAAACCGCTGCCCAGTAAAAACAAGCCGATGTACGAACCAATGACGCCGCCAGTATCGATATTGCCTTGCGGTGTACCTAATATGCTTACCGTCCAATAATATAAAAGGGTAGGCAGCAGTGCGCACAGCAGCAGTAGTACCGAAGCAAAATATTTGCCTAAAACTATCTGGGTATCGGTTAAAGGGCGGGTAACCAGCAGTTCAAAGGTGCCCTCCTTGCGTTCCTCGGCCAGCGAGCGCATGGTAATGGCCGGTATCAGGAACATAAATAGAAAAGGCGCAATGCTGAACAGACTGTCAAGCCCGGCGTAGCCATAATCCAGTATGCTGCTATCAGGAAACACCCATAAAAACAGGCCCAGCGCCAGCAAAAACAGCCCAATGGTAACATATGCTACCAACGAGCTTAAATAGGAAGTTATTTCTTTTTTAAATATCTGATACACCGTGATGGCTTGCTGCGCCGAAATTACAAACAAAATCGGGTATGCAAAAGAGAGGAAACCGGTTTGCCATGGTAGCATACAGTTTGCCAGTAACAACCTCAACTCCAGCGAACAGGTTTACCGCACATCAACATGGCAAAAAAGCAACTATAGCCGGTAACGCAATTACAGAATTAAAGGTGTGTGTATTTCACTAAAAAGTCAGTACTAAATATAGTCTCTTTCAGCTGGGCTATACCAGCCTGCCCCGCTACTTCAACGCAGCTGGGACAGGCCGCCGACTGGAAACAGGTTTACAGTACATTTAAAGGCAACGCACCACATACAAATCAATTTCCCTGACCGATATTTTTTTTCAAAATAATTTGCAGATTAATTTTTATTTATATTTTTGTTGCATAATGATCACAAACAACAATACACTTAGCTGGTGGCATAAAAACACTTTGCCAGCCGGTATGTTTATGATCTGAAACACTAAGCAATTATAAACCTGATATGAAACCCGGCGCACCATAGCCGGGTTTTTTCGTTTTAAAGGGATTTATAGAACATGGATAAAATAAAGATAAATACTACCTACAGTAAGCTTTTAGCCGATACTACAACACCCGTAAGCATATACCTGCGCCTGCGCGATGTGTTCCCCAACACGCTTTTGCTGGAAAGTTCAGACTACCACAGCCGCGAGAACAGCCTGAGTTTCGTTTGCTGCGAGCCTATTGGCGGTTTAACACTAAGTGGCGGCCGGTTACACATCAAGTATCCCGGCGGCAGTGCCCATATCCATACACCCGGCACATTTAACCTGATCACTGAAATTGATAATTTCCTGTCGGCCTTTGAAACTGAACAAACCGGCTTAAAAATCATCTCCAACGGCTTGTTCGGTTACTTTACACACGAGGCGGTAGAGCATTTTGAAACCATTAAACTAAAAGTGGTTGATGATGATACCCGCCGCATCCCTGAAATGCAATACCATATTTACCGGTACATTATCGCTATTGACCATTTTAAGAACGAATTATACATCTTTCAAAACCAACCCGGCGAGGCTGATGGCGGCCAGGGGCTGGAAAAGATGGCCTACCTCATTAAAAACAAGAATTTTCCTGAATACCATTTCCATACCAGCGGCACCGAGCAAAGCAACCTGACCAACGAGGGCTTTATGGCGATAGTGGAGAAAATGAAGCAGCATATTTACCGGGGCGATGTTTTCCAGATTGTACCGTCCAGGGCATTTTCGCAGCAGTTCAGTGGAGATGAGTTCAACGTTTACCGGGCGCTGCGCTCTATCAACCCATCGCCCTACCTGTTTTATTTTGATTACGGCAATTTCCGCATCTTCGGTTCATCGCCCGAGGCGCAGATCACCATTAAGAACCGGGTAGCCAGCATATTCCCTATTGCCGGCACCTTTAAACGCAGCGGCGATGACGAGAAGGATGCCGAGATAGCCCGCGCACTGGAAGCCGACCCCAAAGAATCGGCCGAGCATGTGATGCTGGTTGACCTGGCCCGTAACGACCTGAGCCGGCATTGTACTAATGTGGAGGTTAAAGCCTTTAAGGAAGTGCAATACTACTCGCACCTGATACACCTGGTATCACACGTGAGCGGCACATTACTGCCCGGTGTATCCTCATTTAAAGTAGTGGCCGATACTTATCCGGCCGGTACCTTAAGCGGTGCGCCCAAATACCGGGCTATGGAAATAATTGATGAGAATGAAAACAATAAACGCAGCTTTTATAGCGGTGCCATAGGCTACCTGGGGTTTAACGGCGATTTTAACCATGCCATCATGATCCGTTCGTTCCTGAGCAAAAATAACACCCTGCATTACCAGGCCGGCGCCGGCAT
>CAZZVY010000326.1:0-3820 GCA_964657585.1 uncultured Mucilaginibacter sp. | reverse complement strand
GTCAAAATACACCGGCGACGGGAACCGTATCTTGATGGTATAATTCCCGCTTGATTTATATGATACGCCATTGATTACCGCAGCGTACCCTTGTGCGCTGTGCAATACGCCGTTAGAGGCAGAAATATCGCTGGCAGGGCGGTATAGTTGCTGCCCAAGCTCTAATATACCGTTAAAGGTGTCGTTATTTATCAATATATCTGTACCAAGCAACTGGCTGGTGGTAATTTCTTGCGGTGCAAGCGTTGCGTGCGAAGTAATAATCGCAATGTCAGAAAGGAAAGAAATCTCAGGCCAGATATGGTATGCTGCGTAAAGCCATAGGCTATCGGCGTGGTTTGTAGGATCGCCTTTGGTTGAATACCTGGCCTTAACTGCATTAAAATCTGCAAAACCGGCAGCCTTATAAGTACTGTCTGTTTCGCCTATCAATGTTAAATATTTACGGGATGGATTAGGATTTGAGGCTACCGCAACATTCAGGGTATCATAAAAACCAGTGGCCTTTAAAATAGCGGTAAAAATGGTGTACTTTCCATTTTGCTCAACAGTTTGCGCCAGCGTTAAGGCAGCAGGGACTAACATATGGTCAATAATATGCACCAAACCGTTACCTACTATAATATTGCCGGTAACAAGGTTGGCCTGTTTGTTAATAACCGTATAACCTACCCCATTAACAGTAGCGCTGCCGGTTATAAGATATTGGCCGGAAGTTGTTGCCGTACGTAATTTACCATCAGTAAAGTTTTGGGAGCTGATGGTATCAGCTATAATGGCAATACTTACCAGGCCCTTGGCAGTGGCAGCGTCAATTGCATCTACGCTGGCCTTCCCGGTGGCTTTAAGATAAGCGTTTACACCATCGTTTGTAGGCGCAAACAACGTGTATGTACCATATGTATTTAAAAAACTGGCATATCCCGCCTTATCAACAATTTGCTGAAAGAGTGAAAACTTATCAGGGTTTTGTTTCAGGTAATCATACATGTTCACCGTGTTGGTGGTGTTATAGGTAAGGTGCTCTTGCTTACAGCTGCTTAAACAAGCCAGCACAACCAGGCAGGCTGCTAAGGCAAGCCCAACTGTTTTAACCCGGTACATTAATGTTTTCATATTTTGATTGATTAGTATTATTTGGTATAAAATGGGTTTTGCACAAGATTAGGATCCAGTTGAAGATCGTAAGTTGGTACAGGAAAATATAAAAAGTTAGGGTCGCTTATCTTGCTTATGGCCGATTGCTGATATAACGCCGGTACACTTAAAATAGCCGCTGTTGTTAATAGGTCCTTGCGGGCAAAATTATTTCGTTTGGCGTTGCGCAACAGGTCATACCAGCGTTTGCCCTCAAAGGCAAATTCGCGGGCACGTTCGGCCACCAGATAAGTGGTCATGCCGGCAACGTCAGACGGGCTTGGCGATTGCGACGAGCCTGGCAAGGCAAAAGCCCGCGCCCTGATCTGGTTTATCAGTGCCAGCGCATCAGCGCCGTCTACGCCGTCGTTTATTTCGGCTTCGGCCTTCATCAGCAATACATCGGCATAACGGTACATTATCCAATGGGCAAAAGAGTTGGCCGGCGTCCGCAGCGATGTTGGGCTGGTTGCTACATATTTATAAATACTTTGGTCGGCAACATGTTCGGCAACGTCAATACCGCGTATATCCACATTTATGCCTGCGGGGTCCTCTGTGTAAAAATCATCAATTAAATTTATTTCAGGCCGGTAGCGGAAGTTAACGTTGGCCGGTGAAAACATGGTATAATAAGGGTTTAACTGCTGCGAGTCAAACTGCAGTTCAAATATCCCTTCTACCGAGTTACCGTTTACATATAAAGTGCTAAACCATGATGAATTGCCCGCCAGGCCGTTACCGCCTGGTACCAGCGCATATTTACCCGAATTTATTACCTTATTGCAAGCGGTGATACAATCGGCATAATCATCCATCCATAAATAAACATCGGCCTGTATAGTATTAACTGTAAATCTGTTTACACGCCCTTTATCAGTTGCATTATCAGCATAATTTGTAGGCAAATACCCTTCGGCAGTTTTTAGGTCAGCAACAATCTGCGCTAAAATAGTTTTACTGTCGGTTTTAGGTATCTGTGCCAGGTCGGAATCTGTTGATGTAGATGTTAATTTCAAAGGCACGTCCCGGTATGATCGTACCAGGTAAAAATACATCAGCGCACGCAGGGCCAGCGCTTCGCCCAAATACTGGTTTAATTGCGCCTGGGTAAGCGTGGCATCCTTTGCCAACACACCCGGCCCAAAATCAAGCACATAATTACATAAATTAATAATACGGTACATGGGCTGCCAGTTTACTATAGCATTGGTAGGCAGTATAGCCGTATTAATGATATTTTGCTCATCTGCCGTAATAGATACGCCGGGCGCTATCATATCTGCGCGTATCTCTCCCCATATAAAGAAAACTTCGGCAGGTGATTTGTATGAGCCGCTGCTTGTAAGCAGCGAGTTATATATACCGGTTACGGCTGCCCCCAGTTGTTCTTTAGTTAACCAGAACTGATCGCTGGTGATGCCGTTTTGCGGGCGAAGTTCCAGAAACTTATTGCAGGAGCAGGCCGATATGGCTATTACCGTAATTACTGCTGCTTTGTATATAAATTTTTTAAACATTGTTAACTGTTTTTACTGTTAAAATTGTACTGATAAGCCTAAAGTATATTGTTTTGAAGGCGGCGTAGTGGAAGTATCCGTAACCTGCTGGAATATGCCCCCGCTTGATGCCACTTCCGGGTCCTGCCCGGTATAATGGGTAAAGGTCAGTATATTTTCAACCGTTACATATACGCTCAGGCTTTTAGCGCTTATACGCCTTGCCAGGTCTTTTGTAAAAGTATATCTTGCAGTAGCGGAGCGCAAACGCAGGAACGTGCCATCTTCCACATACCGGCTGGAGCCTAACCAGTTATAACCGGTGTTATAAACCGCGCGCGGGATATCTGTAATATCGCCAGGATTGCGCCACCTGCGCAGCACAGCCGTGCTCTGGTTATTAAAACCATACTCGTTAGTGGTCATCATCTTGGTCTGGTTAATGATATCGCCGCCCAAACGGTAGTTAAAAAATGCGGATAACGTTAAATTACCTTTATAGGTAAATGTAGGGCCGAAACCACCGGTAAACTTAGGGTTGCCGTTACCTAAATAAACCACATCCTGGTAGTTGATGTTACCATCGTGGTTAACATCTTCATATTGGGCATCGCCTGGCTGGAAGAGATATCCTACCTGCGGATAATTGAACCGCATTTGTACCGGCGTGCCATCCGGACTTAATATCTTATTGCCATTGGCATCACGGGCTATAGTAGCATCGGCAGTGGAATAAACGCCCTTAAACTTATATCCGTAGATAGACCCTAAGGGGTTATTAAGCTGTAATAAAGATAGATACTGGCCATTTACAGTAACATTGCCTGACTGTGTGGCATAGAATGGCGATATGGATTTAAGGGTGTTGATATTGTTGGCGATGTTGAAGTTAAAATCGATACGCAGGTTTTTAGATTTGTATGGGGTCGAGAATATGCTCAGCTCCAAACCCTGGTTATCCAGTTCGCCTGAGTTAAGGTCGCCTAACACAGTAAAACCATTATAGCTGGCTACCGGCAGGTTGGGCGTTAACAATTGGGTGGTGCGGTTCTTATAAAAATCAAAATCAATATTCAGGGCATTTTTAAACATTACAATGCTAACACCCCCGTCTGACCCTTTTAACGATTCCCATTTAAGGTTGTTTAACAATACGTTTTGAGGAATTAAACCTGATTGGCCTA
>CAZZVY010000325.1:0-3828 GCA_964657585.1 uncultured Mucilaginibacter sp. | reverse complement strand
CCATGGCGGCAGCAACCGAATCAATAATATTAGCTTGTATGGAGCGGTTAGTATCCGGTCTGAAATAGTTCCGGTTTTTTATTAATACGGTATCAGATTGTGCAGTTGCCCGCAACCCTATCATTAAACTCAAAAATAACAACACATTAAAACGCATAAAGGAAATGGGCATTAATTGCGACGAAGCAAATTTATGGTTTTAACTTTATACAAGCAGAATTTATGGATTCTCCTGATAAGCTATAGCCGTTAATGTGCGCACCTGCAATATAAGAGGTACAGCGTTAAATATTATTTAATATATTTGACTTATTATAGCAAATAAAATTGCTCATACAAGGCGCCCTTACTTAGGTATTTCAATAAAAAAGGTAGTGCCTTTATTTAGTTCGCTATTAAACCATATGCTGCCCTGGTGCCATTCAACTATAGTTTTAATAATAAACATACCCAGCCCTACTGAAGGCTCTCCCCTTAACCCGTTTCGCCGTGCATCACTAAATTTATCAAACAGGGTAGCCTGATATTTTTCAGGTATGCCAATCCCGGTATCGGCTACCGAAATCAGGACCGTATCTTCCTTTTCCTCTACATTTACTGAAATCGTCCCGCCATCAGGTGTAAACTTTAAGGCATTTGAGATCAGGTTGTTGATCACCTGTAAAAATTTGTCTTCATCAATCTCAATGTATACCACCTCAGTATTTGCCGTGCAGCTAAAATTTATATTTAGTCCGTCCTGCATAGACAAATATTCCTGTAAATGCAACCGGACCCGTGCTACCAGGTCAACCCTTCGTTTAATCAGCTTTGCGCCAGCGCTTTCCAGAAACTCTTCGTTTAAAAAATCACGGATCAAACTGATGCAGCTTTTGCTTATTTTGCTTATCAGGTGTATATATTGTTCAACCTGCGGGTTGTCATCCGCGCTGATTTCGCGGCTCAACAGTATGGCTAAGTTCTGGATGTTCCCAATGGGCCCCACAAGCTCGTGTGCTAAAATGTTGAGTATCGCATCTATTTTATTGTTATGTATGTTAAGAACGTCATTTTGAGATTTAAAGTTCGTAACATCTTCGGCAAATCCCATTAAGTAACGGCCATTGGGGCCCGCCTCATGTAAAGCCTCTAACCTTAACCAAAACATATTACCGTTTAGGGTAAAACGGCACTCCGTATTCTTAACACTTCGTCCGGTAAGGCATTCCCTTAATTTATCTTGCAGGTAGGCTTTATCATCCGGGTGCACTAATGGTAAAATATCGGCAGGATTGACCGCACCGTCGGCTAAATTAAAAAAAAGCCTGAAAGCCCGATTCAAATAAGTGAACTCACCTTTTTCCATATCAAATGAAAAATAGAGGTGATCAGAATTTTCACTTAGGGTAAGCAGCATATCAGCTGGCGACATATTTATTGAAGAACGGTGTATCCATTTGGCCGTTTACGCTTGCAAGTTAATAAATTACAAATAAGTTAATATATTATTTTCTTAATACAAAATAATAATAAATAAATTAAACCTGTAAATGGTTACGCCATATAACTTTAAAGCACCTGTTAACGGTGGATTACGGATATTATCTTAATTTTGCACTTATTGCATAATTATACTTTGGCAGGCATCTACATCCACATCCCTTTTTGTAAACAAGCTTGCCATTATTGCGATTTTCATTTCAGCACTTCGCTAAAATACCGCAATGAGATGGTACAGGCGTTAGTGAACGAACTTACCCTGCAAAAAGATTATCTGCAGGGCGAAACCATTGAAACCATTTACTTTGGCGGCGGTACGCCATCATTATTAAATGCCGGGGAGATAAACCTGATCATTGGCGCCATCAGCCGCTTGCATCATGTCAGCACAGGTGCCGAGATTACCCTGGAAGCTAACCCCGACGATTTGGACCGGCAGGCAATACAGGCTTTTCGGCAAACCCCGGTTAACCGGTTAAGCATAGGCCTGGAATCGTTCTTTGATGAAGACCTGCAATGGATGAACCGGGCCCACCGCAGCGATGAAGCCGAAACAGCAGTAAAACGCGCACAGGATGCCGGTTTTGAAAACCTGACGGTGGACCTGATCTACGGTTATCCCCTGCTTAGCGATGCCAAATGGCAATATAATACCGATAAGGTTTTTGCGCTGCAGGTGCCGCATATATCAGCTTATTCCCTAACCGTTGAGCCGCGTACCGCGCTGGCGGCAGCCATTAAAAGCAAGAAGCAACCGCCGGTGAGCGACAGGCAAAGCGCCCGGCAATTTGAAGTGCTGATGGCCGCAATGCAGTTAAACGGCTTTGAACATTACGAAATTTCTAACTTCAGCAAGCCAGGCCAATACTCGCGGCATAATACCAATTACTGGCGGGGAGTAAAATACCTGGGCTTAGGGCCTTCGGCACATAGTTATAATTGCAATACCCGGCAGTGGAATGTAGCTAACAACGCCAGGTATTTGCGTGCCATAGCATCCGGCAGTATCCCGGCCGAAATCGAGGCGCTGACCGAAGAGAACCGCCTTAACGAATATATTATGACAGCGTTACGCACCATGTGGGGACTGAATTTAACCCAACTGGAGCGTATAGCCGGCGGCACAAGCCCTGTTTTATTGAAAGAGGCGGCGCCTTTTTTTGATAAGGGCTGGTTATACCGCAATGGGGATGCCTTAACGCTTACTCAAACCGGCAAACTATACGCCGACCACATTGCCGCGGCATTCTTCTTTGATTATAAATAAACAGTTATGTTGTTAGCAAAAGTGAACATTCTTTAACAATTGCCCATCTAAATAAATTAATAAACTTCCTACTTGCCTTCATTGTGCAAAACTCGCTTTTACCTGGTTATTCAAATTTTTTATATTTACCCATCCTTAATTTTTGTTGCTGATGAGTGATGCCCCGGGCGCGGATGGTGCGCCTTTAAATTCTGAAGATAATAAACTGCATAACATAATTTCGCTGGACGGCCTGTACGAGAACTGGTTCCTTGACTATGCATCGTACGTAATACTTGACCGCGCCGTACCGCATATTAATGACGGGCTTAAACCTGTTCAGCGCCGCATACTGCACTCGCTTAAGGAAATGGACGATGGCCGCTTTAACAAGGCGGCCAATGTGATTGGCAATACCATGAAGTACCACCCGCACGGCGATGCCTCCATAGGCGATGCCATGGTACAGATAGGACAAAAAAATTTACTGATAGACTGCCAGGGAAACTGGGGCGACCCGATAACCGGCGACTCGGCAGCGGCGCCGCGCTATATTGAGGCCCGGCTGTCTAAATTTGCGCTGGAAGTTGTTTTTAACCCTGATACTACCGACTGGCAGGCCAGTTATGACGGCCGGAACAAAGAGCCTATAACCCTGCCGGTAAAATTCCCGCTGTTGTTGGCGCAGGGGGCCGATGGTATTGCGGTTGGCCTGGCCACCAAAATAATGCCCCACAACTTTATTGAACTGATAGATGCATCCATCGGGGTGTTGCAGGGTACCCGGCCCGATCTGATGCCTGATTTCCCTACCGGCGGCATGGCCGATTGTTCTGCTTATAACGAGGGGCAGCGCGGCGGGCGCATCAGGGTGCGGGCTAAAATTGTAGAGCGCGATAAAAAAACACTGGCCATTACCGAGATCCCTTTCAGCACCACCACCGGCGGTTTGATAGACAGCGTTATTGCCGCCAATGATAAGGGGAAGATAAAGATCAAAAAGATCGAAGATAATACGGCCAAGGATGTAGAGATAGTAATACACCTGGCGCCGGGCATATCGCCTGATGTAACCATTGATGCCCTGTACGCCTTTACTGATT
>CAZZVY010000324.1:0-3839 GCA_964657585.1 uncultured Mucilaginibacter sp. | reverse complement strand
AACGTAAATTGAAATTGGGTTATAACCGTGCAGGCCGTATAATTGACCAACTGGAAGCCGCCGGTATTGTAGGCCCGTTTGAAGGCAGCAAGGCCCGGGATGTATTATACCCGGATGAGTATAGTTTGGAGCGGCACCTGGAAAGTTTGGCAGGGAAGGAGTAACCCTTCCTAACCTCCCGAAGGGAGGAACAAATATTTAAGTATCCTCTTTGATAAAAGATTTAATGAGATAACATTAAACATGAATGAAAAAGTTTATTATATACCTGTTATTTGCGTTGATAAGCACTTATGCTTTTGCACAAAGAGATGCACAAGCTAAAACCATCCTTAATCAGCTAACTCAGAAAGTACGTTCCTATAACCTTGTAAAAACCGACTTTACCTTTTCGCTCGACAACCCGCAGGGCGGCGGCAAGCAAACGCAGGGCGGCATTTTGCTGGCTAACTCAAAAACAGGCAAGTTTAAGGTAACGCTGTTTAACCCAACCAACAAAACAGCCGTTGACCAGGAGATCATTTGCGATGGTAAAACCCAGTGGACCTACGCCGTAAAGGACAAAGAGGTGCAGGTAAGCAATGCCGGCAAGGCCGATGATGAAATGAACCCGGCACAATTATTTACTATATATGAGCATGGTTATAAATATGTTTATACCGGCGATGAACGATTAAATGGCAAGCTTTGCCAGGTAATTGACCTTAGTCCGGAAGGTACCGACAAAACATTCTTCAAAATAAGGCTTTATATCGATAAGGCAAAAAAACAGTTGTACCGCGCTATGCTGTTTGATAAGGGCGGCAATCATTACACTTACACCCTCAATAGTATTACCCCTAATGTAAAAGTACCTGATGATACTTTTACGTTTGATAAAAAGGCGCATCCGGGCGTGGAAGTAGTGGACTTGAGGTAAGCGTATGGCCGTTGATTTATAGGAGCTGCGTATTGAAAGATGTATTAAGAATCCTGTAACGCATTCATCTGTTTAATCATTGGTTCAGACACTTCCCTGACAAACAATTTCCGTCTGTGCTGTTAATTTACTATAACATCAAAAAAATAAGATGACATGAGTAAAGTATGGTTTATAACGGGCTGCTCCACCGGTTTTGGGCGTGAGCTGGCACAGGAAGTTTTAGCGGGCGGCTATAAAGCGGTGGTAACCGCACGTAACCCGGATGATGTACAGGATATTGTGGCAAAATACCCTGATACGGCCATTGCGGTTAAATTAGATGTAACCAGACCCCATGAGGTTACCGCAGCGGTTAAGGAAGCACAGGATAAATTCGGGCAGATAGATATACTGGTTAATAACGCCGGTATAGGTTATTTTGGCGCCATTGAAGAAAGCGATGAAGATGAGGTGCGCCGCATGTTCGAGATCAACTTTTGGGGGCTGGCCGCCATGACCAACGCCGTTTTACCCGGCATGCGCAAACAGCGCAGCGGACATATCCTGAACGTAGCTTCTATAGGCGGTTTGGTAGGGTTCCCCGGCGTAGGCTTTTATAATGCCACCAAGTTTGCGGTTGACGGATATTCGGAAGCGTTAGCAAAAGAATTGAAACCTTTAGGCATTAAGGTAACCGTAATTGCGCCAAGCGGCTTCCGTACCGACTGGGCCGGCCGGTCAGCCAACGATGCTAAGAACAGGATAGATGATTACCATGCAACCGCGCACACCAACCAGGGTACTATACGTGGTTATAGCGGTAAACAGCCCGGCGACCCGGTACGTGCTGCCAAAGCCATAGTAAAAGCTGTAGAAGCTGAAAACCCGCCACTACGCCTTTTGCTGGGTAAGGCCGCAATGAAAGGCGCCCGAAATAAAATCACCGAACTTCAGCGCGATTTTGATGCCTGGGAGGCCACCACAGTTGGCGCTGATTTTCCGGAGGGGGAATAAAACAATCTGATTTGCTATTACATTAGTGCAAGGTAAACCCAATTGATATAAACGGAATGGGAGTGTTTGGGTGGCTGTTTTTATATTGCTTTATACCGGCAATAATGTTCCTCAATAAATAAAAAGATGACCAAGGCAATCATTTTTGATCTGGGTGGGGTACTCATTAACTGGGACCCCCATTTGCTTTACCGTAAATTATTTGATGATGAGCAGGAGATGAAGAATTTTCTGGCCAGCATTACCACTATGGACTGGAACGAAGAACAGGATATGGGCCGCTCCTTACAGGAAGGCACTGATATGCTGGTGCGGCAGTACCCGGAGCATGAGGCCAACATCCGCGCTTATTATACCCGCTGGGAAGAAATGTTGGGCGGCGCGATTGAGGATACTTTAGAATTATTTAAAAAATTAAAGGCAGAGGGCAAATATAAATTATATGCGCTGAGCAACTGGTCGGCCGAGACGCTGGTTATAGCGCAGCGGCACTATGAGTTTTTGACTTGGTTTGACGGGATGGTAGTTTCCGGCTATGAAAAGACCCGCAAGCCATACCCTGAATTTTACCGGATACTGCTTAACCGTTACAATTTAGCACCCGGCGAATGTTTGTTTATTGACGACAATTACCGTAATGTTTTGGCGGCTGAAGCTTTGGGGATACCCTCAATTCATTTTGTTGGGGCGTTAGAATTGATGCAGGCATTAAAAGATGCAGGCATACTGTAAAGACAGATGATCATTTGTCTCTAATCTTAAAAGTCCTTATTCAATAGTTTCTCCAGTTCGGCAAAACTGATATTGATCTTTACCTTACCTTGCTTGGCGTATGATAGTTCGCCAGTCTCTTCAGAGATGATGATGGCAGTGGCATCATTAGCTTCGGTTACGCCTATTCCTGCACGGTGGCGCAAGCCAAATTGCGCTGGCAGATCAGTTTTATCGGTTAGCGGCAATATACAACTGGCCGATTTGATGCGGTTACCTGATATAACAACTGCCCCATCATGCAGCGGGCTGTATTTTTGGAAAATGCTTTCCAGCAGCCGCTTTGATATTTTTGCTTCCAGTACTTCGCAGCTGTTTTGGTAAAACTGCTCGTCGTAGTACTTTACTATTACTATGAGGGCGCCGGTGCGACTTTGCTTCATGCTTTTGCAGGCATCTATAATTGGCTTTATGCGTACGAAGTTGTTTTTTTCGGCCTCCCTTTTTCCAAAAAAATAACGCCACCATTCCCGGTTATGCTGAAAAGAAGCGTTTTTACCTACCAGCAATAAAAAACGCCTGATCTCCTGCTGAAAAACCACTATAATTACAATGATGCCAACATTCATAAAATTGCCCAGGATGTAATTAAGCATACGCATTTTTGCAGGCACAATTAAATAAAGCAGGCAAACAGTTATGCCGCCAATAAAAATGTTAGCGGCAATGGTCCCTTTTATAAGGTTGTATAACTGATAAATTATAAAGGTTACCAGCAGCACGTCCAGCACATCATAAGGAGTAACCTTAAAAAAACTGAAATCTATTGATTGCATGGAGCTACAATTAATTGTTAATGAATGATCAATGAACTATCATTTTACAATAATACTTATCTGCTGTTAACTAAAGCTGATTTATAACACAAATCTTAACCAGTGCAGGCAATTTCAAGTTGTAACCCTACAATTAGCCACTTATTACTTCACATGAATGATGTAACAGGCACATACCTGTATTATAAAATATGTAAGAGACGGTTGCAGCAACGTTTGCCAGTAATTCAGCGCTTTAAAAAGCGTCAGGTAAATAATCACTAATGGGTTAGTACGTATATCAATCAGTTTTCGACAGTTGATGCGGCATCAGGCCAAAACGGATGCGCATTTCTTTGCGGATTGTAACAGTTAAGGATACTATTATGCCATGCTAC
>CAZZVY010000323.1:0-3872 GCA_964657585.1 uncultured Mucilaginibacter sp. | reverse complement strand
AAATAGCATGGTGGTTTAATGCAAGCTCAACTTCTTGCGCGAGTGCTGACAATTCGGCGGCTAATTTTCCATCTGCGGTGATAACGTTCACCATTTCAGCAGCTTGTTTTAAACTGACTACTGCAAAAAAGTTGGACGGGATCAAGTAAGGGTAAATGGTTGCATCATCGCTTGGCCGAAATATGGAACAGATCAGCCCGGTGGGCTTGACGGGGAAGCCGAAGCCGTTCATGGGAACCGTGTCAGTTGGTTTTTCTGTCTTCCGCTGAAAATGATAACTGCCAACCCCGTTCTTCCGTTGTTGCTCTTTAAACGTTTTTAATGTTAATTGAATAGCGCTTTTCCATTTGCCGTTAAAGGGTTTGCTGTCACCGGTTTCATTCCAGTATCCATAAGCCAGCCTGATGGGGTAACATAACGAATCCACTTCCCATTTACGCTCGTGTACACCCGGTTTCATGTCAGTAATGTCAGATCGCCACTCGCTAATCTTATGTTCATCTTTATAAAACGCATTTGCGTAGGGATCGCGTAATATAAATTGTACCTGGTGGTTAATAACGCCGGCGACTACCGTACTTGATGAACTAGGTAAGCCCTTGGTAGGCGCTTCGGTGAAGATCAAAGGAACCACTTCGGGAACTGTCTGCGATGTTAACGACAATTTTACATTAAATTCTCCCGACAATAGCATTTTGGAGGTCAGCTTTATCGGTTATTTCACTAAAGAAGTGACGGCAACTCAGTCAAAAATGATGATCCAACTGGCTGTTAACGGCAATAACTTGAACGAGGTTGTTGTGGTCGGTTATGGAACGCAAAAGAAAGTTAACTTAACTAGAGCGATCGCTACAATTGGCGCCGATAAACTTGATAGCCGCCCAATGGTAAATCTTGGCGATGGCTTAGAAGGTCTGATTCCAAATTTAAATGTGAATTTGAATAGCGGTCAACCCGGTACCAAGGCTTCTTTTAATATTCGTGGGCTTACGACACTGGCGCCAGGCACAACAACGCTAACCAGTACATCTCCTCTGATCTTAGTAGACGGCGTGTCCCGTGACTCTAACTTAATAGATCCAAACGATGTTGAAAGCGTGACCGTACTAAAAGATGCGGCTTCTGCGGCTATATATGTTAGCAGGGCCGCTAACGGCGTGATCTTAATTACAACTAAGACAGGAAAAAAGGGACCCGCCAAGCTAACCTATTCAGGTTCATATACATTGTCTAAACCTACTGAGCTTTATGATCAGGTGAATTCGGTACAGTATATAACCATGTTTAACGCGGCAAACCGCTCAGGACAAGCGAGTGGCGGTTACACGACATCTCCTTTTACCGCGCAGGATTCAACGATGGCAGTTGCTTATTTTAATGATCCGGCACATAATCCCTCAGGCTACCCTGACCCAGGCAACCCTAATAAATACAGATATGTAGGCAATACAGATTGGCCAAAGGAACTATATCCCGGATGGGCACCGCAACAACAGCATAATCTTTCATTATCAGGCGGGCAGGACAATACAACTTATACAGCAAGTATGGGCCTTTACCGGCAAGAAGGTTTGGAAAAGTCAGCCAATCAGGTATTTAGTAGATATACGCCGTCTGTAAAGCTCAATACGGATGTAACTAAATGGATGACGTTCAATTTAAATATATCTTTAACGCATATTGACAATAATCAGCCAGCGGCAACAAGAATTGGTCAGGGTGGCCCGGGAAATGGCGGATGGTTAACCTCAGGCGAACCTCCAACGATGAATATTTTTAACCCTGATGGGAATGGCCACTATGCAGGGCAGGGCAGTTACACCAACCCATTCGCGGTAAACGTATTATCTGGCAGGGATATCGATGACCAAAATGATTTTTGGAGCACCGCCCGGATCATACTAAAGCCTGCCAGCCATTTTACAGCAATTGCAGATTATACCTGGAACAAATTTGCAGAATTTGAAAAGGCAAACTTAATTCCATATAATGAATATGGCGTAAATGGGGTGTTTTTGGATGTATTCCCATGGACAAACCCATCACAGGTGTCTGAAAACAGGCAAAACAACACTTACACTGCGCTTAACGCCTATGTGACCTATGAAAATAAGTTTCACAAAAAACATTATTTTAAAGTGTTAGTAGGTTATAACCAGGAATACCAGCATTATGTGTTAAGCAATTCACTTGCGACAAATTTGATCGACCCGACATTACCTGCGATCGGGGTTAACAGTGCAAGTAAACCAACAGTCGGCGGTACTGAAACTGAATCAGCTTTAATCGGAACTTTTAGTAGGTTAAATTATATTTATGATAACAGGTACTTATTCGAGGTCAACGCAAGATATGATGGAATTCACGGTTTCAACCCAGCAGTAGATATTCTTTTTCTCCGTCAGTTTCAGCAGGCTGGAATATAATTAATGAGTCATTTGTGGAGCGTTTTAAAGGCTCCATTAATGAGCTTAAGTTAAGGGTGTCATATGGCCAACTTCCGGATCAACTCACACCACCCGGCAATCCATCGGCTTCTGCTCAATATCCTTATATCGACACACTGCCAATGGGTACTGTTAATTATCTGATCAATGGTCAGCCAGGTATTACAGCAGGAGCACCTGCTTTAATCAGCCCAACCTTTACCTGGGAAAAAGTACAAACCAAGAATATCGGCTTGGATTATGCCTTTTTGAATGAGCACCTGACTGGCAGTTTTGACTATTTTATCACTAACACAAAGACATATTAGTGAAGAGCCTGCAACTACCAGCAGTGTTAGGTACGACTACTCCACCGAGCAATGCGGCATCTTTGCGCTCTAAGGGATGGGAGTTAAGTTTGAACTGGAAAGATAAAGCTTTTAACGATCAATTGTCCTACGGCGTTACCGTTAGTTTGTCAGATAATTCAAACACTGTTGTTACGAAATATGGAGGTAATCCCACAGGGCTCATCAACGATTTTCGTGTAGGAGAAGAGTTGGGAGAAATTTGGGGATATGTAAATCAAGGTTATTATAAAACAGATGCTGAAGCGCAAGCTGTAAACAATTCCGCATTAGCTGGTTATAAATGGCTTGCCGGTGATATTAAGTATGCTGATCTGGATGGTGATGGTAAAATTAGTCCCGGTTCAGGGACTGTATCAAGCCCGGGAAATCGGAAGATAATCGGAAACTCGACACCTCATGATAGATTTGGTCTGAATCTAAATGCCTCCTTTAAGCACTTTGATTTTTCTGTTTTTTTCCAAGGGGTTTTAAAACATAGTTTTGAACCCAACGATTATACCTTTTATGCTTTTAGAGACGATGAGTACAGCATACCGGCAAAGCTAACTACCGATTATTGGACACCTCAAAACCCAAATGCCTATTTCCCGAATTCGGTTTGCAGGTGGCGGAAATGAACAATCCCAGGACAAATACTTATTAAATGCAGCGTATGCGAGAGCCAAACAATTAGTCCCCAAAATTTTTTTTCGAAAATGAAACCGATCTTCAACTTTATTGCAACCAATTTTATATCACTTTGCCGCAGCAAACACTTTTACGGGCAGACGATAATTCGGATGACAAAGCGAATCAATCGATCAACACGCTATTGGCAGGGACATATACGATTCCGTCAAGCGCGAGTGCCACGGACCTTTCAGGTTCCGGCTCATTAAGTTCTCAGGCTGGAACGATCAACGGAACCGGTACAAACTGGAATTTTTCAGTTATTAGAAGTTGCAATTTCTTTTTGGCTAATTATTCAAAAGCAGCACTTCCTGCGGCTACAAAGAATATCTATGTTGGTGAAACGCTTTTTTAGGGCAAATGAGTTCTGGAAAAAAGTAAAAGCATTTGGAGACGTGCCCTATAT
>CAZZVY010000322.1:0-3878 GCA_964657585.1 uncultured Mucilaginibacter sp. | reverse complement strand
CCCAGATGAAGGCTACCAATGCCATTATTGGCGGCGAAGGTAATGGCGGCATTATTTATCCTGAACTTCATTATGGCCGCGATGCGTTGGCTGGTATTGCATTATTCTTAACCCACCTGGCAAAATTTGGCAAGCCGGTATCTGTATTAAAAAGCAGCTATCCTAATTATTTTATCTCCAAAAATAAGATCACGCTAACGCCTGAAATGGATATTGACACCTTATTAATAAAGGTAAAAGAAAAATACAAAAAGCAGCCTCACTCTACCATAGACGGGCTGAAAATAGAATTTAACAAAGAATGGGTACATTTGCGACGGTCAAATACAGAACCTATTATCAGGATATATTCTGAAGGTAACTCTGAAACAGTAGCTAATAAATTAGCTAACAAGATCATATCAGATATAAAAGAAATGTTAAATTTAAAGGATTAAGTTGGGAATACCGAAGTTAGCAGCTTGAAAGATATTGTTTGTAAAAGTAATTACTGATGACAGCAAAACATAATCACTGATGACTTATCCAATGACTAATCAACCGATCATTAATCACTGTGAAAATGCGCGTATATTTAGATAATGCTGCAACCACGCCGATAGACCCAGAGGTGCTTAAAGAAATGTACAAAGTGATGGAGAACCACTACGGCAATCCTTCGTCAATTCATGCTCATGGGCGTGAGGCGCGGTCGCTGCTGGAAAAGGCGCGCAAAACCGTAGCCGGCTTACTGCATACCTCGCCGGCAGAGATTTTTTTTACCTCAGGGGGTACCGAGGCTGATAACACAGCCATAAGGTGCGGCATTATGGATTTAGGACTAAAATTTGCCATTACCAGTAAACTGGAACATCATGCTGTAATACATACGCTTGAAGCCATGCAAAAATCAGGAATAATTGATCTGAAATTTGTTGATGTAGACAGCAAGGGTAATATTGATTATGACCAGTTGGATGATATGTTGGCCGGGCAAGGCCGTACCTTTGTATCATTGATGCATGCCAATAATGAATTAGGTACTATTACAAACATTGAACGGGTTGGCGATATCTGCGAAAAATATGACGCCATATTTCATTGCGATACAGTGCAAACTATGGGGCATTACCCACATAACCTAAGCAAGTTAAAAGTCCATTTTGTAGCTTGTGCAGCACATAAATTCCATGGGCCTAAAGGTGTTGGATTTTTGTACGTTAACCATAAAGTAAAAATAAAACCGATGATATACGGCGGTGCGCAGGAACGCAATATGCGCGGGGGTACCGAAAACATATATGGTATAGCAGGTCTTGCCAAAGCGCTGGATATTTGCTATACTGAAATGGATGTCCATAAACATCATATCCAGGGGTTAAAATCATACATGAAGCAGCAACTGGAAGAAAAGGTTCCGGGCATTGCCTTTAATGGCCAAACCGATCCTGATAATAGTCTGTATACTGTGCTTAATGTATCTTTCCCTGAAATGGATATGGGCGATATGCTGTTATTTAATCTCGATATTGCTGGTATTTCTGCATCCGGCGGTAGCGCATGCAGTTCGGGCAGTAATATCGGATCACATGTGTTGACAGCTATAGGAACCAGTCCGGATAGGCCATCGGTAAGATTTTCATTTTCAAAATATACTACGAAAGAAGAGATTGATTATACCATTACCAAAGTGCAGGAGATTTGCCTTGTTAATGCATAATTAAATATTTGCTGTTAATTATTAAAACTTTCTTCTCTCAATTTTTGCCCCCTTTTCACTTATTTAAAACAATTAAGTATTTCTGTAAGTTATTTTATAAATACTTAATTACAAAATTATGGAAGTATATGATCAAAACGGAAACAGGCTCGATAGCGAGTTTGATCCAAGCGTAATTCCCGGACAGGAACAACAGCAATATGATAATGAGATACCTGAACAGGGCCAGGCCGATAACGAAAGACAAGGCTATCCTAACCAGCAGGAAGTACAACAGGAAAACAACGGCAATGATGCCTCCTACACCGAACAGATTGATGTGACCCCACCTGATACTAAGGAATTTCCATCAGTTGGTAATGCTACTACCGATTTTACACCGGGCAACCACGGGCGCACTACTGGGCGTATGGTTGGGCACGAACCGGGTACAGAAGGAATATAATTTATTGAAGCCCCTTTCCAAAAAGATTGGGGTTTTAAATTTATTAAAAGTAGCGAAGGAAATTATGAACAGTGAAAATAAAGGCCCTGGTCAAATCCATGATGATAAAAATCTGGGGAAAGTGGATGTACCTGGTAATGTTTCTCATTCTAAATAAATGATAAAGAATTAGAAGCCAACGGACATGATAATGACCAGTCATTTAATGTACTTAACCAAGACGGTAGTTTAGCTGATATGCCTGAAGAAAATGCCGATGGCAAGGGAGCATTAGATGGTACAGTTGGGTTAGGCACATAACGTATATTAATTACTTTTCAAAAGGCGGCCGGATCGGGTCGCTTTTTTTAATTAAACAAAGATATTTTAACTAATTTGTTATTAGTTGCTTATGAAACTTTCTCAATGGCTGGCGCTGAGTCAAAGCGTGTTACTGTTGTTATGCCACGTACAGTTTTGAGTCTTTTAATAAGGTTATCCAAATGTTCCGTATCATTTACATATACCATTATGGAACCTTCAAATATACCATTATCGCTATCAACTGTAATTGACCGGATATTTACCTTAAAATCGGTAGATATGATAGTTGTAAGTTTATTTATCAGTCCCACATCATCTATCCCTGTAATACGCAAGCCGGTTAAAAATGCCAGTTCCTGCTGGTTGGTCCACCGTGCCTTAACAATACGGTAACCGTAACTGCTCATCAGTTTAGTGGCATTAGGGCAGTTAGTGCGGTGTATCTTAATACCTTCGTTAACAGTAACAAAACCAAAAACATCATCGCCGGGTATGGGATTGCAGCAAGTAGCCAGTTTGTAATCAATTTTCTGCATATCCTCGCCTATGAGCAGGATATCACTATCCTTGGCTTTGATACTGCGCAGCATATTGTGCACCTGGTCGGTATCAATTTTTTCCTGAGGCTTATTTTCAATGCTTTTTTCAGAAAGCTGGTACTCTTTCAAATCCTTCAGGTCTATTAATCCTTTGGCAACATTGTAAAACAGATCCTGAGTAGACGGAAGCTTAAAATAATAGCTCAGCTTATGAATGTTTTCAGAGTTGTAAGTGATCTTTAATGATTTTAGTTTACGCTCCAATATTTCTTTGCCATCTTCAGCTACTTTTCGTTTCTCTTCCTTTAAGGCCGATTTGATCTTAGCTTTGGCCTTTGCCGTAACAACTATGTTAAGCCAATCTTCTTTTGGTGTTTGCTTGCTGGATGTGATGATCTCCACCTGGTCGCCGTTTTGCAGTTTGTAACTCAGCGGAACCAATTTATGGTTAACCTTGGCACCAATGCAACTGGCGCCCACATCGCTATGTATCTCAAAAGCAAAATCAAGTGCGGTTGCGCTTGACGGCAGTTGTATCAAAGCCCCCTTAGGTGTAAAAATGAATATCTCGTCAGAGAACAGATTCATTTTAAAATCATCCAGAAAATCAAGTGCGTTAGAATCGGGGTTTTTTAACAGGTCACGCACTTTTTGTACCCAAAGGTCTAAACCGCTATCAGTTGAAGATTCTTTATATTTCCAATGCGCTGCAAAACCTTTTTCAGCAATTTCGTTCATTCGTTTAGTGCGGATCTGCACCTCTACCCATTGCCCGCGTGGGCCCATTACCGTAGTATGCAACGATTCATAACCGTTGGCTTTGGGAGATGATATCCAATCACGAAGGCGGTCGGGGTTTGGGCGGTACAAATCAGTAACTATCGAATAGGCC
>CAZZVY010000321.1:0-3902 GCA_964657585.1 uncultured Mucilaginibacter sp. | reverse complement strand
CATTGCTGGTTTTATTAGTTACGTTATTATACTGGCGGGTGTAATTAACATCCAGCGTGTAACTGGACAATACCTGGTCCAGTATGCTTTTAAATACGCTGTATTGCGTATTTGATGCCAGCTTTTGCTCAACGCTGGGCAAGGGCAGCACTACCTGGTCTACCTCGTGTATTACACCGTTCTGAGCTATAACATCCTTATTTACCACCGAGGCGCTGGCCACATTAAAACCAGAATAGGTGGAGTTCGGGAAAAAGTAATTATAATCGGCAGCGGTAAGCCCGGCCTGGGTCATAAAGGCAGAGTAAAAGTAGGGGATATATTTATTGTTATTATCGCCGAAAACATAATTAAGGTTCCGGTTCTTTGATACGTATACACCATTGGCGCCATCAGGGCCGGCGCCAAACATAAAGCCGTCATAATAAGCGGTACGGCGCTTGAACGCCGTATTGGGCACCCAGCCGGTAGGCGACTGGTAATCGGCAATGTGGTTGGTCTGGAAGGCATTGAACACCAGGGCGTACCTTACAATTTTACCTGCCGTAACGGTATCTATCTTATCAAGGCTGGTATTGTTGGCGGTAAAATATTTTTGAAAGGCCGCATCGTTAGGGGCAAACATAGTCCAGTAACCGCCGCTGCTTAAGGTTGCCTTGTAGCCAGTCTTGTCTATCAGGGCCAGCAGGTTGGTAAAATTACCACGGGCCTGCAATATCTGGTAAATTGGCGGCTGTAAGTTGGCGGGCGGGTTATAATACTTATCAAATGCATCTTTGCGGCAGCTGCCAAAAATCAGCACAAGGCAAAGTAAACAGGATAAATTTTTAAAAAATTTATACATACTCTAAATATTTAGAAAATTAAGTTTATAATGTAACAGTATGGTTAAAACCAGTAATAGCTCAAAACGGTGTAATAAAGGTGTTAACTGCTTAGCAGGACAAACAAATGTAATTTTGAGACCTGTTCTTTTTTGGTGTGGTTAAAGCACCCAATAATTGGCTTTGTAAATATCGACTCATTTATATTAGTTTAATTGGTTTAAAAACTTGGATAGTGTATTTAAATTGGCTAACAATACCTATCAGTTACGTCAATAAAGGTATATACTTGTACCGAAACCACTATCCTGCTCCGTCCTGATTTGAAAAAGGATAGGGATAGTGTATAATACTTTTATAAGATTTGTAAATATATTCACCTTATAAATCATTATCAATACCCCATGTACAAAATAGTTAAACTGTCGGTTTTAACAGCAATAGTTTGCTGCCGCTTATATGCTTTTGCCCAAACCCCTGCCCCACAAAATAACGTCAAACTTTTTTTTGAGAAGGTTTTTGTGCATACCGACCGTTCGGTTTATGCCGCGGGCGAGGATATGTGGTTTAAAACCTATGTCACCAACGGGCAGGACAATCATTTAATTAGTACCAGCAAAAACCTGTATGTGGAGTTGATTGCACCCGGCGACAGCATAGTTAATAAACAGGTGCTCTACATCAGCAATGGCGCCGGGAACGGCGATTTTGCGCTCCGGGGCGGTTTGCCTGCCGGGATATACCGGCTAAGGGCCTACACCAACTGGCAGCGCAATTTTGGCGATAATTTTGTTTTTGAGAAAGCTATAACTATTACCAATGCTTCGGCTGCCACCGGGGCACTTGCAAAAACGGCTAAAACACCAAAAAAGAATACTGCCGGTACTATTGCCAATGCCAGCCCTGTGCCGGTCATCCGGTTTTTCCCTGAAGGCGGCGCATTGGTTAATGAACTGAGCGCTATAGTGGCCGTTAAGGCCGAAGATGCTTCCGGAAAGGGCATCAGCGTTACCGGCCCGGTGATCTCCTCTGCAGGCGATACCGTAACCCGTTTCACCTGCGACTCGGCCGGCCTGGGCGAATTTGCCATCCTGCCGCTTGCCGGCCAAACATACCATACCAGGGTAATATACAACGGACAAACCATAACCGCACAACTGCCTGCTGCCTTAAATAGCGGTTTAAATTTAAAAGCAGTCCGGCGCGATACTTTTACGGTAATAACAGTTAGCTGCAACACGGCCGGCGCTGCAGCCTTTGCAGGCAAAAGCCTGGGCCTGGTAGTAAAACATGCCGGCGTTACCTGTGCCGACCAGCAGTTTCAGCTTAACGGCAATGTGGCCACTATAAAGATAAACGATAACATCTTGCCCGAAGGCATAGCTGCTATTACGGTTTACGACAATCAGCACAAACCTAACTGCGAAAGGTTGATTTATATTGAACACCGCGGCCAGCAGGCCCGGCTTACGGTTAATACCAACAAAACCATATACAGATCAAGGGAAAAAGTAACCGTTAACATTAAGGCAACTGATGCGGGCAAACGTCCGGTTAGCGGTAACTTCTCCATGGCGGCGGTTGATGCCGGGGTTGATAAGAATGAAAACAATAATATTACAGCTTATATGATGCTGCAATCTGAAATTAAGGGACAGATAGCCTACCCCGTCCGTTATTTCGATACTACGAATGTTAACAGGGCTAAACAACTGGATCTGCTGCTGCTTACCCAGGGCTGGCGCGATTTTGTATGGAGAAGGCTGGCAGATACCGCTATTAAGATATCCTATCTGCCAGAACAGGGTTTTTCATTAACGGGCATTGTGACCAAAGAAGGCAGCAAAACGGTTATACCTAAGGCTAATGTTACACTATCTATCCCAAAAGCGCGCGATCAGAAAATATTTTTCACACAAACCAATCAAAACGGGAGTTACTTTTTTGATAATTTACAGTTGTCGGGTCAGCAGGTAGTAACCGTTACCACGCGCGATGATAAAGGCAACGCTAACGGAAGTGTCCGCTTAGACTCCTTATCCGGGCATGGGCTGCCGGTTGATGATAAACAGTTGGATGCAGCGGCCATTAATACCGAACTGGCCGATCAGATCAGCAAACGGGCATCGGCAAATAAGCAGTTAGATAGCGTAACCAGCTTGAAGGAAGTAAAGGTAAGCGCCAATAAGGTGGTGCGCCTGCGCGACCAGGATGCTACGCCATCGGGTTATGCTGATGAGGTTTTAACGGTTACCGCCCAGGATGTAAAGGATTTCAGGACATTGAAAGAATACATTCTTTATGCCTCCAAACAGGCCCGACCCGAACAAAACGGTGATTACGGGGTGATATTTGTTGCCGACGGGAAAACTTACCACCCGCGTTTTATTGTTGATAATAAGGAAGAGGTTTTTACTGATGAGGATATGAATGATGCATCAGTGCTTAATCACTATTACCAGATTTATTATGAATTACCGATGGATAAGGTAGAAAAAGTAGTTATTAAGAGATTATTAAATAATTTAAAGATCCCCAATTCGGCAAAATTGATAACCGGCACACGGGCAAATATCACCGGCCTCACAACGTCTGCAGGCGGCCAGGATCATGGGATCAATTTTTTGTATGTTATTTATCTAACTTTAAAACCCGGGGCATTGCTTAAAAACGGTGGCGGCGTTACCTCATCAATAATACAGGGGTATTATGAGGCCCGCAATTTCTACAAACCGATACACGAAGGCGCCAGCGACTCTTCAAAACCCGACATGCGCAATACCATACACTGGGAGCCGGTGATCAAAACCGATGTTAACGGGCAGGCCACCGTTAGCTTTTACAATGCCGACCCCAAAACCAACATCAGAGTAGTGGTGCAGGGGGTTACCGATAAGGGTGAACCAGTGAACGCAGTAAAAGGATATGCAGTGAAATAGTGAATGGTGAGTAGTGAGTGGCACGGTCGTACTGTAAAGAGCGCAACACAACATGAGTTTAATAGAATTATAAAAAGTAAAATTTAAAAAGGCATTTTCGATGATTGTTTTTCACATCATTGTCCAGTTTGCAAGCATT
>CAZZVY010000320.1:0-3912 GCA_964657585.1 uncultured Mucilaginibacter sp. | reverse complement strand
ATGACAGCGCCAATGTAGAACTGCCGCATTTTAACACACTGGCCGCCAAATTTGGTATGCACTTTACTGATGAACTCCATAACCATGTTACCAGGGGCATAGAACCCGGTACCATGATGGTAGAAGGCAACCCCCTGTTTAAAACAGCCAAAAAAATATATATGAAGGATGTTTGCAACATCACATTATCCGGCCCGGCAAAATCGTTATTGGAACACGAAGGCGTAACTATTATAGCAACAGCTAAATATGGCAAAGGGACGGTTTTTGCCGTAGGCGACCCATGGTTATATAATGAATATACCAACGGCCACCTCCCTGCTGATGGTCATTTTGATAACGATAAAGCTATTACCGATATTACCCAGTGGTTGTTGAAGCAAGTGCCGGGGAAGAAGTAATCAGTTGATCAGAGATTGGAGGTTAGTAAAACAATCAATGTAATGTCCAATTGATCTCTAATCAACCAACCCTTCATAATCCTCCATTGTATCTATATCAACAGCGGCAGGTTTAAAGGGCACAGTTACCAGCTTTTGTTCAGGGTCATTAAATAGCTCGCGGGCGCCTTTGTCGCCTTTTAGCTGGTAAAGCTGTTCAAATACTTTACGGCTAAAAAAAGCCGGTGCGCCAACTGTATCGGCGTATGAGGTAGCTACAATACCATGGTTTTGATGATGTGCAGATATATCCAGTAAATTATCCAGGTGCGCTGTTGTTACCAGGGGTTGGTCGCAAAGCGTAATAAGGGCACCTGTAGTATCAGGATTGATCCGAACCAAAGCCCTTAATCCGGTTTGGATAGAGGTTGACATGCCCTGCTGCCAGTTTACATTATGCACTACACTTACTAACAGACTGCTGCACTCCCTGAATAATTCGTCATGCAGCGCGCCTGTAACCACCAGTATTGGCCCTTTATTGCGAGAGGCCTGTGCCGTTTCAATGGCATGTGAAAGCAAGGTTTTGCCTTTGTATTTTAAAAACTGTTTTGGCTGCCCCAAACGGCTGGAATTGCCTGCTGCCAGGATAATAATACCGGTGTTAGCCATGTTGTGTTATATTCATATAAAGTTACGGTCATGTATGGGGGCGTTTAGGTTGCGTAAAAAGCCGCCTTTATAACCATTCCGTACAGCCAGTAGTTCTGCCATTATGGATAAGGCTATTTCATCCGCATTTTCGCCGCCAATGTCCAGGCCAATTGGGCTGTATATACGTTCATCCAGTTCGGCCGGTATTATTCCTTTATGTTCCAGTTCGTTCAGCATCCGTTCGGTCTTTTTACGCGGGCCAAGTATGCCAATATATCTTATGTTATTAAAACGGCTTAGTTGTTCCAGTACGGCCAGGTCATAATGATAATTGTGGCTCATCAGCACAGCAAAGCCCTGTATGTTTACTTTGTTTGCCAGGTCACCAATGCGTACCACCTGCACTTGTTCGGCTTCAGGAAAGCGGTTAGGCAATGCCTGCAGCGGCCGGCCATCTATCACTATTACCCGCCAGCCCAAGTTTTTGGCAAGGCGCACCAGCGGCTGTGCATCGTTACCGGCGCCATAAACAGTAAGCAGGGAGGCAGGCTTAATAATTTCTATAAATACCCGCATAGTATTGCCATCTATCTCATGGTCGATATTTGCTGATACCTCATTCAACAATACTTTGTGCATGAGCGGAATTAATTGTTTTACGAGATTTGCAGGAAGCTGTCCGCTCCGGTATGTGCCGTTATTCAACAGTAATATTCGTTGTGACGCAGGTGCATACTCCTGGTTACTGCTTTTCAGCACGGTGGTCAATACAGCGTTTTCTTGTAAGCGCGAAGTTTCACGCAACAGTTCCAACGGATTATTGCTATCATCATAATTAATAGGTTCAAGTAAAATAAACACTTGTCCCTGACAACCAAGCTGGGCGCCATTTTCAAGGTCGTCGTCAATGTCAGTACTGTCATATACAATAATTTCTGGTTTGCCGCGCAGCATTACCTGTTGGGCGCGCCGGCGGGCATCTCCCTCCAAACACCCACCGCTAATGGTGCCTGTCAGTTGGCCTTCATTGGTTACCAGCATTCGTGCCCCGGGCCGCCGGTAGGCCGAGCCATTCACTTCTACTACTGTAGCCAGTGCACTTGGCTTGCCCAGACGCCGTTCGGCATCATAAGCCGCTAAAAGACGTAGCAGTTCAGACATTGGTATTAATTATATCACGTAAAGATAGCTTACACCGGCAATAAACGCAAACCGTTATGCCCAGGAGGCCTTACACCGGTTATATTATATACACGAAACTAACGAAGTGATATTATTTATAAACGCGAACTTGTATTTAGCATATCTTAGCGACCATAGTATGTTATGTAATAATTTACGGCTTTTTTGTATATATTCCCTCATGTTTTTGTATATTCGTTCTGCCGATCTGAAATGAAAACTTTATCAGGCTATCTTAAAAATGCATTATTACTTATCTTCCTGCTGTTTTGTACAGCGGCGGCAATTGCGCAAACCAAAGTAGCCCGTGATAGCCGCGAGTATAAAAATTTTTTAAAAATAGTTACGCGCGCCGGTGCAACCTTTACCCTGCCCGACGAGTTTAAGGAATTAAGTTTAACCGAGAATAGTAATTATAATTATGGCATTGCCCTGCCAGGAAAAGAATTCCAAATCTGGTTTAAAATTACGCCTGCTGCCGAGAACACCCCTGACTCCTTATACCTCGACATTGGTAAAAATGTAGCCCGGGCTTTGGCAGGAGATGATAATTTACTGGTGCGCCAGTTGCCAGACAGGATTTTGAGCGATTATAATGCCGACGCAGGCAGAACATATTTTATTAGCCTGCCCGAAGCGCCCGGCACCATGCATTTTAAATATGCACTGCTTATCACCTTGCAAAAAAGCCATAAAGGTAATATTACCGCCGTTTGCCTGACCAATGATAAAGGGCCTGATTTTTTTAAGAACATTAACAAGGCCAGCAATTGCATAAAGTTTAAGGGCGGCAGCTAAAGCTTGTTGTTTGGAATTGCTGCTTATCCCTCTTTGCGTAGCAGAGAGGGTGGTCGGGCGGCAGCCACGACCGGGTGAGTCAACTTGCCCTGCATAGCTTACCAACTCACCCCCGACATTGTTTCACTCGTCGGCCCCCTCTCTTCGCTGCGCGGAAACAGGGCGAAAAACTTTATTCCCTCGCTTTTGAAGAGGGCAGGGTGAGGCATTCCCTCTTTGCGTAGCAGAGAGGGTGGTCGGGCGGCAGCCACGACCGGGTGAGTCAACCGTGGCCCTTTGTTAATATGTGGAATACTAAACCCCGCATAATTCGCTGCTATTGCTATTTTTGTCTGAAGCCCGCTTGGGCCTTGATAACTATGGCAGAAACATTTGAATATTCGGACGATAGTATACGGTCATTAGACTGGAAGGAACATATACGCCTCAGGCCGGGCATGTATATTGGCAAGCTGGGCGATGGCTCGGCTTATGACGATGGCATTTATGTGCTGCTGAAGGAAATTGTAGACAATTCCATTGATGAGTTTGTGATGGGGGCGGGCAAAACTATCGAGATCAGCATGAGCGACCATAAAGTTGCCGTGCGCGATTACGGCCGGGGAATACCCCTGGGTAAGGTGATAGACTGCGTATCAAAGATCAATACCGGCGGGAAGTACGACAGCAAGGCCTTTCAGAAATCTGTAGGGCTTAATGGTGTGGGTACCAAGGCGGTTAACGCCTTATCCAATAGTTTTACGGTACAATCCTACCGCGATGGCCGCACTAAACTGGCCGAGTTTGCCAAAGGCGAACTGATCCGCGATGAGGCCGAAAAGGAAACTACCCAGCGCAACGGCACAGCCATTAACTTTTTTCCGGATGATACCATCTTCCGGCATTATCGCTTTATCCC
>CAZZVY010000319.1:0-3912 GCA_964657585.1 uncultured Mucilaginibacter sp. | reverse complement strand
AAGGCGGCGCATACCACAATTACGGTTTGTGCCAGATCGGGACATGATTTCAGATCAAATATTTTCCTAACTGTCGGTTTGGCCTCTTTGGTTAAATGCACACCGCCATCTTTAAATTGCGAGGTGATTCCAAAATTAGCCATAATCTCGGTTATTATGCTGTCGCCCTGCAAACTATAGCTGGTTAACCCGGGAAGAAAGATATCGGCCTCATCGCTTAAAGCAGCAATGGCATACCAATAGGATGCTGCGCTCCAGTCAGGCTCTATCCAAATACTGGTTTCCATGAATGCCTGTGGTGCAATACTGATCTGGTTATCTGTCCACGTATGCTGTATGCCAGCTTGTTGCAGCATGGATAAGGTCATCTCTACATACGGCCGCGAGGTTAGGTCGCCATCAATTTTCAAAGTTAAACCTTGAGGTAAACTTGATGCAATTAAAAGTAAAGCCGTGATATACTGACTGCTGATATTTCCCTTTATACTGATACGGTCGGCTTTTTGCTGAATGCTTCCGGCAATCCTTAACGGGGGATAGCCCTCGTTTTCTTCATAGGATATTACTGCGCCTAAAGTCTGCAAGGCATCAACCAATACACCAATAGGACGCTGTTTCATCCGCTCAGAACCGGTTAATATCACTTCTTCGCCTTGTAAGGTAAAATAAGCGGTCAAAAATCGCATTGCCGTACCGGCTGGACCGATATTAACAGTTTGCAGGTCTTTACTATTATTGCCAACTGTCAACTGTTCACTGCTAACTGAAGTGCGCAAGATAGCAGCAAGGGTAATGGCATCCGCCGCATCCGATACATTTTGTACGGTCACTTTTCCTTTGCTTAAAGCTTCAATTATTAACGCCCGGTTGCACTCGCTTTTTGATCCGGTGAGTTGGATAGTGCCTTTACTTACACGCGATGTTTTAGAAATAACGATAGTTGGTTTCATTATGGTCATGTGGCCCTTTGCTTAAGATAAGGCTGGAAGCGGCTGATTAAGCATGGGTTAACTTTTCCTGAGCCTGACCTTCGGCCTGGCTTTTACTCATGATCTCGGTTTGCTTGCGGATGGATTCGGCGTGCATTAGTTCCAATAATTTCTCGGCAAAATCAGTATGTAAATTTAATGCGCGGGCATAAGCAATACGTTTATGTAATATCTCGTCCCAGCGGTTAACCTGTAAAATAGTTATACTGTTTTCTTTTTTATAATTACCTATTTTTTCCACTACCTGCATACGTTCGCCCATCTTCTGGAATATCAGATCGTCGATCTTATCTATCTGGGTACGTAAGTCGTCAAGTTTATTTATCAGTTCTTTATTGCTTACATCGGCTTTTCTTAAGGTAAGCCGGTCAATAAGTTCGGCTAAGGCACTCGGGGTAACCTGTTGCTTGGCATCTGTCCAGGCTACCGATGGGTCGATGTGCGATTCAATCATCAATCCCTGCATATCCAAATCGAGCGCTTTTTGTGCAATGTATGGCAGCAGGTCGCGGTTACCGCAAATATGACTTGGGTCATTAATTATAGGCAGTTCCGGCGCATGTGTTTTAAGGCTGATGGCCAGGTCCCACATCGGCTCATTACGAAAAGCAGACTTTTCAAATGAAGAGAACCCGCGATGGATAGCGGCCAGCTTTGTAATACCTGCGTTATTGATACGCTCTAAAGCGCCTATCCATAAAGAAAGGTCGGGATTAACCGGGTTCTTCACCATAACCGGTATATCCACACCTTTCAGCGCGTCGGCAATTTCCTGCACGGTAAAAGGGTTAACAGTTGAGCGTGCGCCAACCCAAAGGATATCCACACCGGCGTTCAGCGCTTCCTCTACGTGTTTACCGGTGGCTACCTCAATAGCGGTTGGTAAACCTGTTTCCTGCTTGGCACGGTCCAGCCATTTCAGGCCAATGCTGCCGATACCTTCAAATTCACCAGGACGTGTGCGGGGTTTCCAGATACCGGCGCGCAGCGCGGTAATTTTATCTGTTTTAGCCAATAAATGTGCGGTGGCTACTAACTGGTCTTCCGTTTCGGCGCTGCAGGGGCCGGCTATCACCAAAGGTTTTTTCCCCGAATCTATCCAGCTGCTCAAGGGTTGTATGTTTAGATTTAATTTCATCTGCTTATTGTTTTGAGGTATTATTTGCCTGGTTTTTTAACATCAATATAAGTTCTTGTGGCTGTTTCTTTTTTCCGCATGGGAATATCATCATTCAAGCCTTCTTCCATATGCCTTTTATACTCTCCAAGGATATTGAAGTTATGAGTATATTTTAAAATTTGCTTAATAGTGGTTTCATACTTGCGTATATCGTCCCATTCTACATCTACATAAAAGTTGTACTCGCTGGGCTTGCCTAATACCGGCATGCTTTGTATCTTACTCATGTTGATACCCTGCCCGGCAAAAATATTCAGCACCTTAGCCAGTGCACCTACCTCATTAATCACCTGGAAACATAAAGAGGCCTTGTCTGGTTTAGTTATCTCCGAATTTTCATGCGTGGTAAGGATAAGAAAACGGGTAAAGTTCTTTTTATTCGATTCAATGCGGCGTTCCAGTACATCCAGTTCATATAGTTTAGCAGCGAGGGTATTGGCAATGGCCACCGTATCCGTCAATTGTTCATCGCGGATGCGTTTGGCGCAGGCGGCGGTATCACTGCTTTCCACAATTTTAAGGTGCGGGTATTCATCGAAAAAATCCACACACTGGCGTATAGCGATAGGATGCGAAGTTACATATTGTATCTGTTCAAACTTTACGCCGGGCAAAGCCATCAGGTGCAGCTGTATAGGCAGATAAACTTCGCCAACCACCGGGAAACTATAGCTTAACAGCAATGAATAATTAGGCAAAATACTGCCGGCAATACTGTTTTCAATAGCCATTACCACATAATCGGCCTTGCCGTCCTTAAGCGCATCAAAGGTTTGCTTGAACGAATTACATTCAACAGTAATAATATCCTCGCCAAAATAACGAAATGCGGCTTCTTCGTGAAAGGAGGCGCGGATGCCCTGTATGGCAACTCTTGGCTTTTGTGGTCTCATGGGTTGTGTAAATGCAGAAAGTCCCGGCTTTAGAGCCGGGACTTTCTGATCATGTTATATTTATTTAGCATATATCAGTCCCGGCCCTTACCGCTGTAGTAAAAGTAGAAACCAAAATAATATGCTTTGTTAATGTTCATTATCTTTCTTCGTCGGTAAATGTAATGCTAAAATTTAATTTGTCAATAGAAAGTTTTTATTTTTTTAAAATGCAATGAAACCCAATTTTCCTTGCTAAGGAACCTGTTATTAACAAGCTGCTAATTATGCCTCAACAAATTATAAGTGTTGGTAACCCCGCCTATGGTTTCTGTACGCTTAATTAACCCAACATTTTTTGACCAATAGTAAGCTGTTTTAAAAGAGCCTTGTACATTTGAAGTGCCCTGCTGCTGGTTAATGGTAACATTAACGCTGGTATAGGTTTTGCCTTCAACAACCATGCTTGGCAGCACAGGCGCAATGTCTATAAAGTAATAATTAGCGGGATTATCAGCCGCAATGATCTGCAACCGCGCCAGCTGGTAGCCAGGCGACATGCCCTTTAGCCAGGTTGTATTGGCTGCACCCTTATTGATCTGTGTCAGCGTAAGCGAAAATTGCTGACTATCATAAGGTACGCCGTTCATTGAACTATCATATTGCTCTAATAAACTTTGCGTTACCACTACCGAGTCCGTATTACCTGACACTGAATCCCTGTATACAAAATACTTTCCCTGCTTAAGCTGTACGTATGATAAAGCATCGGCATTATACACATAATATTTGCCTGTTACGGTCTTTTTGCAGGCCGCTAATGCAGCTAAGGTCAATAATAGTAATCCGATTTTGAAACACCGTATCATTC
>CAZZVY010000318.1:0-3944 GCA_964657585.1 uncultured Mucilaginibacter sp. | reverse complement strand
GAAGTTGTTGCTTATCGTTCAAAAAAACAACTGGCGCTGCGTTTTGAACATATGGGTTGCGCGCTTATTGTACATATGGGGGCATCCTTAATTGAAAGGATTTGATAAGTAGATCAAAACCTTAAATTATCAGCATATATAAATTACTGATAATTAATAAGTTACAATCTTAGTATGTAACTTAGGGGGCGAAGCTGCGCCCGGTAACTCAACTAAAATATGTGCCGTATAGCAGGTATAATTAATAATACGGTCCCGATAAAGGAACTGCGAGCTAAGGTAGCCGTAATGTGCGACTCTTTAGCACATGGCGGGCCGGACGATGAGGGCTTTTACGTTTCTGAACCAGACGGTTTGGTGCTTGGCCACCGCAGGTTGGCTATTATCGACCTTTCGGCCAATGGCCATCAGCCTATGGCCGACGTTGACCGGCGTGCCTGGACCACCTTTAACGGGGAGATATACAATTACCCGGAATTAAAGGCAGAACTGGTAACCCTGGGTGCAAAGTTTTTATCAGATACCGATACTGAAGTTATTATACAGGCCTACCTTTGTTGGGGAACAGCATCATTTGCAAAACTCCGCGGAATATTCGCTTTTGCCCTATATGATAAAGAGCAAGGGATAACTTACCTGGTACGCGATAGTTTTGGCATTAAACCGCTGTATTATCACATTAGTGATTACGGGATAAGTTTTGCATCAGAAGTAAAAGCATTACGGGAAGCCGGCTTAGCTATTGAGCAGGATAAGAACTGGGCAATCCGTTTTCTCGCCTATGGTCATATGCCTGTACCATATACTACGTTAAAAAATGTGTACAGTTTGCCAAAAGGCCACTTTTTAAGCTGGCAACATCAAAGTAACAGTCACCAAATAACTCCTTATTACCTTTATAACAATGTTGATAAGGAAATTATAACTGATGTAAATGAAGCCCGCACCTGTGTGCGCAATGCATTGGATAAAACCGTTGAACGGCAGTTATTAGCTGACGCCGCGATAGGTGTATTTTTAAGCGGCGGGATAGACTCCAGCCTCATCACCTTGTTAGCTCATCAGCATAAAAAAGACCAGCTTAAAACGGTATCTATCTTTTTTAACGACCAGGCTTATAATGAGCAGCGTTATCAAAATATTATACTTAATCAAACTGCTGTACAAAACTATCAGCACCTGGTTACACAAAAAGATTTTGAAAATGCCCTGCCCGGTATCATTAACAGTATGGACATGCCTACCACTGACGGCATAAACAGTTGGTTCATTTGCAAATATGCACATGAAAGTGGCCTTAAGTCGGTACTATCAGGCCTCGGCGGCGATGAGTTGTTTGGAGGGTATCCATCCTTCAGGCGCATTAAATATTTAAGATACTTAAAGGCAATACCGGCACCGTTGTTAACTGCCATTGCGCGGCTCAGCGCAGGGAAATTTAAAAGGCTGGCTTTACTAACCCATAAACATCCGCTTGCCGAGTACTTTTTTTTAAGGGGCTTATTTGTTCCGGCTGAAATAGCTAAAATATTAAATATAAAGGAGTCTTATGTAATAAACACACTATTTGCCGAACCCTTGCAACTTAAACACCTAAGCCATAAAGAGAAAGCAGCCTGGTTTGAAACGAACATCTATATGCAAAACCAGTTACTTCGCGATACGGATGTAATGAGCATGGCGCATGGCTTAGAAGTAAGGGTACCATTTTTGGATGAAGATTTTGTAAAAGCTGTTGACAGCATTGACTCCGCCATAAGGTTTGATGATACACCGCCAAAGAAATTACTTATTGACAGTTATCAGGGCCTTTTGCCTAAAGAAGTATGGGACCGAAAAAAAATGGGCTTTTCTTTCCCGCTGCAAAACTGGATGCGGCAACATCCTCAAATAGGCGATACCGGTTATTATGAAAATCCTTACGCACGGCGGGTAATTGATAACTTTAATAAAAACAAGGTACACTGGTCAAAGGCGTACGCTTTATATCAATTGCAACACGGCAGAAAAGTAACAGATATAAACCTGGAGAAAAAAATCTTATTGCTTACCCTGCAAACGTTTAGTGGTACCGGCGGCATACAAAAAATGAGCCGTATAATGGCCAAAGTACTGCAGCAGATTGCTATTAAAAAAAATTGGAAAGTAAATTTGTATTCAGGGTATGATGACAGCAAACATCTTGACACCAAATATATTGATGCCAGCAATTTCAAAGGGTTCAATAAAAACCGTGCGTTATTTGCGGTTAATGCAACTGCACGTGGTCTGCAGGCTGATGTAATAATCCTTACACATATTAATTTGTCGGTAATTGGCTTATTCACTAAAATTTTAAAACCCAAATGCCAGGTTTGGCTTGTAGCACATGGTATTGAAGTATGGCGCCCCCTGGGCTTCTTTAAAAGAAAATTACTACAAAATTGCACTAAAATAATTTGCGTAAGCAACTTTACCAAACACAAGCTTATTGAGCTTCATGGCGTTGATCCGGTAAAATGTGTGGTTTTAAATAATGCTTTGGACCCGGTTAAAGTATTACCGGTTGACTTTATTAAACCTTTGCATTTAATGACGCGCTATCACCTATCGCCGCAGAATAAGATATTGTTTACCTTGACCCGGCTGGCATCAACAGAGCAATATAAAGGCTATGAGCAGGTGATTAAAGCTGTAAGCATACTTAAGCAGCAGTATCCCGAATTAAGATATATCTTATCCGGAAAGTATGACAGTACTGAAGAATTGCGAATAAACCAGCTGATAGAAGAGTTTGACGTTGGTAAGCAGGTAGTTGTAACCGGTTTTATAGAAGAAGAGGAACTGGCAGACTATTTTTTATTAGCCGATCTGTTTGTACTGCCCAGTAAAAAAGAAGGTTTCGGCCTTGTTTTTATAGAGGCGCTGTCATACGGCTTGCCGGTAATTTGCGGTAACGAGGATGGCAGCCTCGACGCTATCCGCTGCGGCGAATTAGGTACAGCTGTTGACCCGGATAACGTTGCTGAACTTGTTGAAGCCATAAGCAAGCAGTTAAATAAGCCGCAGCTAATTACCGACCGTAAAATTTTGCAGCAAAAGTGCCTGCAATATTTCAATACAGAAAACTATAAGCATGATTTAGAAACAATGCTGACAGAATGAGCGCAGCAGAGCAGTGGGACATTGAGATTAACGCCAAAACCCATCTTTTAGATATGAAGTTAAGGGATGTTTGGCATTACCGTGATTTGTTATTGCTGATGGTGCGGCGCGATTTCGTATCCTTTTATAAACAAACCATTTTTGGTCCGTTGTGGTTTTTTGTACAGCCGCTGTTCACTACTATTATTTACACCTTTGTGTTTGGGAACCTGGCCAATATCCCGGCAGACGGCCTGCCCAAGCCGCTGTTTTATCTGGCAGGTATTACCGCCTGGAGTTATTTTGCAGACTGCCTGGGGAAAACAGCCACTGTTTTTAGCGACAATGCGGCGCTATTTGGCAAGGTTTACTTCCCAAGGCTGATCGTCCCGCTGAGTATCATTGTTTCTAACCTGTTAAGGTTTGGCGTGCAGATGCTGCTGTTTTTTTTGATGATGGCGGTGTACTGGTTAAGCGGGGCTGCTTTTCAGCCTACTATGTGGTTACTGATGTTTCCGGTGTTGTTATTGTTAATGGCATTGTTAGGCTTAGGCTTGGGTATGATTATATCGGCAATGACCACTAAGTACCGCGACCTGAGTTTCCTGATTACATTTGGCATACAGCTTTTTATGTACCTAACTACCGTAATATATCCTTTATCGGTTGTTAAACAAAAATATCCGCGCGCTGCCTGGCTGGTTGAGTATAACCCAATGACCACAGTTATAGAAATCTTTAGACGCGGGTTTTTAGGAAAGGGCACTTTTACATTAACCTCTTTAACCATCACCACCATCATAAGCCTGGCAATACTGATA
>CAZZVY010000317.1:0-3954 GCA_964657585.1 uncultured Mucilaginibacter sp. | reverse complement strand
AATGGCGATCCATCGGCCCAGGTACCGTTAATGGTCATTACCCCGTGCAGCAGGTCGCCTTTCCATTTTAAGGTTAAAGGCTTATCGCTTATACGCTGGTTGATGTTAACATTATCGGACGATTCCACATTATATAAAAGCGGGCCATAGCGCAGCGCAACCTTGCCCTGGTCGGCGGTAATCCTATTATCAGCAGTAACACGCTGTATTTCCATCGGCAGTTCCAGTTCTATCCGGTCGCCTTTATTCCAGTTACGGGTTACCTGCACGTAGCCGTTAACTATTTTAGGATTTCTAACTACCTTACCATTAACCATTAATAACTTCAGGCCTTTTATCTGCGGGCTTGGGGCATATAGTTCACTGGTGGTGCGGTTGGGCATCCGCAAATAAACTGTAAAGGTTTTTGCCTGTTCAGGGTTAACGGTCATACTAATCTTTCCGCTCCAGGGGTAATCAGTTTTCTGCACCATCTCCACATTGGTACCGGCTATCTTATCAACTTTAATGGTACTGCCTGCATACAGGTTTACATACAAACCATTATCTCCACGTACATACGTCCAGGTAGGCATCATCAGTAAAGTTCGGGGGATATTACCCACACAGCAAGGGCAAACATGCCATTCATAACGCGGCTGTACGGCATCCAGCGGGTTAGTATATAAAAAGTCCTTGCCATCCAGGCTTAACGAACCCAATAAAGCGTTGTACATGGTTTCTTCATAAAGATCGGCGTATTTGGCATCATGATAAGCCAGGTTCATTTTATATTCAAAAAATATCAGACCGCAGCTCGAGCATGATTCGCAGTAAGCATTATTTCTTAATGAATAGTTCCCGCCAAAACCCTCGGATGTTTCGCCGCTGCCAATGCCCCCGGTAATGTAATATTTTTTATTAACAAGGTTATCCCAGATGGACATTACCGCGCTCTGATAATCCACATCACCCGTCTCGGCAGCCACATCCGCCATCCCCGAATAGTTGTAAGTGGCGCGCACTGCATGGCCAACTGCTTCATATCGTTGCTGTACCGGCACATGGCTCTGGTCATACTCGCTGCCGCCTTTACGACAATCCAGTAAAAACTTGGCCAGCTTGATATAACTGTCGCCATGACTTTTGGGGCCCTCCATATCATTCACAAACCGCCCGAAGCGTACCAGCGCCTGCTCCATTTCCTGGTGCCCGTCAAACCACTCCTGTTTGCCCGGCCCTATGTTAGCGGCCCAGCAATCGGCCAGTTTTTTGGCTGCATTGTATAAGCGCTTATCCTTCCCGTCGGTAAGGGTATAATGATTAATGGCAGATTCTAAAAAGTAACCGGCGGTATACCCTTCGTGGTTGCCCCTGCTCTCCGGCGACCAACGCTTATGCCAGCGGCTGGTATCGCGCAGCGTGTAGGCAGTTTGAAGGTAGCCGTCCGGTTCCTGGGCGGCTAATATGATAGGTATCCAGCGGTCAAGCGTTTTGCGCATTTTCTCCTGTGCGGCAATTATCTGGGGGTCGCCTTGAGGGTCAACCATTAAAGCCTCGCACATTGCTTCAACCGTTTGGTGTACCCAGGCATTAGAGAAAACGTAGCCTTTATGCTTTCCATGCGGCTCGCCGCGCAAGGCCTTTCCGGCTTCAATAAAATTGTCCAGGCCGCCCTCGCCGGTTTTAAGGTCGGTGCGTTCATTCTGATCAATGCAAAAAGGTATCCAGTTCACTATCATTGCCTTAGCTCGGTCGTTCCAGAGTTTGCTGTCAATTTTATAACGCCGGGTATAAACTACATCCAGGCGCTTGGATTTAGGCGGCTCCACTACTTTCACTTTTAATGATGATGAACTGCCGGCTTGTCCATTCTTTGCCGTTAGCGTAAGCACATACATGCCCGGGGCCGAAAATGTAGCCGTACCTGTTTTAGCATAAGCATTGCTAAAACTAACTGTGCCGGGGCCATCAGCCTTGCTCCATACCATTGTTGGCAATGCACTTACTGACCTGATATTTGCGGCCAGATAAGTTTTACCGCCCATCATTACATCCCGGTCAACACCGGCATTAACAACAGGTGCGTAATCTGGTGCATCTGGCGCTTTTTTTACTACCCATTCCTGTAAGGTACTTACAGCACGGTCTGTCGAGTCTATTTCCAGCCTCAGTTTAGTTGTCTTCACTTCATCAAAAGTGGTGGTGTTAAACTGTTTGTTTTGCAAACCCAAGCCGCTGGCGCTTTTAACAGTCACAAAGGTATTGCCGTCCCAGTATTGCACCCGGTAAGCTTGCGGTAAACGGACAGCGCCGTTATAATCCCACCAGTAAACGGCTATTTCCTTTGTGTTTACAGGTTGTTTCCACTCATATTGTACCCATTGGGTAGATAGCGGCTGGTGTGCCCGGCTATTGGTATTTAAACGGTTAGGTGCAAGGGGTTAAACCATCATTTAATGTATTGATGGCACCTGCACGACCCGAACTTATAGGAGCAGCAATAACCGCCAGGTTATTATTCAAATCAGCGTGTTAAAGATTGTTATATTTTATCTGAAAAGCAACCGTTGATATTTAAAAAACCGTTAGGGTAACCAAAACATTATAACTTTTCCATTGTCTTGTTTGTTAAATCACAAACCACATGGATAGCCCCGTACAAACAACACTTTCCCTTCCCGATGGCGGCTTGCGCAGCATAATTATTGAACCTATCCTGAAAAAAGAAAGTGAGGAAGAACAGCATTTATCGGCCATTTATAAACTATTTACAGATGTTTATCACGATGATATTTTCCTGTTCACTGAATTACGGGAACGCGCACATTTAAATGACGACCTACATGACGAGCAAAACCCGGATTACTTAGGCAAACTGGTAGTGGATTTAAATGGCAAACAAAGCTACATAGGCAACAAGTTAACTGAGGCAGAAGCAAAACAGCTTGGAGCTTTTATTAAACACAATGGCTGATAATGTACCTCATTACTAATCCATTATAGGTTTATTCCCGTTAAAAAGGACATTACGTAGCTGCTCTTTTAAACGTATGTTTCCCAGAACCAATATTGTTTACATACAAATAATTACCTTCTTCGGTAGCATTGATAGCCTTGCCGTCAACAATTACCCGGTTGCCGGTGGTACCGCTTTTAGGTACATACACCTTAGCTTTCATGTTAACGGGAATGCTCACTGCTAAAGTGTAAAGGCTGCCTCCGCGTGTCCAGTCCACGTTAATATTACCCCGGTCGGTTGGCAGTGTGCCTTTGGCATGGTCAAGCGCATGGTTAAATTCAAGCGGTTTTATCTGTACCAGTTCATGCTGGGGTTTAAGCGGTTTTACGCCCAGCACGTACTCTTCAATACCTAAAAGACCAACAGCCCCCCAGGGGTGAGACATACTTTCGTTATACTGATCGGCATCCCATGATTCCCATGTTACGGTTGCGCCCTGCTTAATGTTTTTAGCCCAGCCATACCATTCGGTGTTAGTATAAAGGTTGATCAGGTGAGCGCCCTCATCGGCCTGGCCAATAGCATCAGGCAGATAGCGTAGGGTTACCATACCAACGCTCATCTTTTGTTTTTTGATCTCGTTTATAACAGCGTTACGGTTAGCCGGCGGTACCAGGCCCATAGCCATGGGGTACATATTAGCATGCTGCGAGGTATGTGTACTTGGGGAAAGATCGGCATGTAAACCATCATGATAAACACCCGCGCTGTTAATTAATTGCGAGTTAATGGCTTTCTTGATAGTCCCGGCCTTGCCGGCGAATAAGATGCTATCGGCGCTGTTGCCGGTTACCCCGGCAATTTTTGAAATAATATCAAAATCAATATAGGCATAGGAGTTTATTACCGTACGAGCTTCCGCAGTCATGTCATAACCAAAACGCATGCGGCTCGGCCAGTCGATAATACCGTACAGGTAGGCCCCGCCCCCGCCCGCCAGTTTATGTATCAAG
>CAZZVY010000316.1:0-3956 GCA_964657585.1 uncultured Mucilaginibacter sp. | reverse complement strand
ATACCCCGCCAAATATAACCGTATGCTTTATACCGGTGTGCCTGCCATAGGCAGCAAAGCTTTCATCTATCTGGATAGCAAGTTCGCGTGTGGGTGTAAGCACCAATGTTTTAATGGTTTTTTGTTCTTTATGCTGCTGTTTGTCCAGGTATAACAACTGTAAAACAGGGATAGCAAACGCCGCGGTTTTACCTGTGCCGGTTTGGGCGCAGCCTAAAAGATCGCGCTGCTTAAGTATAATAGGGATAGATTTTGCCTGTATGGGTGTAGGTGTAGTATAGCCCTCCGTTTTTAATGCCCTGAGGATAGGCTCAATTAAGTTAAGTTCTTGAAATGACATGTAATTTTTAATATAAATGCTAACGCGGTTGCACAAGCGGGTCTGAAGGGTATCTCGTCTGTTGAAATGATGATCAAAGCCGTAAGCCAACGGGTTTGCGCAAAGGTAAGCTTTTTATTGGTAATGGCTGTTGCCGGTTACCAGGTGAAAATTATGCAGTCGGGCTTGCGCAGGTATTAACCCTTTTTAATTTTAAGTATCAACTTTTAACTGTTTATGTAACGCCTTTGCAGTAAGGCATAAAACTTTTCGGCGGTGTCTTCTTTACCGGCCCAGTTATTTTTTATGGCGTAAGTGGAATTAAGGTACTGCCGGGCTTCTTCAAAAGAGCTAAGCCTGTTCAATATTTCCAGCGCTTCGCTGTAAGCAAGACTGTAACCATGAAAAAGGTCCTTAATGTAAAGTAGTTTATCATTCAGGTTAATGGCGCCTTTTAAATCAGATATTGGCGGCAGGCCAGCCGGATCCGGTTTACGGGTAGCCGCCAATTGTGCCGAGATGCGTTCATTAAGGGTTATTACAGGTTCTGTTGTAATTACAGGTTTAGCAGCCGCTGTGAACAGGGTATTTTCCAACGCCGCTTCAGCTTCTGCCATAGGTAGGGCAGGGCCTTTTACAACTTCTGGTTTGTATAAGCCATTATCAAAAACTTTAGTTTCGGGTATGTTTTCTTCAGTATCTTCTTCATCCCAATCATCTTCAACATCATCCAGTGTTAACTCATGCCGGATGATCTCCTGGCGTTCAAATTCATAGATGATGCTTACTTCTTCTTGTTTGGGCGGTTCCAATTCTGCTGGTTTATCTTCAAATGGTTCCGGCTTCTGGGGGGAAGCAGGCTCCGGTATTTCAGGCTGTACTGTCAGGCCCGGCTGAAACATTGCCCCGTTAGCAGAAGCCTTGCTTTCCGCCTGTTTTAAGGTATCCGCATTTTTATTTATTTTTCTAAGTATTTCAATATGGCCGGCTAAAAAGTTGGTGTTTGCCGCCATCAATTCCAGTTCAAGATCATTGAACAGGTTGCCGGCCGACTGCATATATGCGTATTGTTCATTCAACTCCCGGATAATGCCGCCTATCTTATTAAATACTTCCTGCTCCTTCATTGGTACTGTTGGTAAAAATGATAATCAAAAATAACATTAAATTCTGATATTAGTCGGCTACAACCATCTCTGATGCTGTTTAACGAAGATGTTTTTAAAAGAAAGAGCGAGCTTGGCGGAAGCATTGAGGTAATATGCGGTTCCATGTTTTCGGGCAAGACCGAGGAACTGATACGCCGGTTAAGGCGTGCCCAGATAGCCCGGCTTGATGTTGAAATATTTAAACCCAAAACAGATACCCGGTACCATCAAACCGAAATTGTATCGCACAACCAGGTGGCTATCCCCTCAACGCCGGTTGATAATTCATCGGCCATATTGCTGCTGGGCAGCCATGTGCAGGTAGTTGGTATTGACGAAGCACAGTTTTTTGACGATGAACTGCCCTATGTATGCAATACGCTGGCTAATAAAGGTATAAGGGTTATTGTAGCCGGGCTCGACATGGATTTTCAGGGTAATCCGTTTGGCCCAATGCCCGCTTTAATGGCCATGGCCGAATCGGTTACAAAAGTGCATGCCGTATGCGTATGCTGCGGTAACCCGGCCTTGTATTCATACCGGCTGGTGCCCAATGATGTGAAGATATTATTAGGTGAACTGGAAAGCTATGAGCCCCGCTGCCGCAACTGCTTTAATAAGTCTGCTTAGCTGCCCGCCCATAACACAATATCTTAAAAAAATAAGCTTTATTAAAACAAAAGGCATGGCATAAGTTGTTTATGCTTTGCCTGCCTGCCTAAATAATAATATTGTAAAGGCTTTTAGGCGCCGTTTTTAATATTTACCGTCCGTTTACATAATTATGGCTAAAAAGATACTGGTAATTGAAGATGACAGGGATATCAGGGAAACTATTACTTATGCCCTTGAAGAGCATGGCTTTGAGGTAACCGCATCTGAAGATGCCAAGATATTAAAGTCGCTGCATAGCATTCAACCCGATCTGATATTGCTTGATAACTGGCTTACCGATTGGAAAAGCGATGCTAACGGGCAGCAGCTGAGCAAAGAATTAAAGTCCGACCCAAAAACAAGCCATATACCCATTATCATGGTATCGGCAGTAAGCAATATACAGGAAATTACCGAGGCTGGCCTGGCTGATGGTTATCTGAAAAAGCCTTTCGATCTGACGGCCCTTATATCTTTGGTAAGTCAATTCTGTAAATAGTTTAATAATGGGTTATTGGGTAACTGGTTATGAATTATCATTCAATGGTTATTAAGTTACCTATCACAGGATGTTAACGTTATTACATTTAACGGATTAATTTCACGTTGAATAAATTAATAAACCAATAACTTAACAACCTATTACCCCAATTACTACAACAATCCCCGCATTTTCGCTAATTTCGCGCCACGAAATTATGGATTATCAATTTAAGGATATCGAGAAAAAGTGGCAGCATTTTTGGGCCGCTGATCAAACTTTTAAGGCAGACAATTATTCGGCAAAGCCCAAATATTATGTGCTGGATATGTTTCCATACCCCTCAGGCGCCGGGCTGCATGTGGGGCATCCGCTGGGATACATAGCATCCGACATTTTTTCGCGCTATAAAAGGCTGAAGGGGTTTAACGTGCTTCACCCTATGGGGTACGATTCGTTCGGCCTTCCTGCCGAGCAATACGCTATACAAACCGGACAGCACCCGGCTATAACCACCGAAACAAACATAGCCACCTACCGCCGCCAGCTGGACCAGTTAGGGTTCTCGTTTGACTGGAGCCGCGAGGTGCGTACCAGTTCGCCCGATTACTATAAGTGGACACAGTGGATATTTATGCAGTTGTTCAATAGCTGGTATAATAAGGATGCGGATAAGGCAGAGTCCATAAATACTTTGGCCTTCCATTTTGAGCAAAACGGTTCCGCCGGTATCAACGCCGTATGTGACGATGATAGTGCCAGCTTTACCGCCGGGGAATGGAAGGCTAAAACAAATGAAGAACAACAAGCTGAGCTATTAAAATACCGCTTAACCTACCTGCGCGAAAGCACGGTTAACTGGTGCGCCGCCCTGGGTACTGTACTGGCTAATGACGAAGTAAAGGACGGCTTCAGCGAGCGCGGCGGCTACCCCGTTGAGCAAAAGAAAATGCGCCAGTGGAGCATGCGTATTACCGCCTATGCCGAGCGGCTATTGCAAGGTTTGGACACCATTGACTGGCCGGAACCGCTGAAGGAAATGCAACGCAACTGGATAGGGAAAAGTACGGGGGCGAGTGTGCGATTTAGCGTATCAACCCCACCCCAACCCTCCCCGGAAGGGAGGGCTTCAGAAGATATTAAAGTCTCCCCTCCCGGGGGAGATTTAGAGGGGGCTGGTGCTGGTTTCATAGAAGTTTTCACCACGCGTGTTGATACGATATTTGGAGTAACATTTTTAGTTATCGCTCCGGAGCATGAGTTGGTTGCTGAACTGACCACGCCAGGGCAAAAACTAAGTGTGGATACCTACATAGCGCAAACCAAAAAGAAAAGCGAGCTTGACCGTATGGCC
>CAZZVY010000315.1:0-4006 GCA_964657585.1 uncultured Mucilaginibacter sp. | reverse complement strand
TATATGCTTATAAATATTTATTCATGGGATTTATAAATGTATAGGATTATGCATTTAAGCTTAAATTTAGCGATCAAGGCAAATATATTATTTATTAATTGAAGCAGTTTTTAGTTACAATGATCTATATTGTATTCATATAATAACTAAACTATATGAATATAGTTAATTCAAAATCGATCTATTAAAATAACCACCATTCAAACACCAAATTATTTTACAAAACACAATAACTTTGAAAAAAATAGTTTTATCTGAGCTTTTTATTTCATTTTTTTCATTTTTTAATTACATTTACCCTAATTAACTTAACTATTAACGCATGAAAAGAAAATTACTCAATTTTTTGTGGGTTTTGGCACTATTTGCAGTGCAAGCGCACGCCCAAACCCGAACAATCACCGGTACAGTTACTGGTAAAGATGATGGATTGCCATTACCTGGGGTAACAGTAATGATTCAAGGAGCCAAAACAGGAACTGTAACTAACATTAATGGTGATTACACTATAAAAGTTCCTTCAATAGCAACTGCTACACTTGTTTTTTCTTCAGTTGGCTATGTCACGCAAACTGTTACTGTTAGCGGGATTAAACAAAATGTAATTCTGGAAAGCAACCAAAAAGCACTTAACGAAGTATTGGTTGTAGGCTATGGTACTCAAACCGTACGACAGAATGTAGGAAGCATTGCACAAATAAAAGGCAGTGATATTGCTGAGACGCCGGTGCAAAATTTTGAACAGGCATTGGCGGGCAAAGCTGCTGGTGTACAAATTACCGTACCAAACGGTGTAATGAATACCCCGCCTATTTTTCACATTCGTGGTACAAATTCCATTAATTTAAGTTCACAGCCGCTTATTGTTGTAGATGGGGTAGTTAGCTTTACCGGCGATTTTAGCGGCGGTGAGTCGGGAGGTAATGCCTTAGCCAATATCAATCCGGATGATATTGAAACCATTGACATTTTAAAGGATGCGGCTGCTACTGCAATTTATGGTAGCCGGGGTACAAATGGTGTTGTAGTAATAACCACAAAAAAGGGTAAAGCAGGCACTAATATCGTAAGTCTTGATAGCTGGATAGGTGCTAATAAAGTACAGCGTTTACCTAAGGTGCTGGATGCAAACCAGTATGTAGCATTAAAAAATGAGGCTATGGTTAACGCTGGTGTATATAATACCGGGCCTACAGGCACACAGGAGTATACCACATTGACACCCGATGGCAATGGAAACCCAATTAATACCGATTGGGAAAAGCTATTATATCGCACAGGAGTAGTATATAACACTTCATTGAGTTTAAGCGGCGGTACTGATAAAACCAAGTATTATGCATCGCTTAACTATACTAAACAAGGCGGTGTTTTACAAAAAAACGACTTTATTAGTAAAAGCATGCTTTTTAATATTGATCATAAAGCCAACAAATTTATTTCATTTGGCGCTAAGTTGGCTTATGCAGATCAATTTAACTTAGCGGCGGTTACATCCGGTTCATTAAGCGGTGAGGCTTACGCTACTTCTGGGTTGGGTCGGGAAGCGATTTTATTGCCACCAAACTTAGGGCCTTATAATAGTGATGGCAGTTATAACATAAACCCGAATGGCGGTTCAATAGGTGTAATGAATAATAAAGGCTATACTATCTCTTACACTAATCCTATCCCCTCATTAGACCTGGACCGTGCCAATAACGAAATTATGCACCCTACAGGCAATATTTATCTTAATTTGAACCCTCTGCCATGGATAACTTTACGCTCACAATATGGCGTTGATTATATTACTTCTTTTAATGATAACTTTGCTGACCCGGTCCAAAACTTTTCCCTGGTTAACGGGGTGCCGGTAAATAGCGCGAGCGATGCTGTTAACCAGGTGCAGTACAAACGATGGGATTGGGTAAATACTGCATCATTTGACTATACGTTAGCTGCTAAACATAGCATATCGTTATTACTTGGTAACGAGCAGCAAAGTTCAACCCAATTTGGCTATGGGGTTACAAGGTCTGTTTTATCTGATCCATTATTTAATTCTATAACTTCAGGATACACGTCCGTGAATTACAACGGCTTAACAAACTCTCAAAATTACCTTGTTTCTTTTTTCGGACGATTAAATTATAATTTTGACCAAAAATATTTTGTAAGTGCAACATTACGGCGTGATGGTTACTCCGGCTTTGGTTCAGATACAAAATATGGCTTGTTTCCAGGCTTCGGTTTAGGATGGGAAGTAGACAAAGAGAAATTCTGGTCTAAAATAGGGGCAGACAAGGTTATAAGTACTTTAAAATTAAAAGGAAGCTACGGCAAAACAGGCAATTACGGCGTGGGCGATTTTGCCTCGTATTCCTTTTATGGTTATGGTTTATATAATGGCGCAGCTACTTTGGGCCCAAGTTCCACAGGAAATACCCATTTGGGATGGGAAAGCGCCCGCAAAAGCGATGTTGGTTTTAATTTTGGACTTTTTAATGACCGCATTACGGGTGATTTTGATTTATACCGCAACGATATAACCGACTTAATATTTAGCGTGCCTTCAGCGCCATCTGCAGGTTTAGCAAGCAATCCTCAAGTTAACGTAGGTTCAATGTATAACCAGGGTATTGAATTTAATCTAAGCGCAGATGTGGTTAGAAACAGGAGCTTTAAATGGAACACTAACTTCAATATAGGTTTTAACCAAAATAAAGTAACTTCTTTATACACCGGGGCTACATCGTTCACTACATCAACGTCAAGTTTAGAAATTGCTAACATCACCCAGGTAGGCTTACCATTATCTGAATTATGGATCATCAGCACAGCCGGTGTTGACCCGGCAAATGGTCGGCGGATATTTATTAATGGCCAAGGCCAGAAAATTGAATACACTTTCTTAGGTACACAACATTATTACTACTATGATGGCCCTAATGCCGGGCAAGCGGCACCAGCTATTAATCAAAACGCCGACTCCAAGCCTTATGGCAATACCACGCCTAAGTACACCGGTGGCTTTACCAATAGTTTCCGTTACAAAAACTTTGATGCAACATTAACCCTGACTTACCAATTAGGTTTTTATGTGTACTATGGCACCGGGGCTACCTTGCTTGACCAACGTTTCTGGAATAACTCAGTTGACATTTTAAATCACTGGACAACACCAGGCCAAGTAGCTAAATATCCTCAGGTGGTATTTGGCGATAACGTGTCGAACGGAACATCATACCCAGTTGATTTTAATGTTTATAATGGCAACTTTCTAAAGGTTAAATCTTTAAACATTGGCTACACACTTCCTAAAACATGGCTTAAAGCAGCGGGCGACATTTCAAGTGTTAGGTTTTATGCGTCAAGCAATAACTTGCTCATATTTACCAAATATCCAGGGCCAGACCCAGAAGTCGGATCAAACGGAACAAGTAATGCAGCACAGGGCGTAGACAGAAATACCGCTGCTAACTCAAGAACTTTTACGTTTGGTGTTTCAGTTAAATTTTAATCTTTAAAGTCAAGATAATGAAAAAGAAAATCTTATATATATTAGGCATTGCGTTACTAAGCAGTACTGCATGTCAAAAATCAAGCTTATACCCCTCATCCGCATCATCAGTTGTATCTGATAGTCAATACTTGCCTTTTGCAACAAGTGCACGTATTACAGATCAAGTATTAGGCCTATATGCAAACATGCGCAGCGGACAGCTTTTTGGCGGCCGATACCAGGTATACGGTGATGTAAAGGCAGATAACTGGATAAATGCAACTGCAAACTCTGTAACCGCATACCAAACCTGGACAGAAACCGTAACCAGTACGAGTTCTGAAGTACTGAACTTATGGTCGCAGGCTTACTTTACTATAAATAATTGTAATTTATTTATTGACGGAATGAACGCTGCAGGCACAGCAGTTGTAGGTACTGCGCTTGGTACCAATTATATTGGTGAGGCTAAATTGATCAGGGCTTTGTGTTATTATGCATTACTTCAATATTATTGTCAAT
>CAZZVY010000314.1:0-4022 GCA_964657585.1 uncultured Mucilaginibacter sp. | reverse complement strand
AAACTCACGCGGGATGGAACCGCCAACAATTTCGTTAACAAACTGCAAGCCTTCTTTCTCATCATCAGCCGGCGAGATAACCACTTGTATATCGGCAAATTTACCGCGGCCACCGGTTTGTTTCTTATAAGTTTCGCGGTGCTGCGTAGTACCGGTAATGGCTTCCTTATAAGCTACCTGCGGCGCACCCTGGTTAACTTCTACCTTAAACTCGCGTTTCAGGCGGTCCATAATAATATCCAGGTGCAGCTCGCCCATACCCGAAATAATGGTTTGGCCGGTATCCTGATCGGTTTGTACGCGGAAGGTTGGGTCTTCCTCGGCTAATTTACCTAAGGCAATACCTAATTTATCAACGTCAGCCTGGGTTTTAGGTTCAATAGCCAAACCTATAACCGGTTCAGGGAACTGCATTGATTCCAAAACCACCGGGTTTTTCTCATCGCAAAGGGTATCGCCGGTTTTAATATCCTTAAAGCCTACCACCGCAGCAATATCGCCTGCACCTACGTTAGGGATAGGGTTTTGCTTGTTGGCATGCATCTGGAATATACGGCTGATACGCTCTTTACTGTCTGAGCGCATATTATACACATAGGAGCCGGCTTCAAGGTTACCCGAATAAACACGGATAAAGCAAAGGCGGCCTACAAACGGGTCGGTAGCAATTTTAAATGCCAAAGCGGCAAACGGTTCCTTTACATCAGGTTTAACCAACACTTCGGCGCCGGTATCCGGGTTAGTACCTACCACACCTTTTGAATCAAGCGGCGAAGGCATTAATTCCATCACATAATCCAGCATGGTTTGCACACCCTTGTTTTTGAAGGACGAGCCGCAGGTCATCGGTACAATTTTACCAGCTAAGGTAGCCTGGCGCAATGCATCCAGTACCTCGCGCTCGGTAATGGTTGACGGGTCATCAAAGAATTTTTCCATCAGATGATCGTCAAAATCGGCAACGGCTTCCAGTAATTTCTCACGCCATTCGTTCGCCTCTTCCAGCATATCGTCAGGGATGGGCACTTCAGTAAAGGTCATCCCTTTATCATGCTCGTTCCAAACAATACCGCGAAAGTTGATCAGGTCAACAACGCCCTTAAACGCATCTTCGGCGCCTATAGGCAATTGCAGCGGGATAGCAGTACTGCCCAGCATTTCTTTAACCTGTTTAACCACGTTAAGGAAATCGGCGCCGCTGCGGTCCATTTTATTCACGAAACCAATACGCGGTACGTTGTAATTGTTAGCTAAACGCCAGTTGGTTTCAGATTGGGGCTCAACACCATCAACCGCGCTGAATAAAAACACCAACCCATCCAATACACGTAATGAACGGTTAACTTCCACTGTAAAGTCCACGTGTCCCGGTGTATCAATAATGTTAATGTGGTAGTTTTGGTTACGGTATTTCCAGTTTACGGTTGTAGCAGCCGATGTAATGGTGATACCACGCTCCTGCTCCTGTGCCATCCAGTCCATAGTAGCTGCACCTTCATGCACCTCGCCAATTTTGTGGCTGACACCCGAATAATAGAGGATACGTTCGGTTGTGGTGGTTTTACCGGCATCAATGTGGGCGGCAATACCTATATTTCTGGTATATTTTAAGTCTCTTGACATGTTTTGTTATTGAGTTATCAGGTTAATGGTTATTAATGCGTTATTGAAATTCTATTCCTGATAACTTGATGCACTTAGCAACCATTAACTTTATTTTAGAACCTAAAGTGCGAGAACGCCTTGTTCGCCTCGGCCATTTTATGCGTATCTTCCTTTTTCTTCACGGCAGCGCCTTCGCCTTTTGAAGCGCTGATAATCTCGGCAGCCAGTTTCTCCATCATGGTTTTTTCACCGCGGCGGCGTGCGTAGCTGATCAGCCATTTCATTCCCAAGGCAACTTTACGTTCCGGACGAACCTCCGTTGGTACCTGGAAGTTAGCGCCCCCAACACGGCGGCTTTTTACTTCAACAGCAGGCATCACGTTGTTCAAGGCTTTTTTCCAGGTATCTAACCCGTTTTCTTTGGTTTTATTTTCAACTATTTCAACAGCGTTATAAAAAATGCTGTACGCGGTAGATTTTTTACCATCGTACATCATGTTGTTAACAAACCTGGTTACCAAAACATCATTGAACTTTGGATCAGGAAGAAGGATTCTTTTTTTTGGTTTTGACTTTCTCATTTGTTACTATCCTCCTTTAATTATTTCTTTTTCTTAGCCGGTGCACCTTTGGCCGGGGCTGCTGCCTGGCCTGGTTTAGGGCGTTTAGTACCATATTTACTGCGGCGCTGGTTACGGCCGTTAACACCTGATGTATCCAACGCACCACGGATAATGTGGTAACGTACGCCCGGCAAATCCTTTACACGGCCGCCGCGTATCAATACAATAGAGTGCTCCTGCAGGTTGTGGCCTTCGCCGGGGATGTAGGCATTTACCTCTTTACCGTTGGTTAAGCGCACACGTGCAACCTTGCGCATGGCTGAGTTTGGTTTTTTAGGGGTAGTGGTGTACACACGGGTGCACACGCCTCTTCGCTGTGGACAGCTGTCCAACGCCGGCGACTTACTCTTGTCAACCAGAGCTACTCTACCTTTTCTAACTAATTGCTGAATAGTAGGCATTCTTCCTTTTTTGTTTGTTTTGTTTTAACCCGGTTTTCGGGACTGCAAAAGTAGAAAGAATAATTTAGATATTCAAGGGGTGCAGGTAAATATTTACATGCGGTTACATATACTATTTACCGGTTTGATTAAGTGGGTGTTAAGTAAATGTTTATGGAAGGTGACAACCATTCCGTTATGTGGGCAATAAGGGTTATTTGTGTTAATAGAATCAAGCAAAAAAATACCTTTTCCCGGTCAGGGAAAAGGTATTAATATCAAATGTATAAAGGCCGCATTATTTCTTATCCAGCAACTGCTTTTTCAAAAAGTCCGCTGCGGCAGTATTTACCTTGATGATATCTGAATATTTTAGCCAGTGATGCGAATCGCCGGGAATTACCAGTGTTTCAAAATATGGCGAACCTTTGGCCCTAAACCTGCTCACCAGTGAAACACCTGCGCTGAAAGCAACGTTACGGTCGTCGTCGCCATGGATGATCATGGTTGGCGATGTCCAGTTATCCAGTGGTTCTGGAGAATCGCCATGAATGATTACACCTGCTTTAAATAGTTTAGAATCGCGTGCCAAAGCCGATGCCGCCAGCGCGCCTCCGGCCGAACCGCCAAAAACACCAAAGCGGGTAGTATCCACATCTGGCTGTGAGGCCAGCCATACACCGCAGGCTTTTACATCTATATAATTAGCCCCTGGTGCAGGGCGCTGAAAATCGTAACCATAACCAATACCCTGGCGATAGTTTACAGACAATATTTCAAAACCCAGGCTTACTAAATATTGCTCCAGCGCGTAATCGATAGAATAATAATCCATATAGTGCCAGCCCAACAGCATCTGGCGCTGCGGGCCGCCGTGTATATAAACCAATGCCGGTTTTTTGGCGGCGTTGCCCGGCGGCACAAATAGTTGCGCGTGTACGGTAGTGCCGTCCGGCGATTTATAGATCACCTGCTTAGGGATGACCATTTGTTTAAGCGGAAAATTAGCCGCTAATAATTTAAGGCCGATCAGCCTGGTTTTACGTGTTTTTAAGTTGATCATAGCGCCAACTAACGGGCGTTGTCCATTTGAGCTGAAATAAGCAACGGTACCATCATCACCGGTTATAGCCGGGTAGGTCTCCAGTTCATCACCCGGGGTAAGCACCTCCATGGCGGGTTTATCAACAGGCACCATACATACATGCCTGCGGTCCATATCCAGTTGTTTATCAGGGCCGGTGTTACCTGTGAATACAATGAATTTACCATCGCCGCTCAGCTGCGGGTCCTCCACCTCAAAATCGCCGGGGGTTAACAACAGCGGTTCAGGATTAGCCTTTGCTGTGCTGATGGAATATAAATGCGGCCAGCCGTCAATGTAGGACATATAGACCATGCGATCCATAGTAGC
>CAZZVY010000313.1:0-4026 GCA_964657585.1 uncultured Mucilaginibacter sp. | reverse complement strand
CATCGTAAGCAATAAATCCGCCCGAACCCATCATGGTGCCGCTCGCAAAACCGCCATCGGCTAATGATTCATAGCTCATCAGGCGCGCTTCGCCGTTAATGGTCTTCATAAACAAGTTGGCAGGCAGTATTGGTACTGATGAGCCGCCGGCCACCACTGCTTTTAACCGCTTACCGTTGGCTATACCGCCGCAATATTCATCGCTGTATAAAAATTCTTCCACCGGCAAGCCCAGGTCAATTTCATAAACGCCCGGCTTTTTAACATTACCGCCTGCCGATATTAACTTGGTACCTGTGCTGCGGCCAATGCCAATTTTTGCATATTCTTCGCCACCAATGTTAATTATGGGTACAACGGCGGCAATTGATTCTACATTATTAACTACCGTTGGGCAGCCATATAAACCTGCAATGGCGGGGAACGGCGGTTTAATACGCGGGTTACCACGTTTGCCCTCTAATGATTCCAGCAACGCGGTCTCTTCGCCGCATATATAAGCGCCGCCACCCGGCTGTACATACAGTTCCAGGTCATACCCGCTGCCTAAAATGTTTTTACCTAAAAAACCGGCTGCCTTGGCTTCGGCAATGGCCTTTTCCAGTATACGTATCTGCGGCATCATTTCGCCGCGAACGTATATGTATGAAGTATTAGCGCCTAAGGCAAAGCTGGCAACTATCATCCCCTCTATCAATAAATGAGGGATATAGGTCATCAGGTAACGGTCTTTAAACGTACCGGGTTCAGATTCATCGGCATTGCAAACCAAGTATCGGGCAACGCCTTCGGGTTTAGCCAAAAAGCTCCACTTCATGCCAGTTGGGAAACCGGCACCGCCGCGGCCGCGCAAACCTGATTTTTTTACCTCCTCTACTACAGCGGCAGGGTCAAATGTCTTCAGGGCTTTCTCCACAGCGGCATAGCCGCCTTTCTGGCGGTATACATCAAAGGTATCGATGCCGGGTACGTTGATATGTTCTAACAATAATTTGCGTCCCATTGGTGCGCTGTGTATTTAAATTATTTTTTCGCCATGCTGAACTTGTTTCAGCACCACACATGCAAAGCCTCAATCCTTGTCTGTGGGTTCCCGAAACAAGTTCGGGATGACATATTTTATTAATTATTCGCTTTAGCCTTCAAATCACTGATTAACTGATCAACCGATTCGGGCGTTAACCTTTCGTAAAAAGTATATTCAGGGCCAATCTGTAAAACCGGACCAAAACCGCAGGCGGCCAGGCATTCAACCCCGCGCCAACTAAACAAGCCATCAGCAGTGATAGCGCCCTCTTTAACCCCTAATTTATTTTCAATATAGTCAATTATTTTACCTGCGCCTACTATTTCACAGGGGCCGGTACGGCAAACTTCCAGTACGTATTTACCTTGCGGGCGCATAAAATACATGGTGTAAAAGGTAGCCACCTCATAAACTTCAATAGGTAATATGCCTAAATATGCAGCTACCTTATCCATTGCCGGTGCGCTTACCCAACCATATTCCGCCTGTACCAAATGCAATATAGGCAATAAGCCGGATTTTTGCTTACCCACAGGATATCGGCTCACTATATCGTCAAACTTAGCTATAAGTTCGGCGCTAAAGGTTACAGGCGCTTGTTCCGTATCTTCTACTCTAAGCATCTAACTCTCCGGCTATAATGTTTAAACTACTCATGTTAATAATCGCATCGCTTAACAGCATGCCGCGGCTCATGGGCGCATACATCTGGTAATTAATAAAACTTGGCCTGCGGAAGTGCAAACGGTACGGCGAGCGGCCGCCATCATTCACCAGGTAAAAACCGAGTTCCCCATTAGCGCCCTCTACCGCGTGATAAACTTCGCCTACAGGGGTATCTACCTCGCCCATCACAATCTTAAAGTGATAGATCAGGGCTTCCATATTGTTATAAACTTCCTCTTTAGGGGGCAGGTAATATTCGGGCACATTGGCATGGAATATTGTGCTGTCTTCCTTCTCGATGAGTTTTAAGCATTGCTCAATCATGCGCATGCTTTGTTTCATTTCTTCATTACGCACCAAAAAGCGATCGTACACATCGCCGCGGGTCCCAACTGGCACTTCAAAATCCAGGTCCTGATAGCTGGAATAAGGGTTCATGGCCCTTACATCATAATCCACACCTGCAGCACGCAGTAAAGGGCCGGTCCAGCTGTAACTTAAAGCTGTTTCGGCGTTAACTTCAGCCACACCTTTGGTACGATCGATAAAAATGCGGTTCCGGTTAAACAAGGCTTCAAATTCGGCCAGTGCAGGTGGAAAATCTACCAGGAACTTACGCACCTTACGAAAAAATATATCATTGAAATTGCGCTCAAAACCGCCGATGCGGCCTACGTTGGTGGTTAGCCGCGATCCGCATATTTCTTCATAAATCTCATAAATAGCTTCGCGGTATTCCATCATGTACAGGAAACCGGTAAAAGCGCCCGTATCAACACCTAATACGCCGTTGCATACAATATGGTCTGTGATACGCGCCAGTTCCATAATAATAATGCGCAGATATTCTACGCGTTTTGGCAACTGTATATTCAGCAGCTTTTCCACCGTCATATGCCAGCCCATGTTATTTATGGGCGATGAGCAGTAGTTCAACCTGTCTGTCAACGGGGTTATCTGGTAAAAAGGGCGGTGCTCGGCAATCTTTTCAAATGCGCGGTGGATATAGCCTATTGTTGATACGCCGCTAACAATACGCTCGCCATCCAGCTGCAGCACGTTTTGGAAAACGCCATGCGTGGCAGGGTGTGTGGGCCCTAAGTTAAGGGTAGAAAGCTCACCCTGAGGATCATTATCTATAAATACCGGATGGTTCTCCATTTATTATCTTCCGAAAAAGTAATCTTTTTTATCAACACGGTTCGGGTCTTCCAGCGGGTATTCTTTGCGCATGGGGAAAACCGTCATATCGTCAACATTTAATATTCTTCTTAAATCCGGATGGCCGGTGAAATCTACGCCAAACAGGTCATAGGTTTCGCGTTCCATCCAGTTTGCGCCGTCCCATAAAACGGTGGCGGTTGGTATATGCACATCGCCATCCGCTAAAAATACCTTTATACGGATGCGGACATTGTTCTGCAAACTATGCAGGTGATAAATTACGCCGATAGGTTTTTCAGCTTCGGGATAATGTATAGCAGTAATATCCGTTAAAAAACCAAACTTTAATACCGGATGGTCTTTTAAAAAGGTAAGCAGCCCTATGATGTTATCACGACAGGTTTCAATGGTAAGCAAACCATAAGGCTCACCTTCAACAGTTAAATTATCGCCGAAGCCGCTGTTGATATGCTGTAAAATTTGTTCGTTGGTGAGGGTGCCCATTTATTGAATACCGTAGGATGCTAATAGTTTCTGATATTCCGGAGACTCGCGCCTGCGGCCTGATTCTGTCTGAACCAGCTTTTGTATCTGCATAAAACCGTCAATAATAGCTTCGGGGCGGGGCGGGCAGCCGGGTACATAAACATCTACCGGTATCACTTCATCAATGCCCTGTAAAACCGAATAGGTATCAAATATACCGCCGCTTGATGCACAGGCGCCAACGGCCATCACCCAGCGCGGCTCAGCCATTTGCAGGTAAACCTGGCGCAATACCGGTCCCATCTTCTTTGATATCGTGCCCATTACCATCAGCAGATCGGCCTGGCGGGGCGAAAAGCTTAAACGCTCGGCACCAAAACGCGACAGGTCATAATGCGATGCCATGGTGGCCATAAACTCGATACCGCAGCATGAGGTGGCAAAAGGCAAAGGCCATAACGAATAGGAACGCGCCAACCCAACAGCCTCATCCAGTTTAGTGGCAAAAAAGCCGGAACCCTCTACCCCTGGCGGCGCGTTAACGATCTGAATATCACTCATCGAATTTTTAACAAATAAGTAAAACTGCCGCTATTACCGACAGACAAATTTACAATAATTAAACGTTGTTAAAAGTACACTATGATAAGGGCTAAGAATTTAGAATCAATCTAAACACTCCT
>CAZZVY010000312.1:0-4028 GCA_964657585.1 uncultured Mucilaginibacter sp. | reverse complement strand
CGTAATAAAGAACGACAGCAATGCCGAACTTACCAGGTATACCCGGTTAAGGTTAAAAAAAGTTTCCTTACGCAAAAAAATAGCGTAGAACACAAAAAAAAGTGTGAGGTACACATTAGCCAGCAATAAATAATGCCACCAGGTCATTGTTAATTTATTTATCCTTCAATTTTTCAATCAGTTTCATAATTTCATCCGCTTCCTTCAAATCTATCTTCTCTTTTTGCACAAAGAACGAGAACATCCTTTTTACCGAATTATCAAAGTACCCGTTCAGTAATTTGTCGGTGGCAAAATACTGGTACTGCTCACGGCTAACTATAGGATAGTATTCATGGCTTTTACCAAAAGCGTTATGATCTATAAATCCTTTTGTCTCCAGTATCCTGATAATTGTTGATACTGTATTGTACGCTGGCTTCGGCTCGGGCAATACATCAATCACATCCTTCACAAACCCTTTTTTTAACTGCCAGAGCACTTGCATAATCTGCTCTTCGGCACGGGTCAACTCTTTAATTTCCATCATATATGCTTATATGCCCATTACCGGGCCAGGGGCTAAATAATAATTATAAATATAAAACTATTATTTTAGTTTTCCAAAATTTATTAACACATTTTCAAACTTTTTTAATTAAGCTGCGCTTTTACTAACCAATTATGCAAATTACTTTTCATGGGGCCGCCCGCAACGTAACCGGCAGCAAACATTTATTGCAACTAAATAACGGCACCAGCATTTTGCTGGATTGCGGCATGTTCCAGGGATTAGGGGAGCATACCGGCGACATGAATGAACATTTTGGCTTTAACCCCCAGAAGGTGGATCATATGGTGCTTTCACATGCACATATAGATCACTGCGGTTTAATACCGCGGCTGGTAGCCGAAGGCTTTAGCGGCCCTATTTACTGTACCCCATCTACCATGGACCTGGCGAGGATACTGCTGATGGACAGCGCCAGGATACAGGAGCAGGATACCAGCTACACCAACAAGCACCGTGAAAAAAAAGGACTGCCGCCGCTGGAATTATTATATACCGAAGAAGAAGCTATGGTTGCGCTGCGCCAGTTTAAAATATTAGCGTATCACGAGGAGTTTAATATTACCCCAGATGTAAAACTTTACTTTACAGATGCAGGCCATGTGGTTGGCAGCGCCGTAACCCATTTAACAATAACCGAAGGTGGGCAGGAAACCCATATTACCTTTAGCGGCGATGTGGGCCGGTATGGCGATATGATCCTTAAAAACCCGCAAAACTTCCGGCAGTCTGATTATATCCTGATGGAATCTACCTACGGGGATTCGCTGCATAAGGATATAGGCCCGATCGAGGACGCGTTGAAGGAGATCATCCACCAAACCTGTAACATCCGTAACGGGAAGGTGATCATCCCGGCCTTTAGCGTAGGCCGTACCCAGGAAATTTTATATGCCCTAAACTCGCTGGAACTAAAAGGGGTGCTACCGGATGTGCCTTATTATGTGGATAGCCCGCTATCAACCAAAGCTACGCAGGTATTAAAAGACCATCCCGAAGTATTTAACCGCAATGTGAACGAGGTGATGAAAACAGATGCCGACCCGTTTAGCTTTACCGGCCTGCGCTTTATTGAGACTACGGAAGAATCCATGGCTTTAAATGACGACCCGCGGCCCTGCGTTATCATATCCTCATCCGGCATGGCCGAGGCGGGACGGGTAAAGCACCATATTAAAAATAATATCGGGAACAGCAGAAACACCATTTTGATGGTGGGTTATTGTGAGCCGAACTCGTTGGGCGGCCATCTGATAGCCGGCGATAAGCAGGTATATATATTTGGCGAGATGTATGATGTGGTGTCCGAAGTACAGGCCATTAAATCAATGAGCGCACATGGCGATTATGAAGACCTGCTCCGCTTTTTATCCTGCCAGGATGCGGCTAAGGTTAAGCAGGTATTTTTAGTGCACGGCGAGTATGAGGTGCAGCAGCGTTTTGCCGAGAAGCTCAAAGAGAAAGGATTTGCCCAGGTTGAGATACCCTTTCAGCATCAAAAGATAGCGTTGGATAACTAAAAAGGAATAACAATAAGGCCTACCTGACGGGTATATGTTATGAAGTGTAAAACTTCACCTGGAAATAGCGGTATTTGTTCAGATAATTTTCAACAATGTAAATACGGGCGTTGTTCAGATCTGCATTTTTTTTGACTTTGCTTTTTTTAAGCGCTAATTGTGCAAAGGCCTGCATAGAGATATATTGCGGCGGCAATGCAGGCTTGTAAGAAGTAAATTTGGTGTCGTCGGCACAAATAAAACTCAGGTTTGTGCTGTTAACGTAGCATTTGCAGATATAACTTATGCTAACGGTGTTTTTGTACCGGGTTTGGAAAAATTGCTTATCGCCGGGTTTAACATAAATAAAGTAATCGGCAGCGGCAGCTTTTTCCACCGTTATGCCCAGGTTAAAAAAACCTGCTGTAAATAATATAATAAACAACTTTTTCATAACTACTCTATTTAAAGAGTACAGCTATCTATACATTAGTCTTACAGCCGCGAATATCTGCACTCCAGCGCAAAAATAATGTTATTGCTAAATTTAATGCTGCAACGGCAGCAAAAATAAAAAATATCGTCTCACATTAAATCCTTCATCAACTTATCAAAGGCAGCCTGCAATTCGGCCAGGTCATGCTCTAATTTAATAACGCGGGCTTCTAATCCGCTTGCAGCGTGTGGGATTGGCTGTTCGGTATCCTCCTCCGTCATATCCGGCACTCCGCCAAACAGGTGTGCATAGCGCGCCTCTTTTTGGCCGGGCCTGCGTGGCATTTGTATTATATAGGGAGGTTCGTCAGCAGCCAGCTTTTCTACCGTTCCCTGCACCTCGTCTATTGATTCAAATTCATACATCCGGCCCGAGTTGGTGTTCAGTTCGCCAGGTGTTTGCGGGCCGCGCAGCATCAGTAAACATATAATACAAACTTCCTGCGGCAGTACCGGGTAAACAATGGCAAAATTATGTTTAAATTTTACTGTCCGGCTTGTACCGCCGGTAGCGGTCGATATAAGTCCGCGTTTCTTTAGTGTGTCAAGCGCCAGCGCAACGGTTTCTTCATCATACTGCACTACAGGCTTGCGTGATGTTTTTTGGTTGCAGGCGGCTGTAAGGCCGTTTATCGACATGGGATAATACTCGGGCGTGGTGCGGCTCTTTTCCATCAATGAGCCAAGTACACGCACTTCTGCAGGCTCAAGTACAGGTAAGGTTTTTAGTGGATCCATCTGAGGCCTAAAATATAAAACCCGCGCGTTAAACATTTATTTTATTTTATTAAAATGTTTTTGGGGCATAACCGTCTGTACCTTTAAACAATAATAAATTGGTAACAACCGCCCTGATGCCCGAAGATAAGAACAGCGCCATACTGCAAGCCGTAAGGGCTTACGGTAAAAGTCTGCTGTCATTTATTCGCCGCAGGGTTAAAACCGATGCCGACGCCGAGGACATTCTGCAGGATGTTTGGTACCAGCTAAGCGCGGTGGTAAACTCGGAGCCGATTGAACAAACAGGGGCCTGGCTGTATCGTGTAGCAACTAATAAGATCACCGATAAGTATCGCAAAAAGTCTGAAACCCTGCTGGACGACCTGTTTTTAGGTGATGAGGACGACGATGATGAAGGAAGTAGCTTAAAGGCCATGCTGATGATAGAGGCCGGTACACCCGAGACCGAATACCTGCGTAACCTGTTTTGGGACGAATTGTACATAGCGCTGGACGAGTTGCCGGAAGAACAACGGCAAGCCTGGCTTTGGCAGGAAATGGACGATATGACCTTTGCCGAAATGGCCGAATTGACCGGTGTACCGATACAAACCCTGGTATCGCGCAAGCGCTACGCGGTACTGCACCTGCGAGAACGTTTGCAGCAATTGTATGTAGAAATTAAACAATATTAAAAATTAAGAAAATGGAAAGAAGAAAAATATTCTTTATAGTTATCCAATAGTAAAATATACGTAGTATGC
>CAZZVY010000311.1:0-4045 GCA_964657585.1 uncultured Mucilaginibacter sp. | reverse complement strand
AAAATCAAGCGGCAGGTGTCCGTGTCATCATTTAAAAGGTTAGTGCGGCTTTGCACGGCCTGTTTAACGCGGGCACGGTACCAGTCATTATTAATAATGATGGCCTCATCCCATTCTAAAAGGCGCACCGCCACGCGCGATTGATCGTTATAAAACCCATAGGCCAAAAACGTATCCTTAACGTCCTTAACACGTACTACTTCGCCATTGGCGGCTTTGCCCTTTACCTTTTCAATAGCGCCAGAAAATACCCAGGGATGGCGCTGCAACACTGCTTTTTCCTTGCCCTTTTTTAATATCACATCAAACATAGCTGCAAAGGTGAAAAAATAACCAGAGACTTGATATTGTTACTATAACCAAGTTGAGGTAAATAGTTTGTGCTATTATTAACATCGGTTTGCTCATAACCGCAGCGGCCTGTTTCTTTTCCTTGATGGAAAAAGAAAAAAACTTAATGATAGCGATCTCATGAACGCCTGTTAAAACAAACCGACAAGTAAATAAACCAAAAGAAAATCCTTCCACGCACAGGCATTTGCGCGTTGGCCCCGGTTTTTTCTCAGCCAACGCTCTTTTGACCTCATGGGCATTTCTCTCACCAGCGGTACCGCTTCTGGCAAATCAGGCAAATGGTACCGGCCACTTGCGGTTGCCAAGGGAAGCGTATTTTGGGTTTAAGAGGAGACTATATACATGTTAGACCATGTTGGGGTTAAAATCAGCAATCAAAATAATCCTCAATAATTGCAATTCACGTAGAATATTGGCATGTTCTCGCAAAATAATTTCAAAAACTACTTTTAGTGAACGGTAGTAGGAACTACCATTCACTAACATAAATTTGCGAAAATGGCTATGTTGACAGTAGCTTTAAATGGCACAATAAAGCCGGTTAATATGACCAATAGATTAGTTAAACGTATACATTTAGAATATGGATTGGAAGTGCATGAAAGGAAGGACAAAAGCGTTGTTTATAGAAAATACATATCAAATGACGAATACGTAGAAGTATTTAATCATGATGATATTATCAGTATTGACCTGTGCAAGGCAACACACATATTAACAATAGCATCACAATATAAATGCACTCATAAAGAACAATTTGATTTTTTACTGACCTGTGGGAGGGTTAAATCTTACTTTACAACGATATAGTTCTTCAGAAATATCTTGTTCATAGTTATATGTAAATTCTCTATATAATTGTGGAAGAGATTTGCTTTTGTTTTTAGCACTCCTGTAACTGTTTGCTTGCTTTTCTATAGTTTGCAATAAATTATCAGCATAGCTACCCCTATCTATAACGGAATCATTTTTACGCTCTATATTGTATTCTGATTGTAGAAGTTGATAAAGCTTTTCAAAAGCTGCTTCATTATATAAATTATTATTGATAGATAGAAGTATTTGTTCGAGCGTGGCTATTTTGGCTTCTAATGTTCTCATGGCTTGTCGTTAAAGATTTAGTCGGGCAAGATAACTAAACCCCAACAAAAAACCTCATTTAATGGCTTAATTATAACAAATCTTTAACATCCATCTCCAACACATCAGCAATACTTTTTAGGCTCATTATATGGCAATTGCGCATACCACGTTCTAAAAATGATAAATTAGACATATCAATCTTGGTAAGTTCTGCCATTACATTAATAGGTATCGACCTTTTTTCCAAAGGCTATGTGACTATAACAAATTCAAACCCATTAATTACCGAAAAGGGTATAAAGTTCCTCGAAACTAAATAGTTGCTTGTTTTTTTCTTCCTCATGGTCTAACACGTATATAGTCTCCGTTTAAGACAAAAGGACTAAGCTTCTGCGGCTGTAAGCAGATTAACATCCTCTTTCACACTGTAGATTTTCCTAACAGTAATCATGCGCATCATTCCAAAAATGTTAAAGCTAAATTGTATTATTGTTATTCATGAAAAAACTATTTAGCAACCTTACCGTGCAGGTATTAATAGCTATACTGCTCGGTATAGTTGTAGGATATTTTTTTAAAGGTTTCGGCCCTGCGGCGCAAACCATCAGCAAGGTATTTATCAGCATGATAACTATGCTGATAACCCCGATAATTTTCCTGACCATTGTATTAGGCATTGCCGGCATGAACGATATGAAAAAGGTGGGCAGGGTAGGCGGCAAGGCATTGTTGTATTTTGAGGTTGTATCTACCCTGGCCCTGGTGATCGGCATTATTGTAGCTAACCTGTTGCACCCAGGCAACGGCGTAAACCCCAATGTGCACGCCGATAGCGCCAAACTGGCCGAATACCAGAAAGCCGCCAGCGAAATGAAATGGGGCGACTTTTTTGCGCATATTGTTCCGGCCAATGTATTTGATGCCTTTGCCAAAGGCGATGTTTTGCAGGTACTGTTCTTTGCCATTTTATTTGGGTATGGCATCAGCAAAATGGGCGAAGCGGGCAAACCGCTGATAGCCACGTTCAGCAGGCTATCAGAAGTATTCTTTAATATTATGAAGGTAGTAATGCGGCTGGCGCCAGTGGGCGCCTTTGCCGGGATGGCCTTCACCATTAGTAAGTACGGGGTAAAAACATTACAGCCGCTGGCTTTACTGATGGCCTCGGTGTACCTTACCATGTTGCTGTTCATTTTTGTTGTGCTTAACTTTATCTGCTACCTGTATAAATTCAGCCTGTGGCGCTATTTAAAATTTATCCGCGAGGAGATACTGATTGTGCTGGGTACTTCCTCGTCAGAACCAGCCCTGCCAGCCATGATGGAGAAGATGGAAAAATTTGGCTGCAGTAAACCAGTTGTTGGTTTAGTGATCCCTACCGGTTATTCTTTTAATTTGGATGGCACCACCATTTATCTATCAATGGCGGTAATTTTTCTGGCCCAGGTTTTTAAGATTCCGCTATCTGTTGAGCAGCAACTGGTTATTATTGGTATTTTAATGCTTACCTCTAAAGGTGCAGCAGCCGTAACCGGCGGCGGATTTATTGTACTGACATCTACCCTTACGGCAATGAAATTAATTCCCATAGAGGGCGTGGCGATATTGTTGGGTGTAGACAGGTTTATGTCTGAAGCGCGGGCCATTACAAATGTAATAGGTAATGGCATTGCTACTATAGTGATAGCTAAAAGCGAGGGGGAGTTTCATCCGGATTTGGAAAGTGGTATTTTAAAGCAGCAGTAACAGGCAGGGTGGAAATTGGCTGATAGATCAGGATATCTGTATTCAAACACTGATCCGTCATTTACCGACTACAAGCTGTTTGGTAAAAGCGACATAAGGTAGTAAATTTTCAATGCTTAACTGCAGCCCTTTAACTAAGCCAAACCATAGCGTTGTATTGGCACGATATTAGGACATCTGTATTTGCAAAAACAACAAATACATACTATGGAAACTACAGAAAAATCAACAAGTGTTATTAACGACCTGATAGAAATCAACAACGACCGCGTAGCCGGTTTTGAAAAAGCTATCGCCGATATTAAGGATGAAAATATCGACCTGAAGGAAATTTTTCAGGTTTATGCTGAGCAAAGCCGCAGGAACGGCCAGGAACTGGCAGCATTGGTAGGTGATGCGGCAATGGTGGAAACAGGCAACAGCGTGAGCGGCACACTACACCGCGCCTGGATAGACGTAAAATCATTATTTGGCGGCAGTGACCGTGAAAGCATCTTGGACGAGGCAGAACGTGGTGAAGATGCGATCAAGAAAGCTTATAGGGATGCCCTTACTGATGGGGAACTATCGCCAGAGGCAGTATCAATAATAAGCAGCCAGGCACATGGAATTAATGCAGCGCATGATGAGATAAAGGCTTTGCGCGATGCTGCAAAGATTTAATCAGAAATATTGACTTTAGTAGAGCTGCCTTAAATAAGGCAGCTTTTTTATTTTAAAAGATGCCGCACGAAAAGACCATTGTCCACCTGCTGAACCATCCATGAGATTTACCATGAGCCAGATATTAACTAACATGCGCGCGGACGTGAGATATTGGCTAAATACCCTGCAGCCAAAAGGATTGAAGTAGCATGGCATA
>CAZZVY010000310.1:0-4056 GCA_964657585.1 uncultured Mucilaginibacter sp. | reverse complement strand
AGCAATAGCCTTTTCACGTATATCCTCTATGACATTGGCCTTTTTTCGTTCTTCAATCAACTGGTCTACATTTACTTTTATAAAGTTAATATGTTCTGATACACGGGCGATAATATCCATCTGTGCGGCATAAGTTTCCTTAGCAAGGCCAAGATCTTTTAAGCCGCGCACGTTCTCTACCAGTTTTGATTGATAGTTTATGGCTGCCGGGATGATCACATTATTTACCAGTTCGCCAATTACACGCGCCTCAATTTGTAGCTTTTTGTAAAAGCTCTCCAGCAGTATTTCATGGCGGGCGTTTGCTTCGCGTTTACTGTAAACACCGGTTTCTTCAAACAAACGTTCGGTGGTGTCTGATAATAATGCATCCAGTGCCTTTGGGGTGGTTTTAAAATTATGCAAACCGCGTTTTGCCGCTTCTTTCTCCCAATCTTCACTATAGCCGTTCCCCTCAAACCGTATCGCCTTTGATTCCTTGATGTACCTTTTAATAATGGTTAATAAAGCAAGATCTTTCTTTTCGCCTTTCTTTATCAGTTTGTCTACATCATATTTAAATTTGCGCAGCTGGTCGGCCACAATCAAATTCAGTATCGTCATTGGATTTGCAGAGTTGGCTGACGACCCTACAGCACGCAATTCAAACTTATTGCCGGTAAAGGCAAAAGGCGAAGTACGGTTCCGATCGGTATTGTCTTTGAATATTTGAGGCACCTTTGGTATGCCTTGCCAAAGCAGGCTGTCGTCTTTCACCTTTTTACTGATGCGCGAAGTTTCTATCTCATCCAATACATCATTTAACTGGCTGCCCAAAAATATGGAGATGATTGCAGGAGGGGCTTCATTGGCGCCCAGGCGATGATCGTTATTTACAGATGCAATAGAAGCCCTTAACAGGTCTGCATGTTCGTATACCGCTTTAATGGTATTAACAAAAAATGCCAGGAACATCAGGTTGTTTTTAGGTGTACGCCCCGGCGAGAGCAGGTTTTTGCCTGTGTTAGTGATCATTGACCAGTTGTTATGCTTGCCGGAGCCATTGATGCCCTGGTAAGGCTTTTCGTGCAGCAGTACCTTAAAATTATGCCGCTTGGCTACTCTGTCCATTATATCCATCAACAGCTGATTATGATCAATAGCCAGATTAATTTCTTCAAAAATGGGGGCGCATTCAAATTGGGAGGGTGCAACTTCGTTATGGCGGGTTTTTAAGGGTATGCCTAACAATAAGGCCTCGGTTTCCATATCCTGCATATAAGCGTATACCCGTTCTGGTATGGAACCAAAATAATGATCTTCCAACTGCTGGTTTTTGGCAGACATGTGGCCAAACAAGGTACGGCCAGTTAAGTACAGATCGGGCCGTGCATTATACAACGCAAGGTCAACCAAAAAATATTCCTGCTCAATACCTAACGAGGCATTTACTTTTTCAATGCCCTTGTCAAAATAATGGCAAACATCTACAGCAGCCTTATCAAGTACATTCAGCGCCTTTAATAAGGGTACCTTATAGTCAAGCGCCTCACCGGTATAGGATACAAAAACAGTTGGGATGCACAGGGTACGCCCTATAATAAAAGCAGGTGAGGATGGGTCCCAGGCGGTATAACCCCGCGCCTCAAAGGTGTTACGGATCCCGCCGCTGGGAAAACTTGATGCATCAGGTTCCTGTTGTGCCAATGCCCCTCCGCTAAAGCGTTCAATCACTCCATCTCCCGAGGGTTCAAAAAAAGCATCGTGTTTTTCGGCTGTAGAACCGGTTAAGGGTTGAAACCAGTGGGTATAATGGGTTGCACCTTTTCCTATTGCCCAACTTTTCATGGCCGATGCAATTTGTTCTGCTGTTTCACGAGGTATGGATTCCCCATCACCGGTTGAGTCGATGACGGTTTGATAAGCATCATCGGATAAATAGTCTTTCAGTTTTTTGTTATCAAATACATTTGTCCCGAAATAATCGGAGATCTTATCGGCAGGTGTGTTTACTTCAGGAATTGTTCGCGTTAGTACGGCTTCAAGCGCCTTAAATCGAAAATTTGTCATCATTCAGGTTAATTGATGACCAAAAATAAACTAATACGGTCATTAATCGCTTATATTTTTGGAAAATTGAAATGATATAGGTAATAGTATTAATTATAAATTGCACACAAATTTTTGCATTTATTGTCGTTGATGTAGTATCATGACAGCATTTTTATCTTATTAAAATGCTTATTGTGATGGTAGTTATTTAAAAAATACCAATAATCATTATTTTTTTTATTTTATTTAAGTTAAAAATTCTTTATTTTTCCATAACTTTTAAAAATCAAAAAGATTTTAACAGTTTTTTGTTTTAATTTTTAAAATTATCTAAGTGTTAAGTTTAAACACCATAAGAAAATCAATATTAACTTACAAAATGTTAAATAATTTTTTTTCATGCTTTTTTAATTCATCAGCTAACCATTTATTATTAATTATTTGAACAAAATGAAAGTTATACCCCTAAAAAGCAATCTGTACAACCAATTAAAGCAACTAACTTCCGACAAATGGAAACTCGGTGCTACCATTTTTACAGGTAAACTGCTTGGTTTGACCCTTGTAGTTATAGCTATGTTCATATTGCCAGGTTTAGTTTCAACGTCGGCACACGCAGCTGATACCTTCACTGCCCATGAGACCACCTTGATTAACACTGTTAACACCATCTGGACATTGGTAGCTGCATTTCTGGTGTTTGGTATGCAGGCTGGGTTTGTAATGCTCGAAGCCGGTTTTGCGAGAAAAAAGGAGACGGTGAATATTTTAATGGAATGTATTTTTGATACATGCCTTTGCGGGATATTGTTTTGGGCTGTTGGTTATGCTTTTATGTTCGGCGCCGGCAACGGCTTTATCGGCTGGGGCGGCGTTGCAGCCGATGGTAAGACAGCGGTAAACTGGTTTTTTTTACAAAACACGCCAGCTACATATGGCGGTACAGGCATCCCCGTACTTGCACACTGGATATTTCAGTACGCTTTTGCAGATACCTGCTCGACCATCGTATCCGGCGCTATGATAGGCCGCACAAGTTTTCGTGGGGATATACTTTACTCCATAGGGATTACAGGATTTATTTACCCAATTATCGGTCATTGGGCCTGGGGCCCAGATGGCTGGCTGGTGGCTAAAGGTTTCCTTGATTTTGCCGGTTCAACCGTGGTGCATACCATAGGGGGTATTGCCTCATTAGCTGGCGCAATTGTTTTAGGCCCGCGTTTAGGCCGCATATTTAAACGGGATGATAAACTGAAAGGCGGTATGCCGCCGGCACATAATCTGACCATTGCTGCCGTGGGAGGGTTTATATTATGGTTTGGCTGGTATGGCTTTAACCCCGGCAGTACGCTTAACGCAATGGACGGTGCCGGTATTGGCCGTATTGCTGCCAATACTACATTAGCAGCCTGCGCCGGCGGTATGGTAGCTATGTACATGGCTTTATGGTTTGGGGCTACCAAGGGCAAATTTGATGTTGGTTTTACAATAAACGGTTTCCTTGCCGGGTTGGTGGCTATTACCTGCCCGTGCTACTGGGTTAGCCCGCTGGGCGCCATATGCCTTGGTGCAGTATCAGGCATAGTAGTATACTTAGGCACCGTATGGTTAGAGTATTTGCGAATTGACGACCCAGTGGGCGCTGTTTCGGTACACGGGTTATCCGGTATATGGGGTACACTTTCTTTAGGCCTGTTTGCTTCGGGCCAGTTTGGTGCAACAGGCCCTACCGGCGCCGATAATACCCATCCTGTAACAGGTTTGTTTTATGGCGGCGGTTTTGATGTATTAAAAGCCCAGGCTATTGGCAGTGGGAGCATTACACTGGCAACATTTGTTATAAGTTTTGTAATGATGTACATTATCCGAAAATTGCCGCACCCATGGAATTTGCGTGTGGAGGAGCATGGCGAATTAATGCAAGGGGGTATTGATGTATTTGAACATGGCGCCAAGGCTTACCCGGATGAAGAAGACGAAGATATAAGCGGCCACCTTGAGGCCGAAGATCGCGACGAGCCC
>CAZZVY010000309.1:0-4068 GCA_964657585.1 uncultured Mucilaginibacter sp. | reverse complement strand
AATCACTATCTTCGCAGCATGAGTACTTATCAAAGGTATGATCAGCGTGGCGTATCCGCATCTAAGGATGATGTTCATAATGCTATAAAAAATATTGATAAGGGCATCTTTCCGCAGGCTTTCTGCAAAATAATTCCTGATATCCTAAGCGGCGACCCGGATTGGTGCAATATTATGCATGCTGATGGGGCTGGTACAAAATCGTCATTAGCGTATAGTTACTGGAAAGCTACCGGCGACATGTCTGTTTGGCGGGGCATAGCCCAGGATGCCGTAATTATGAATCTTGACGACCTGCTTTGCGTGGGTGCTACAGATAATATATTGCTATCATCAACCATTGGGCGTAACAAAAACCTGATACCCGGCGAGGTGATAGCCGCAATAATCAACGGTACAGAGGATATATTGACTGACTTACGCTCTGCGGGCATTGGCATCTATTCTACCGGCGGCGAAACTGCTGATGTGGGCGACCTGGTGCGCACTATCATCGTCGATTCAACCGTTACCTGCCGCATGGAGCGCAGCAAAGTCATATCTAATCATAACATTCAGCCAGGCGATGTGATAGTAGGCTTAGCCTCTTATGGGCAGGCCGCTTATGAAACTGAATACAACGGCGGCATGGGCTCAAACGGTTTAACTTCGGCGCGGCATGATGTATTCAACAGATCGGTTTCTGATAGTTTTCCGGAAACTTTTGATCCGGCGGTGCCCGCCGAACTGGTATTTTCAGGAAGTAAGCAGCTTACGGATATGATAGACATAGGCAACAATAAAACCGTAACCGCAGGTAAATTGGTATTATCCCCTACCCGCACATATGCACCCGTTATTAAACCAATCTTAGACGGCTACCGCCCGCTTATACATGGCCTGGTGCATTGCAGCGGCGGTGCGCAAACCAAGGTATTGCATTTTATTGATCAGTTGCACATTATTAAAGATAACCTTTTTCCTGTACCGCCGTTATTTAAGCTGATACAACAGGAATCAGATACCGGCTGGCAGGAAATGTACAAGGTATTCAATATGGGCCACCGTATGGAACTTTATGTTCCGGAGAATATAGCAGATGATATTATTAAAATTTCCCAAAGCTTTAACGTTGATGCACAGATCATTGGCCATGTTGAGGCAGCAGCTAAAAAGCAGGTAACTGTGCGGTCGGGTTACGGCGAGTTTATTTATTGAACAGAATAAAAATAAGAACCGTATCATAACGAAAAATTGAATTCCCGTTCAATACATTTTGTTTTATACTCAATGTTTTACTGAGATTGAACAGAAAAAACCCCGCTCCGGTAATCAGAGCGGGGTTTTTTGCAAGGTTACCAGCTAAATTAATTAAAAATATAGCGTATACCTATTTGCCCCTGCCAGCGTGAAAGCTGGGTAATATCTGTTTTGTAAGAATTAACAAGCGGTACCAGGTTAGTCGCATCCGCATAAGGGAACGAATAAGTTGGGCGACCGGTTGTAGCATCTAAACCTTTATACGCAAGCACTGTGGATGCCCCGTTGTTAAACCCTGAGAAAGAGGTATAATATTGTCCCCAATCCCTGTTAAGTAAGTTACCAACATTTATTACGTCAAAAGTAAACTCCAGTGTATTTTTCACTTTGCCAGCTTTTATATAAAAATCCTGGGCTAAATGCAGGTCAAAACGTTTAAAGTAAGGTAATATAGCACCGTTACGCTCAGCATACTGACCGCGGTGCTTGCTCAGGTAAGGATCCTGGTTAATAAAAGCGTTCAGCTGGTTCCAAAGCTGATCGGGGGTGCGTGTATCTGTAGCGCTGTTAGGTACCAATATGATATCACCCTTATTGGCGGGGATATACATCAAATCGTTAGTAGCGCCGTCATTATTGGGGTCACCCGAGGTAATATAAGATACCGCACCGCTATTAGCCGATTCAAACACTACACTAATTGTGCTTGCAAGGTTTTTCGCATATTCTTTTTTATAACCAAATGCTCCTACTAAACGGTTAGGCATAACATAAGAACTGTTAGACAAGTTATCAAGGTTGGGGTTACCAGCCACGTAGCGGGTACTCCATATGGTACTTGCAGTTGAGCCGCCATCATTAACGTCTTTACTTACCGTGTGGGTATATGCAGCATTGGCAAAGAAACCGCTGGCAAAGGATTTTTGAAGCTGACCGGTAACAAACCAGGAATAGCCCTGATTGGTATTACGCATGTAATACAAACCTGTTATAGCCGGGTTAGTAGCGCTTTGAGCTGATGAAGAAGATGGCGTTATATTTTTAGCGGTGTACCGTATCTGGCCCTCAGTACCTGGCAGCGTGGTGTAACTATCTGACAATACCAGGTTTTGGTGATAGATAGCGTTAATATCCTTGGTATAAGCGCCTTCTATTGTTCCTATAATACCGCCTGGCAATTTCTGGTCAACGGCCAGGTTGGTACGCCATATCTTAGGATATTTAAGGTTCGGATCAGCTACATCAAGTTCATATGATGTATTGGCAGCAGCGTTTGCCGGCCGGTTGGCATTAACGTTGGGGTTATACAAAAGCTGCGCATTTTGAGCAGGTGTATTTGCCGCTGCGCCTTTAACTACAGTATATGAACCAAACAATAAACCGTTATTTGAAGCCTGGTTAGATATCCATACAAAAGGTACTAAACCTGCAAATAACCCTGTGCCGCCGCGTACCTGTGTGCTTTGATCGCCGTTAACATCCCAGTTAAACCCTAAACGCGGCGAAATCTGCACCCTGTTTTTTGGAAGTACTGATGGGTCAACATGTGTACCGCCCTGGAAAGTTAACGAAGGTACGTTAGCATTGTAAGCAAGCGTTGTAGGGAACGCATCATAATCTGCCCGTATACCATATGTTAAGCGCAGGTTATCAGTTGCCTGGAATTTATCCTGCGCATAAACACTGTAAATGGCAGCTTTGATCTTCGCATAAGGAAAGGACCCGTCTGACAGTGCCGAGAAACGTGTTGTATAAGCAGCAGCAGGCAATCCGTTCAAAAAGTCGGAAGCCGAGTTATATGTATATAAGCCATTGTAATCAGGCGCAAAACCGTTGGTATAGCTTTGTATCTGATCGCTGGTTCCGAAGGTTAGCTCATGCTTGCCGGCAAACAAAGTAAGGTCATCACTAAACTGGCCAATGTTGGTAGTTAAAAGATTGCCGGCAGTATACAACTCGTAGCCAAAACTGGTTTGAGTAGCGCTGGCAGCAGTGGTAACAACACCTGTATTGGTGGTTACGCCGTTACCAATATCAACCATTGGAACGGTAGCGCCTAAGGAAGCGCGATAATCCCGAAGTGCAGAATAGCCTGCCGTAAGTTTGTTGGACAATTTGTTGCTTATACGGCTGTCCAGCTCGATGATGCCAATGTTAAAATTGTTATTTATCCGATAGCCGGAAGCGTAGAAGGGCAATGTGGTAACACCTGGCGCGCGGGTAGTGCCAAAGCCAACACCGCCATTTGTGATACCAGAGTTACTGGCTGGCTGATCTTTATAGGATTTTAAATAAAAATACTTTGCGCTTAAGGTATTATGGCTGTCTATATTCCAGTCTAATTTTGCAGTTACCTTATCACTGTAAGTAGTATAGTTATAACCCTGGTACGGGCCCGGATCATAACCGTAAGTTGTTTTCAAATAACTGGAAATGGCATCAAGCGTTGAACCTGATACTTGCGATACGCTGCCCCCGCTGCCGCTGCTGCCTGAAGCCGTATAACTGGTAGCTGGCGCACTAATGCGTTCCTGCTCGCCTGATAAAAATAAAAATAGTTTGTTTTTGATGATAGGTCCGCCTACAGCCACACCGGTTGAACGGTAGGTAAACGGTGTTATCACAATATCGTTTGTTGCAGTGTGGTACCCAGTTAAACCTGTGCTGCGGATGTAATCATACACAGTCCCTTTAACCTGGTTAGTGCCTGATTTAACTACCGTATTGATACCGGCACCGGTAAAGTTGCCCTGGCGTACGTCATAAGGAGCTATATCTACCTGGATCTGGTCAATTGCATCCAGTGAAATAGGCTGTGAACTTGTTTGC
>CAZZVY010000308.1:0-4114 GCA_964657585.1 uncultured Mucilaginibacter sp. | reverse complement strand
CTATTAATACAACGTTTACTAAAAAAAGCGACAGATTTAATGTGGTCCAGATAACAAGGTTTCGGTACATGGGTAACCCTGTCATCAAATGATAGATGAACATGGTTATAACATAGCTAACAAGCGAATTTACAAATGCCAGCAGTAAAGTATAACCTATAAAAGATTTTATCCTTCTTGCATAGAGATGCACCGGTAAAATATTGAAAGCAGCGTAATAGCAGGCGGGCAGCGCCAGGCTTATCACTATCATATTTCCTATCCATTGCGGTATTACAGGTTCGGCGTAGTCGTAATTTAAAAACAATAAAAAAAAGGAAAAGGCCATCCATATAAACACATACAATAGCTTATATCTAAGCGGTATCCGGAAGAGGGCAGAGTTCATCGCAAACATTTATAGTACCAAGTTACAATCATTATTTCAAGTCTCAGTTTCATTACGTCAAGGAAGTAAGACAAATCATCAAGTATTTAGAGCTGTATATATAACAGGTAAAGTTTTAAGGCTGCACTGCTATCGGTTTTGTTAATTAATGGTTAACCGAATTATTGTAAATAATCTCTGATAAAACGCTGCCCGCTGTTGCCGGTAACCTGTTATATGCTGCAAACCATCCCGATGAATTGCCTTCTTATAAATCGTCATTTGAGGGATATGATTACCTGGAGAGATGGGTCTATGAATAATTAAGTGTTAATCTAATAATCAAGTAATTAAGTCGCTTCGTCAAGTATATAGCATCTCTTGTATAAATTAACATACTTGTATATCAAGCAAACTTATTTTAGATAATTGATACTATAGAGATGGTGTATCAAATAATTTAAATGGACATCGCCAGGAACATATTCAGTGGGTATAAAGTATTTTGCGGTGATTTGATCCAATTATCGTTTACAGGCAAAACGGTTATTAATACCATTAATCAGTATTCTTTTTGTATTGCCGAACAAGATCAGCAATTTAAGTCTGCGCTGTTAAATTCTGATATTTTATTACCCGATGGCGTAGGCATAGTTATGGCATTGCGATCTACCCTGGGCATAACTGCAAAAAAAATATCGGGAGATGATCTTCATCGTTTCCTGCTATCTAAATTAAACAAAAACTCGGGTACCTGCTTTTATTTAGGTTCGGCGGAAAAAACATTAAAAAAAATAAATACACGCCTGGGCCGCGAATATCCCGATATCAGTTCCGGCTATTATTCGCCGCCGTTCAAAAAGGAATTTTCAGAAACTGAAAATCAGGAAATGATCCAAAGGATAAATGCCTGCAACCCCGATGTATTGTTTGTTGGCATGACTGCCCCTAAACAGGAAAAATGGGTTGAGGCACATAAAAGCCAGATCAACGCAAAAATTATATGTTCCATAGGGGCTGTATTTGACTTTTATGCTGGTACAGTACAAAGGCCAAAGGATGTATGGATAAACCTGGGTTTAGAGTGGTTCATCAGGCTTTGCAAAGAGCCTAAACGTATGTGGAAACGTTATATGTATTACGGACCTATTTTTATGTTTACGGTAGTAAAGGAAATGTTCAAGGCCGACTTTACAGTTATTTCCACCCAGGGCAAAAACGCCTGATCATAGCAGTACTCAGATCAATTTAAAAAGTATATTATATGAAAACGTTGGCACAATGCCCTTATTGTCAAGGGGAACATATTACTGTTTTACGTCCGTCGGTTGATCTGTTGTTTGCCCTGGGGATGTCCATAACCGGTTTAGGGTTGCTTATACCTGCGTTATCACAATCATTTTACAGTTATATAATTGCTTTTCCTTTTTGCTTAACCGGTGCACTTGGGGCATACAAAAGCATTAAACACAGCCCTTCAGCAGGCTATTGCAGTAATTGCAAGCAGCAGATCAATAGTTTATAGAATTAGTCAATGCTTTTTATTTATAAGATACTTATGAGGTTTAGCCCGTTTAACTATAGGTTAGTTATGTCCATAATTATTGGTAAAATTCACTTGTTTGTTCGTCAAGTAAATACGCTGTATCGTCAAGTATTTCCTGCGCCTTACATAATACTACAATGCTGATAAGTATTTGAACTTATCTTGTATGCAAATTATAAATACCTGTAAAACAATTAGGTAATGTTAATTTAATAATAATACATAACGCTGCTTTGAATAAGGCACGGCAGTTTAATATGGAGTTAACAACCAAAATTACAGGCTATAATATCGCATTTATTATTCAATTATAAACCCCAAATTAAAACCAAGCATGAAAAAACTATCATTACTAATTGCGCTAACCGGGTTTGCTTTTTTAGCAAATGCACAATCAACCACTTACAAAAATTTTAAGGTTGATATCGACCTCGGCTATGCCGGGCCAACATCAGGAACGGCTAAGGGCGGGGCCACTTTTATTATCGAGCCGCATTACCGTTTGTCTGATGATCTTGCTTTGGGCCTACGGTTAGATGCCGCAGCCTTACTTTACCAAAATACTTCAGGCGGCAATAGCGGCGCGGCGCTGGTGTCCTATACCTTTACCGGCGATTATTATTTGATGAAAACAGGGTTCAGGCCTTTTGTGGGGGGCGGACTTGGATTTTTTACACAGGAGTCTGTCAATTCCACAGTTGCAGTTGTTCAGACCGGCACTAATTTTGGTTTTTTCCCCCGAGTAGGTTTTGAGTATGGCCATTTAAGGGTAGCGGCCGATTATGACGTAGCAGGGGGCGGCACTAAGTACTTTGGTGTTACCATAGGTGTTGCTTTAGGCGGCGGAAGCCGGAAGTAGCAAAATAACAAGAATCTAAACACTGCCAGTTATTATTAAAGATCAGTTTAATAGTTAGTTGAGAATAGTTGCCGGCCACGTATTACGTGGCCGCTGCTATTTAGGTACGGTTCTATAAGGCTTTTAAGCCCTGCAATACTTCTTGCAGGGTTTTGCTTACGGCATGGCAAGCTGTTAAAATTTCTTTAGATTTGCACTTAATAAAGAAAAGATCGCGCATGTAGGTGATCAACTAACATAAAATTTTAAACAGAGGCATTTCGTGAAAGTTTATCCCTCCCGGGGAGAGATTTAGAGAGGGGCTTCAAATCATAGTTGTAGATGATTAATATTACACTTCCTGATGGTTCCGTTCGTCAGTACGATAAGGGAATAACTCCCGCGCAAATTGCAGTATCCATTTCAGAGGGCCTGGGCCGTAACGTGTTGGCTGCCGAAGTTGATGGCCAGGTATGGGATGCATCACGGCCTTTAGAGCATGACGCAAACATTAAACTGCTTACGTGGAACGATGCGCAGGGTAAATCAACCTTCTGGCATTCATCGGCACACTTACTGGCCGAGGCTTTGGAAGCTTTGTACCCCGGCACAAAGTTTGGCATAGGCCCGGCTATTGAAACCGGGTTTTATTATGATGTGGATTTTGGCGACCGCGTTTTTACCCAGGATGATTTTAAAAAGGTAGAGGATAAGATGCTGGAACTGGCTAAGGCCAAAGCTGAGTATATCCGCAAACCGGTAAGCAAAGCCGATGCTGTTGAATATTTTACAGAAAAAGGCGACGAATACAAGCTTGACCTGATCAAAGACCTGTCCGATGGTGCCATTACTTTTTATACCCAGGGTAAATTTACCGACTTATGCCGCGGCCCTCACATACCCAATACCGGCTTTATTAAAGCGGTAAAGATAATGAACGTTGCGGGTGCCTACTGGCGCGGTGATGAGACCCGCAAACAGCTGATACGTATTTACGGCGTTACTTACCCTAAACAAAGTGAGCTGACTGAATACCTGCACATGATAGAGGAGGCCAAAAAGCGAGATCACCGTAAATTAGGTAAAGAGCTGGAACTGTTTGCCTTTTCAGACAAAGTAGGGATGGGCTTGCCATTATGGCTGCCAAAAGGCGCAGCCCTGCGCGAACGCCTGGTTAACTTTATGCAAAAGGCGCAGGTAAAAGCCGGTTATGAGCAGGTGGTTACCCCGCACATAGGGCATAAAAACCTGTATGTAACATCGGGCCACTATGAAAAGTATGGCAAGGATAGCTTTCAACCAATTAAGACACCGCAGGAAGGAGAGGAGTTTTTTTTAAAGCCGATGAACTGCCCTCATCATT
>CAZZVY010000307.1:0-4117 GCA_964657585.1 uncultured Mucilaginibacter sp. | reverse complement strand
TGTGGAATCGGGAAGATTTTTTATGAACTGAAGTTTGTAATCTCCTTTCTCTAAGTAAGGACCTGAAAAGCCGTCAGTAGCAAACTGCAGTATGCTGCGTTTGCTGATCCCATAATCCATTCCAAATTTGTAATAAATACTTTTCTGGTCGCTGGTTTCAAAGTTATGTTGAAGAACCTGGTTCACTTCGCCTGGATCACTGGAAAAAAGTAACCTGTTCCTTTGAACGAGGTAGTAGTTGTGGACCGATGAATACCCGGCACTGGCAAACAGGTTTAAGTTTCCTGTTTTATAGTTAAGATTAGCACTGTAACTGGATTTACCATAATTCCCCTGGCCGTGAGAAAGGGAAACATTACTGTTAAAACCTTTAACTATTGTCTTTTTGGTGATGATATTGATAACACCCGCATTTCCGTTCACGTGATACTTTGCAGGCGGGTTCGGCATGAGTTCCAGTTGGGCCAGCGTGCTTGAAGGCAGAGACCTTAGATAGGTAACCAGGTCTTTTCCGTCAAGAAAAGTCTGCTTGCCGTCTATATAAATGGTTACAGAAGGTTTGCCACCCAGGCTGACCCCTTCATCCGTTACCTCAACTGCCGGTGCATTATTTAATACGTCTGCTGCATTAGTTCCGGTATTGGCAATCAGCGCTCCTACATTAATTACTGTCCGGTCGATCCTTTGCTCAACATATGCTTTTGGCGCGGCTTCGATCAAAACTTCTTTTAACTGGTTCGATCTCGGCTTTAACTTGATGACGTCTAATTTTAATTGGAGGCTTTCGTTGCCAAGTACTATTTTTCCCATTCTATATTCCTCATATCCCACATGTGTCACTGCTACCGAATATCTACCTGCCTTGACATTAAGAAAAGTGAATTTTCCTTCTTTGTCTGTAACAGTTACGCGGTTCAGGGCTGGTGTATTGGTAGATATCAAATGACAGGAGGCTCCGGCAAGTGCAAGGCTACTGTCCCCGTAAACAACGGTTCCGGTAATAGATACTTTATTGAAATCAGGCGTTTGACCCCATCCAAAAAGGCAAAGCAGTAGTAATAAGGTCAATAAAATTGCCTTCATAACGTGGTTTTATTAGATAGGTTCTTTGTCCTGGGAATTTTTTATTTAAGCGCATCCCTATACTGTTCGATGGCCTGGATAAACGTTATGGCTACTTTCTTTTGGTTTTCAGCGTTTGTAATAAATTCAAGATCTTCCTTGTTAGATATATAACCCATTTCCAGTAATACTGCCGGAAGTTTATTTTCCCTAAGCACATAAACGCCTCTGTCATATAGATGGTGATCGGTTTTGATACCTTGCAATTCTCCAAATGACTGAAGAAAAGAATTGGCCAGGCGCACGGAAGAATTGTAAGCAGCATTTTTGTTGACCAGCACTTCAATTCCGCTTGGGTTACCCATCGATTTCTCTGCGGTATTGAGGTGAACAGACACGAATACATTTCCCTGAAACTTAATCCGGTCTCTTAGGTACACTATCTTATCAGCCTCTCTTGATAGTATCGTTCTGATGTTATGTTTTTTAGCTTCTGTTTCTATATGCCTGACGAGCTGCAATGCCAGGTCTTTTTCTAAAAGCCCAAATGCCCTGGCCCCGGAGTTTACTCCGCCGTGCCCGGCATCAAGGATCAAAATGAAATTCGTTTTAAGACCATCTTTACCCGAAACACGGTCGACGGCAAACCCTCCGAAAAGCAATACAAATAAAACGGGCACCAATAAATAAACTATCCTATAACCTGCAAGGGAGGGTTTTCTAAACAGCATCGATACCCTGCTTTTTAAGCTGTAAGCACTTAACTTGTTAAACAAACCGGCAGCCTTCGGGGCAGAAAGCTTTACCAGTAAAGAGGCATACTCCTTTGGCTCATATCGTTGCACAAGTGCCTGATCAACTTCATACTCATGCAGGGTATGTAAAGCGTTTGAGAGCAGGTAAATAAAAGGGTTAAACCAAAACACAGCTTTCAAAAATTCCAATAGAACGTTGTCGACAGAATGGCCTAATTTAATGTGTGCTTTTTCATGTGAGATTATCTGCTCACTTTCAGCATTAGAAAGGTACTGATCATTAACAAATATGATATGGAAAAAGGAGGCATTAGCACTATCGTCATTATGTACCACCCTATAATCATCTTTTAATATGCCTTTGTGATAACCCTTATAAATAATGCGTAACAGGCTGAATAATACTCTGAAAATTAAAACAGCAGTAACGGTCCAGTAAACGTCGGCAATAATTACTGTCCAGTCAACAGTTGCTAACAGCGCTTTTCCACCTAAGCCGTCTTCGCTTTGTTCGAACTGGCTCTGGTGAAGTGGCTGAACAATTTTCCTGAAATTACTTAAAGGTGCTTCCTGTTTTATCTGGATATGTATAAGTGGCAGGAGCAGGCTCAAAGCTATGGAAAGCAACAAGTAATACCGGTTTAGTGAAAAAAAGGTCAGCTTGCGAAAGATAAAAAAATACAGCAAATAGCAGGCAGCAATACAGCTACTGGCAATTGTTAGATAACTATAGATTCCCATTTATTTTTTGTTAATCAGTTTCTGGATACTTGCCAAATCTTCTTTTGAAAGCCCTTCCTCTTTTACCATAAACGACAAAAGGGATTTACTTGAGCCGTCAAAATAATTAGTCAATAACTTACTGAAAGAGTGTTTCCGATAAGCGGTCTTAGTAATGAGCGGAAAGTACTGGTAGGTTTTACCATAGGTTTTAAATCCCAAGTATCCTTTTTTTTCTAAAATTCTAACTACAGAGGAAATTGTGTTATAGGGAGGTTTAGGTTCTTCAGTAAGCTGCTCAATAACGTCCTTTACAAATGCAGCTTTCAGCTCCCAGAAAACCTGCATGATCCGCTCTTCCGTTTTGGTTAACTCTTCCATGAACCAAACTTATAACTTATTTATCAGTTCTCAAAACTTATTATTACGGTAGTTTCAATGTGTTGATGCTACGATAACCAGAAAGCTTGGTAAGAAAAAGTACACGTTTGACTAGTATGAATGTCAGGGAAACCCGCGCCGATGTGTCAAAATAGGAAATAGCTGCGCCTAAAAAATGGGTGGTAGTATAATCTTGTTTTTGCAAATACACTACATTAGCCTATATCTCTAACCGTTTTCGTTGTTTGATCTTTGTATTGGCATGCAGAAAGATTTTGAATTGTACCGCGAGGTGATTATACAGCTTAACCAGAAAATTACTACCGAAGAGTGGGAGTATTTTCAAAGTGGCTTTACTTTGCATACTTTAAAGCCAAAGGAGCTTTTTATCGAAGCCGGCAAACGAAACCACTGGCTTGGCTTTGTAACCAGCGGACTGATCAGAGGTTATTATATTAATCCGCTGGGTGATGATATCACGACCGTTTTCGTTGCAGAACAACAGTGGGCAACCGATTATCCTTCCTTACTTGCAGGCCGGCCCAGTCGCTATAACTTTCAGTGCCTGGAACCCACCACAATTATTACTGTTCCCTACGCACATATCAGTGAATGCTATGACCGGTTTGTTAGTTTCGAGCGCAATGGCAGGCTCGTTGCCGAAGAAGTGCTCAAGCAGCAGCAGCGCAGGATCGAAAGCTTCCAGTTTGATTCTGCCGAACAGCGTTACCTGGATTTCGTGAAAGAATATCCCGTGCTGTTCAACCGGATCTCGCTCACCCACCTTTCTTCTTACCTCGGTATTGAGCGGCCTTCGCTCAGCCGGATCAGAAAAAAACTTGTAGGCTTATGATGCTTTGTAACATAAGTTACAGGTAAATGCTTCTTTTACAGGGTATTTTTGGGTAACTTAAGATATCAACATATACCATTTTATTGTTTCACTTTGGTACACTGTAAAGCATTTTAATGTTAATAAATTATAGACACAATCCAAACTGAAAAAGGAAAATGATGGATTCAAAATATACTTACCTTGTATTTGGTGCCGCCGGAAGAACCGGGCGGCACTTTGTCTCGACCGTGCTTAACGAAGGGCATAAAGTGATCGCTTTGGTCCGCGATCCGGAAAAAGCTCCCTCACAAAACCCGAACTTGAAACTAGTTAAAGGATCGATCACGGATTATCATGAATTTGA
>CAZZVY010000306.1:0-4125 GCA_964657585.1 uncultured Mucilaginibacter sp. | reverse complement strand
GCCCTGCACATATGGACAGGGCTTTTTTTATGGTTTGCGAAGATATTTTTTTAATACCCAACCGCTTTCAGTGATATTGTCAGCGTGGTCGATAAAGCTGATATAAACCCATTCATGCTTGTACTGTAGCACCATTACATCGATATCCTTTTTTAAAACGATTAACGTTAGACTTTTAGATTTAGGCTTCAACTTTACCATACACCGGCGGTCAACGATGCGATGTTCCTTCTGTTCAATTAGTTTTGCATGTATCTCGGCTGTAATTTGTCGTTCAAATTTGCCAAAATCAGCTTTTGAAACTGATTCAGGTTTGGTTAAAAAATCATAATATTGGTGTATAGCTGCAATGGCGATAATGATATTTATCAGGATAAGCCCATATCTCGCAAATTTTTTATTTTGCATGACGAACGCAGATATTCGCTCGATTAACCTGCTAAAAGCAATACTTTCTTCTTCTGTTAAAGAAACATCCGAGGTGTTGTTTTCAGTTAGTTCAATTGCTGCCCGGTTAATATTTTCAAATTCATCGATCAAGCTCCATTGTTGTTGGGTCGCGGCTAAACGTGCCAGCGTGCCCGATACGCCCTGTAAAGCAATTTGTAAACTACTCATTTGTGCGTTGGCAATACCTGATTGCGTTAACTGCTTGAAATTCCCCCAGCGGCCAACAAATTGCTCCTGTTGTTTTTGTATAAGCGTAAGGGCTGACATGGTAGCTGATGGTAATTGAAACCCAGGCTGCCACTCGATGAATTTCGCAACTCCTTGTATGGCGGCAATCTCACCTGCACGTAGCAATTGGGATATGCCATAAGCGCTTTTATTAAATTGCTTCTGAAAGCCTAAATAAGGTTGCATTTTTCTTTTAATTTCCTCCTGCGCTTTAATCATGGTCATAACCCCCGAATTTAAGCCTAGGCTTCGGTTAATTTCACTGGCAAAATCTGGCATATTCAGAAAATTACTTGACATCTTATTTTGATTACTTTTTTATCGGGTTATCATGGCCAATTTTTGCACCAAGTAATGAAAAGGCGGCGATGGCTAAAGGCGTTCCACCGAGCGCAGCACTAACGAAAAAACCAACTAATCCGCCGCAAACTCTGTTGTTTTTTCTGATCTGGTCTTTTTTTGCTTTACTTAGAGGCGCTCTTGTAATATTATTTCTTCTCCTTACGGTACTGGTATGAAGTACGCCTTTTTCAAGGTTGCAGGCTATGCAGGCGGCATAAAGATTGTTCAAGTGATTTGTGCCACCATTTGCTTTAGCTTTAGAATGCTCTACGTGCCAAGCACCTTTTGCACCGTAAATAGCGTAATTTATAAATGATAGTTTTTTATGGCATATATGACAACATCCATGCGTTCTATCATATATGGCGTTTAATCGGTCATTCGTCATTTTCATTGTTAAAAAAAATCAAAATATAATTTGGAACTGAACTTAATTATTTTAATGACTCAAATGCTAAAACATTGCAAACAAAACGTGCCCCATAATTACGGGCCGTGATAACCAGAAAAAAGTATTGTAATGTTAATACCAATATATATACATACTTCAAAGGGTGTGAACTGTATATCAGGGTTGGTATCGCTAAACTGATCAAAAATAGAAATGATGAAGCGCAGAGGTCACGGGCCAATAAAAAATCCTGATGGCTTTTGTTTACGACGTTATCCTTGCTGTATGTTTTATAAATAGCATACCATTTTGAGTTTTGTTCAGCCGGACGGACGGGGAACTCGCCATGTAATTTTCTTAAGTTATTAATATTTACCCGGTTATCTCTTGCAATATAGTAGCTGAAAGCCCTGCAACCAGGTAATGCATGTTTGAGCCGCCAATAAACCAGTGTTGCTTTTTGATCGGCGGAAACCAGCCCGTTAAGTACAAATAAAATTAGGGGCGAAACAATAAGCCAAATACCCTTAGTCATGAGGATATCTTTTAAATCTTTATCGCCAGTATTAAACGGAAAGGCAAATACCATCACCAAAAATGCAATAAGGTTTATAGCGAAAAAGACCCACAACTGTTTATTATTCTTTTCTTTAAGGGTTTTTTCCTTGCTTATTTTATCTTTCTTCATTTCTAAAATACATAAGGTAGTAAGAAATCCGGGGTAACTACAGTTAGAAAAACAGGCAGCGGTACATCCTGGATCTCGAAATCTTTTTTGAAAGAGGAAACCGACCGCATATCTGTCGGGCTTAATCGGTTTGGCCCGAATGGATGAGTATGCCACTCGCCGACATAACCTAATTGCCCGCCCGTATTTTGAGTAATTTGCAGAACCTGTTCCGGTAGATCTTCAATGCCCCTCAAAAAATATACATCACTTGAAGTACTGTCAGCCGGTTCCGTAATGATATCCATTACGTGGATCGTATGTGTGCTGTAGTTTACCGAGCCTATCAATACACCGCCTGTTTCATTAGGCATCTTCAAGCCCATTTGACTTTTCATCGTATCGATCACGGTCTTTACATACCGGATCTCCCATATACTTTCGTTCATGGTACGGTACAGCACCAATGGTGCAACAGCAATAAAATTGGTTTGAATCATTGCCGGACCATCCTGCCCGACACGGCTTAAAAATAGCTTACCGGGGTGGTCCGTATTTTCCATTTCCTTTTTAATGATCATGCTGGCATAACTGGCATGCAGGGAGATCAGGTCATCAGCAACCACGGTTGTTTCGGAATTACAGCCAACTCCGATATTGAGCGCTACGTCTTTTGATTGGGATTGGTCAGCCTCGCGGTTTAACCAGTCAGTTACCCAGGCATCGGTTTTGTAAGCGGCAACAAGGCTGATCTGCAGGTCATCGATGCGTGGATTGCGGTTGGCACCCTCCAAGCATAGTTACACCCATCTGGCCGTGATCAGAAATCAACACCCTGCAAATATTAGGGCCAGTTAATTGATCAGCTTTAACAAGCGTATTAAAAAAGCTTTCAGATGCTGTAAAATCGAAGATCCATTTAAAGCTGTTACTGACTTCGTCCGATAGGGTTGGGTCTAGGTGCGAAGAAATACCTGTCATTAAAAAAGAATCCGCAGGGTATAATTTTTTAATTTCGTCGGCAAGTGCCTCCGCTTTATTCCTGCCAATATGATTGCTTAATAAAGCATGCCTTGCCAAATTGTGAGCGGATAGCTTTTCCTTATCGATCAAAATAAAGTTTACGTAACCACTACGACCCAGGTGTGAAAGTATCTTTGATCCCAGGGCGCCGCAACCTACAGCTAAATTAATACCCGCAGGAACATATTCCACACCCGATATCTTTCGTGCCAGTTGAAGCGTGAGCGGCTGGTTATGGATATATTGAAGTACGGCGACCTCTCCGTTCAGTATGCCCTCGACTTTGTCGGATTCATCTACCACAATAACATGGTTCGAAAATTCAATGGAGCCGCTGAAGCCAATGACCTGCGCCGGCCTTTTGATACCGATCATCACGACGATACCTTTAAAATGGCTGCAGTCTTCTGCAGCGATGTACCGGCTTAAAGGGGCTATGTCGATCCCATATTTAGACGCATACGTCATTAATTGCTGCCAGTTATTAGGTGCTTCGATTTGATAGGTTGCGATAGGTTCATCTGAAGCACTCCAGGCAATATAGCCAATGTGGTAATGGGTGGTTCTAACACCATCTTCTTCTTTTTTGAACGCTTCAGCTAAATGTTTTACCGTTTCTTCGGCATTTTCTGCATTAACAATCTTGTGAACCTGGTAGGTGCTGCTTGCTGTCCTTTTAAAAATGGCCATGGCAAAGTTTGCTTCACCGGGCAAAGATTGATTTTTTTGAACCAAACCTGCAAATTGATCATAATCATAGACCAGTTTACCGGAGTAAGCTTCATAACGCATCGGGTCAAATTGCCCTCCGTTAAGTGTAAGGTCGCCGTTTGCCGCGTCACGTAGCCAGTTGCCGATCCTGATGATCAGATCCTGAGGCTTCTTTTTTGCATACCAGTCTGCCATATCGCCACGCACCAAACAAAAAGCCGGCGTTTTTCCCTCCGCAGCTACGTACAGATGTGCTAAAGCGTCCTTTGGAAAGTCTACCCGGTCGGTCTTTACTACAGGCGGAACCGATGGG
>CAZZVY010000305.1:0-4139 GCA_964657585.1 uncultured Mucilaginibacter sp. | reverse complement strand
CATACTGAACTTGTTTCAGCACCTTACTGGACATGTCGCAAACATGATGACCACTTTGCAAATGAGTTGCCGAAACAAGTTTGACCTGATAATAAGAATAAAATGGGGATCAAAAAACACATATTAGTAATACCTGGTGATGGGATTGGCCCGGAAGTAACCGCCTGGGGCAAGGCTGTATTGGAAAAGATAGCTGAACAATTCGGTCATGAATTTACTTATGACGAAGCCTTAATGGGCCATGCGGGTATTGAGGCAACTGGCAGCCCTTTGCCTGATGAAACTTTAGCCAAGGCTAAAGCCAGTGATGCCATACTGTTTGGTGCTATCGGGCATATCAAATATGATAATGACCCGTCGGCCAAGGTACGCCCGGAGCAGGGCTTATTAAAGATCCGCAAGGAACTGGGTTTATATGCTAATCTGCGTCCTATTATGCTGTTTGATGAACTGCTGGATGCATCAAGCCTGAAACCCGAGGTTTTAAAAGGCACCGACATCCTGTTCTTCCGTGAACTGACCGGGGATGTTTACTTCGGTGAAAAGAAACGCAGTGAGGACCGCAACACCGCATCAGACCTGATGATCTATCACCGTTACGAGGTAGAGCGTATTGCACGTAAAGCCTATGAAGCAGCCCGTGTGCGCAGTAAAAGATTATGCTCGGTAGATAAGGCCAACGTACTGGAATCATCACGCCTATGGCGCGAAGTAGTACAGGAACTGGCACGGCAATACCCTGATGTGGAAACAGAACACATGTTTATAGACAACGCAGCCATGCAGCTGGTAAAGAACCCTAAAAAGTTTGATGTAGTATTAACCGCCAATCTTTTTGGAGATATACTGACCGACGAAGCATCACAGATAGCAGGTTCAATGGGTATGCTTGCATCAGCATCAGTTGGCGATGGTACTGGTTTCTTTGAACCTATCCATGGTTCTGCACATGATATTGCCGGGCTGGACAAAGCAAATCCGTTAGCCTCCATCCTATCGGTAGCGCTGATGTTAGAGATCAGCTTCGGCCTGCAGGATGAAGCCAGGCAAATAACCGGTGCTGTTGATAAAGTATTGAAAGGCGGCTACCGCACCGGCGATATTGCTGACGTTAATACCGATAAAGGTAAGATATTAGGTACTAAGGCAATGGGTGCTAAAGTGCTGGAGTATTTGTAGCCTTCCCGGCTCCTTATGGGGAGGGGATGGATGTTATGTTGATAATTTAACTAATAAAAATGAAGTCCTCCCTTAGGGGAGGATGTAAACGGGGCTATGAAATGGAACGCAGATCTGTATGATTCAAAACACTCCTTCGTATTTCAATACGGGGAAGATGTATTGGAATTGCTTAATGTAAAACCCGGTGAGCGTATGCTCGACCTGGGTTGCGGCACCGGTTACCTCACCAGTCAGATCAAGGCGCAGGGCGCGGATGTAATAGGTGCCGATGCATCGCCGGAAATGATAGCGAAAGCCAGGGCTGCCTATCCCGACTTAAAGTTTGTATTGGCTGATGGCATCAATTATCAGTTTGATGAACCCTTTGACGCTGTTTTCAGCAATGCTACCCTGCATTGGATAAAGGATGCCGACGCCTTAACTAAAAACATTTATAAATGCCTAAAACGCGGCGGCCGGTTTGTGGCCGAAATGGGCGGCAAAGGCAATATGGCCCAAATAATAGCTGCAACTAACAAAGTGTTGAATAAATATGGCTATGGCGCTAACCAGGCTAATAATCCCTGGTATTTTCCTTCGACTGCGGAATATGCGGCCAAATTGGAAGCTGCTGGTTTTAGAGTTACATTTACTGCACATTTCGATCGGCCTACGCTATTGCAAGACGGGAGACAGGGTGTTGCCAAATGGCTGCAAATGTTCGGGTCTACGTTTTTCAAAAACATCCCTGACGAGGAATTAGGGCAGATACTGGAAGAAATTACAGATATACTGGAACCTTATTATAACAATAACGGCGAATGGTATGCCGATTATAAGAGACTAAGATTTATTGCTATTCGCGAGGTTTAGCTTCAAGGGTAAGAATCAGGATACAAGAAAATAAAAAAACAGAAATAACCGATGATTGATATTTGACAAAGAGGCATAGTCCCAAATCTTATATCTAACATCTCAAAACTAAATAACATGCACGATCCAAACCGCGTATACGTATTTGACACCACGCTTCGCGATGGTGAACAGGTGCCCGGCTGCCAGCTTACAACACCTGAAAAGATAGAGATTGCCCGCGAGCTGGAACTGCTGGGCGTGGATATTATTGAGGCAGGCTTCCCGGTATCCAGTCCGGGTGACTTTATGAGCGTGGTAGAGATATCAAAGGCTGTAAAAAACCCAACTGTTTGTGCTTTAACCCGTGCCAATAAAATGGATATTGATGTAGCGGCCGAATCGTTAAAATATGCCAGGCATCCGCGTATACATACCGGTATCGGTTCATCTGATCAGCATATCAAATACAAATTTAACAGTACCCGCGAGGATATTTTAGCCCGGGGCGTAGAAGCGGTAAAATATGCGAAAAAATTTGTAGAAGACATTGAATTTTACGCCGAAGACGCTGGCCGCGCCGATGTGGTATTTCTGGCGCAAATGGTTGAAGCGGTAATTGCTGCCGGGGCCACTGTAGTAAATATACCTGATACTAACGGCTATTGCCTGCCAGATCAATATGGTGCGAAGATCAAGTATCTTAAAGAGAACGTAAAGAACATCGACAAAGCAATTATTTCTGTACACTGCCATAACGATTTAGGGTTAGCTACCGCCAATTCCATAGCCGGTTTACAGAATGGCGCCCGACAAATTGAAGGAACCATTAACGGTATTGGTGAACGTGCAGGCAATACATCCATTGAGGAAGTAGTGATGATTTTGAAGACACACAAAATACTTGGCCTGAATACTGGCATTAATTCAAAAAACTTTTACGAGATAAGCCGCATGGTAAGTCACCAGATGCGTATGCCGGTACAGCCTAACAAGGCTATAGTAGGAGCAAATGCCTTTGCGCACAGTTCAGGCATACACCAGGACGGCTTTTTAAAGAACCGCGAAAATTATGAGATTTTACGCCCGGAAGATGTAGGTTTCCCAAGCGCAAGTATTGTATTGACTGCCCGCAGCGGCCGGCATGCCCTTAAGTTTCATTTAGAACGTTTAGGTTTTATTATGGATAAGGCCCAACTGGATGATACCTACAAAAACTTTTTAACCCTGGCCGACGGCAAGCTGGATATTAACGATGACGACCTGCGTGGACTGGTGGCACAACGCCTGGTAAAACAAGCATAATGGATACTGAAACTAAAACTCTGCTTGATTTCAAATCGGCTAAATTGCGTTTAAATGGTGTGGTAAAACATACCCCGCTTGAATTTAACCAGCGCCTCTCTGACAGATACGATTGTAAGGTTTACTTAAAGCGTGAGGACCTGCAAGTAGTGCGCTCCTACAAATTGCGCGGGGCCTATAATATGATAAGCCAGTTAGCTTCTGAAAAGCTGGCTAACGGGGTGGTTTGCGCCAGCGCGGGCAACCATGCACAGGGCGTAGCATATTCGTGCAAAAAACTGGGCATTAAAGGCGTGATCTTTATGCCGGAAATAACCCCTAAACAAAAGGTGATGCAGACCGAAATGTTCGGCAATGGCAATATAGAGATCATTTTGACCGGCGATACCTTTGACGATTGTTTGCTGGAAGCCCTGGCTTATACAGAGGCGCACGAAATGACCTTTATCCCCCCGTTTGATGATTACCGGGTAATGGAAGGGCAAGCCACTGCAGGAATGGAAATAATGGAAGACTTACCTGATGTTGATGCGGTAATTTTTCCGGTAGGCGGCGGGGGACTGACAGCAGGCGCAGGCAGTTACCTGAAACAGCAAAATCCAGGTATACTGGTTTTAGGTGTGGAGCCCGAGGGCGCTCCATCAATGTTTGAGGCCTTGAAACAAGGCGGCCCCGTATCATTAAGCCAGATCAACCGGTTTGTAGATGGGGCCGCGGTTAAACGTGTAGGTACATTAACCTACAGCTTATGCAGCCAGGTGCTTGATGATATGCAATTGGTTCCTGAAGGTAAAGTGTGTACATCGATATTAAAATTGTAC
>CAZZVY010000304.1:0-4139 GCA_964657585.1 uncultured Mucilaginibacter sp. | reverse complement strand
AATAAAACCGACCTTTTGCTTGCAACTGCTACTATAAATCTGCCGCTTCCTGAAAACGCCACACTGTTGAAAGTATCAGCCAAAGAAAAACAGCATATTGATGAGCTAAAACAATTGATCTATCAGAAAACGGTAAAAGGCCAGCCATACGGGGATGAAACCCTTATTACTAATATCCGCCATCTCGAAGCCTTGCAAAAAACAGAATTAGCATTAACCCGTGTGCTGCATGGCATAAAAAGCAAGGTAACCTCTGACTTTTTAGCCTTAGATATTAAACAAGCACTGCATTACCTTGGCGAGATAACCGGTTCCGTAACTACGGATGACTTGCTTGATAATATATTCAGTAAGTTCTGTATCGGAAAGTAACGATATAAATAACTGATAATCTGTTGCATTTTGGTTCCCAAATCATCTTTTGTTCCTCATTTTTAGGTTACTTATAAATCGTTGTAACTATCGGTAACTACATAGTATTAAAACGATACTAAATGCAAATAAAAGCCCCTCACCTAAATGATGAGAGGCTTTCCATTATAAATTACCGCTTATTTACAGCAATCGGCTTTTGTGCAAGTTGTATTAGCACATTTCTGTCCTTTAGGGCAGCTGGTACAGGTTGCCTGTTTAGCTTTCGCTTTTTTAACAGGTGCATGAATGTTTGCCATTACAGAAGTTGCGGCAAATGCGATTGCCAACATGCTTAACATTATCTTTTTCATTTTTTGATCTTTTTAAATTTAACTCATAAATACGGTGCAGCGGTTTAGGCTGTTCAAATCATAACACGCTTTGGCGGTTTCCAGTCGGCTTTATGATAATCGGATACATCACCGGTTTTATAAAGAGGAACTGGTTTCTCTAATAAAAATGAAAAGTTGGACGGTAAGGTTAACGTGACTACTGGAAAAAACCCGCAAACGCCGCAGGAGAATAACATGGCACAGCTTTGATTGTTGCAGCCACCGGCTGCATCTTTCGCTGGCTTGTGATGGCAGGTGTCTTTTCCGGCCATCTCTTTGCAGCAATCCATTTTAGCAGATGCAGGCGACCTCTTCACCATCCCCGAAAACGAGGAAAGGAATAAAACGCAGCCAATAAGCAATACCGATAAAAATTTCATTACTCAAATAACGTTATTTTATCTTAAAGAGTATCGCAAAATAAATTTGCAGATGTCGATAAATTAATCATAATATTTCAATGTAATTAACCTCAAGGCTGCCACGGCCCAGCACGCGTTTTTTTCTTTTTCCGTAAACGAAGAAAGTTAATTGAAAGTAATTTCAATTAGCCTGTTCTAATAATTATCAGTCAAATACTTATATAGGATTATCAACCATTTTGACCACTATGTCTTAAAAAAATATGCCCCAAGTTATCAAAGATACTTTGTAATTTCCTCTGACATAGGTTTTACTGCCGAGCGGAAACGATGGATCAGTTTGCCATTCTCATCAATCAAGAATTTTTCAAAGTTCCATTTGATCTCACCTGTAAAATCAGGGTTTTCAGCGGTAGTTAAATACTGGAACAACGGATCAATATCCAGCCCTTTCACGCTTACCTTGCCGCTCATAGGGAAAGTAACCGCAAAATTGTCATGGCAAAAGGTTTTAATGTCCTGGTTGCTGCCGGGTTCTTGTCCGCCAAAGTTATTGGCCGGGAAACCAACCACTACTAAGCCTTTGTCTTTGTAGGTATCATAAAGTTTTTGCAGGTCGGTATATTGTGGTGTGAAGCCGCATTTTGATGCGGTATTAACTATAAGTATCTTTTTTCCTTTAAACTTTTTCAGATCAAAGGCTTTACCATCAATATTCGTTAGTTTAAATTCGTAAACCGAACTTGGCGCAACTGCAAATAACAGCGCTAAAAAAACAAAAAGTATTTTCATAATAATTAATTTAAAAAGGTTACGGTGTGAAGGTAGGAAAAAATAACAGATGTTTAAAAAGTTCTTTGATTCAGGTACTTATCTTCCATCTGTGTCATTAAGTTTTTACTTGTTTTTGTTTTGTCTTTATAACCCAGCAGGTGCAGGGCGCCATGTATCATTACCCGGTGCAGTTCGTTAATTTCGGGTAAGTTAAATTTATTTGCATTTTCTTTTACACGCTCGGTGGAAATAAAGATATCGCCAATAACGGTTTTTGCTATTTCTGAATTATCAAAGGTAATAATATCGGTATAAGTGTTGTGGTTAAGATATTCGCGGTTGAGGTTCAGCAGGTACGCATCCGAACAAAAGATGTAGTTAAGTTCTTTTAACACAAAGCCCTCCGCCATGATAGTTTCCTTTATCCATTGGCGAAGGGCTGATTTATTTTTCGGCTTAAATTTTATATCTTCTTCAAAAAAGCGGATGGCTGGCATTAAAATTTGAAGTGTAGCTCAATCTCGTTACCGGTGCCGTTAAATATGCATTGATCAGCCAGGTGTTTAATAATAAATACCCCCCTGCCTGACAAGTTTTCTAAATTTTCGGCAGCGGTTGGGTCAGGTATCTTATCAGGGTCAAAACCTGTACCCTCATCTGTTACGGTCCATACAATACGGCGGCCGTCTATTTCGGCATTAACTATAACTTTTTTATTGGGGTCTTCATGGTTGCCGTGTACAATGGCGTTATTTACAGCCTCGTTAAGGCAGGTCATCATGTTAGCAAACGTATCTTCCGCAATCTGAAATTTATCAGCTATATCCTCAATTAAAAGCTCCAGCTGTGTAATACTATCCCGCCGCGATGGTAGCTGCAGGGTAAATAACTCAGGAAGTGGATAATTAGATGCTTGCATATTATTTTGCATTGATTTGGTCAAAGTATGATTTTATTTTTTGTTTATAATATAAGTTTAACGCTGCGGGCACTGTTTTTATTTGCTCGGTTTGTTTTGCTTTTGCCTGCTGGTAGTTCTGCAGCGCCTTTATATATCCTGGAGGTACGTCCTTGCCGGCATTACTTTCCCGTTTGCTATCCTCGTCACGCTGCTGCTCTGCCTTTTCAGCCTCCAGCAGTTTCACTTGTATCTGCTGCTGCCGCTTTAACGATTCATCAGTAATCCTCCTGTTTACGAGATCATTCTCGTTTTGTTCCATTTGTTTGGCAATTTTGTCCAGGTCGCCAAGGCTGCTTTTGCCGTCTTTATTGTCCTGCTGATTAATCTGCTGCAGTTGCTGGCGTATATCCTGCTGCGCCCTGGCCATACGTGCTAACTGTTCGCTTATATTCTGGTGCTGGCTTTGCCCCTGGTTACTTCCCTTTTGCTGCTCTTGCTGCAGCTGATCGCGCATTTGCTGCATATTTTGATTTAGCTGTTGCTGCATTTTGCTTAGCTGCTGCATAGATTGTTGCTGCTTTTGCTGCTTTTTACTTTTTCCTTTGCCGCTTTTGGCATTCTTCATCGAGTTTTCTAACTGGTCCTTAGCGTCGCTTAGCATCAGGGCCAGGTTGTTCATACTGGTCATGGTGTATTGCTGGTCGCGGTTGGCTTCGGCAGTACGGCGGTCGCCCAGGCTTTCCAGCGCCTTATCAATATGATCGTTAATACTCGCTATCTCCTTGTTAACGGTAGATTGTATTTGCGGTATACGCCTACTTATCGCATATAATGTATCTTCCGCCGTCTTTAAGTTATCTTTTATATCTTTTTGTTTTTGCGCCAAGGTAATATAGTTCGGGTCATTAGGGCTGGTGGTTTTTAAGGTTTGCATTACCCGCTCCTGTTCAAACGAGCTATTTACCAAATTTTTTAACAATTCGCGTAATTGCTGCTCATCAACTGCGTTTTGCTCCTGCTCGCTTTCGTCCTTGTCCTGCTGCATCTTTTGCGCCATCTTCTGCATTTTTTGCGATGCCTGTTTTTGCGATTTTGATGCCTTTTGCTTGTTATCTTTCTGGATATTTTCCTTACTATCCTGCATATCCTGCTCTACACTTTGCTTGTCGCCCTGCGGGTTTTCAAAATTACTTTTTTCTTCCAATTGGTCGTCCTGTTTTTTCAGTTCGTCCATTTCTTTTTCAATATCCTTAAATTCCTGATTAAGCTTTTCCTGTTCCTTTTGCAGCTGGTCTTTATCCGCCTGCTGTTTATCAGCGTTTTGCTTATCCGCAGCCTGCTTGTCTTTATCGGTTT
>CAZZVY010000303.1:0-4197 GCA_964657585.1 uncultured Mucilaginibacter sp. | reverse complement strand
ATTGTTGTTTATTAAATAGCAGATAATCAAGCCTTGTTGCTATGGGAAGATCTTAGATTGGGTTTTTCCCTGGCAATTTAGCTATAAAATTTACGGTAACCAGTAGTTGCCCGGTATGTCGCATGGTATGTTCGGCGGCGTGTACATATAGCCCAATAACGGTTGATGGCATTTGCGCACGCCCTACACCTCTTACTTCTGTTAAAACTTGCTCATTAGTTTGCTTTAACTGTTCAATTGCCAAATCAACCTGCTTGTTAAAGGCTGCAATAAGTTTAATAGTATCAATATCTGCAACATTTCCTTCCGTAGCCAGGTAAGATAACTGATCTGTATCCAGCATTTGTCCGTTAGCATAAGTAAACAACCTATCCAATACCCCGGTAAGGTGCTGCAAATGAAAACCAACCGACGCCATGCCTGCCAGGCTAAGCCATAATTTATCTTCTGACAAATCAATCACCATTTCATTTACTTCTTCCCTTGCCTGTAACAAAGCATGGGCAACCGGCTGCAGTAACGCAGGGATGCCGGCTACTGGCCCCCTTAGCCATACTTCAGGTAATTTCTTTTGACTCATTGTAACTGCCCTGTTATTGATATATTAATGTATAAAATAACCAACTGTTAACTGTATATCCATCGCCTTATAACATTACATCAGCTATAATCGGACATTTGTTAATTATGGTACATGCATTGATAAGATGAAGTGTAAAATTCTGCACATGGTTATAAGATACTTACCTTCCTTAAAAACAACCTTCAATTTTATACTACTGCTGCTTATATCCTTTTCTTTCCTTTTTCAGGGGTGTAAAAAAAAGCCGCGCTCTGATATGGCCAAAGTTCTGTACTCAAAAAGCAAGAACAAGGTTTTAAAGGATGCCGTACCGGATAGCTTTGCCGTAGTGTTTCAAAAAGAACTGGAACTGCAAAAATCAAAGATAAATAATGCAGCAATTATTACAGCTTACTATGCGGCGCATGATTACGATCCGGTTTTGCTAATGGACCATTTGGCTAATGATGACATACGATCAGTTATCAGCACTTATCAAGCGGCTGAACGGCATGGACTTAACCCTAAGATGTTTCAAACTGCTGAGATTGATACGTTGCTTAACAAATTTTATCGGCCCAAAGCTATAAAGAAAATAAGCGAAGCTTACCATGATATGGCTGTGCTGGAAATTATGCTGGCTAATTCCCTTATCAATTACTCTAATGATATACAGTTTGGACTTATTAATCCACGAAAGGTGTTCTCAAGATATTTTACCCAAACCAAACGCCCCGATAGTGCATCAATGTACCGAATTTTTAAGGCGGCCAGTTTTAAGGCTTACCTGGATAGTATACAGCCTAAAGACCCGCAATATTTAGCGCTGCAAAAAGCTTTAACCGAGGGTTATGAAGCGCCTGGTTTTAGTAAAGAGGAAACCCGGCGTATCTTAATGGTTAATCTGGAACGACTGAGATGGAAAAATAAACCTGTTCAAGACAGGTATGTGATAGTAAATATCCCAGATTTCAGGCTGGATATTATAAACGCGGGCAAATCTGAACTGAATATGAAGGTTTGCGTTGGCGAAGGCCGTAATAAGGATTATACCAGCACACTGGTACATTATCCGGACAGTGATAAAACCGATCGTCCGTTCATCCGCGAAACCCCGCAGCTTAACAGTATGATCTATGAAGCACAGGTAAACCCTATATGGAACATTCCGCAAAGTATAGCCAGCAGGGAAATAATAGTACAGGCACAAAAAGACCCTTATTATCTTTCAAATAAAAATATAAATGTTTACCGGAATGGAAAACTGATTGACGACCCTGAAACCATTCAATGGGATGCAAATTCCGCAAACGAATATTCCTTTAAACAGCAGCCCGGGGGCGACAATTCTTTAGGAAAAATTAAATTTTTATTTCCTAACGGCAGTAGTGTGTACCTGCATGATACGCCTGCCAAAGAAGCCTTTAAACGCTCAATGCGAGCGGTGAGCCATGGTTGTGTGCGGTTAGAAAAACCTCTTGATTTTGCTAAGGCTTTGTTTGGTGAGGAAAGCGACGAATATAAATTAATTATAAAAGACATGGACGAAGACAAAGCCGAACCGACAGATTTAAAGTTGCATAAAAAAATACCTGTGTATATTACTTATGTTACCTGCTGGAATGATGAAAGCGGCCAGCTCCAATTCAGGCCGGATGTTTATGGGCTGGATATTGTACTGTACAATTATCTTCAAAAATTTACCGGTGCATAAAAAAGCCTGTCGCTATAAGCGACAGGCCACTAAAAATTTTAAGTTATTTGTACTAATCAGTTAACAACAGGGAAAGCGTCCTTAACCAGGTTAAAGCTGCTATCGGCATAAGCCAGGCGGGCCGCCTGGTCTTCATCAAGATATTTAGACGTATAACTACTATCGTTACCGGCAATAAATAGTACGTTTTTATTCTTGATGGTTTCTATCACTTTATCTACAACTTCGGTTGATACAGCAGGGCAGCCAAAGCTGCGGCCAAGCCTCCCTAACTCTTTAATTGTATTCTGGCTCACGTAATCAGCCCCATGCAGTACAATATCACGTGCGCGGGCTTTATCATTATAACCTTCATCTACCCCATCCAGCCTTAATGACCGGCCATGCTTACCAACATAAATATCATCTGTAACATAAAAACCCAGGCTGCTCTGATGCGAATCTTCATTATTAGAAAAAACTTCAGCTTTGTCATCACCGCTGCCCTGGCCATGTGCCACCCAGGTATTCAGTAATAATTTTTTATTCAGGATATCAACAATCCACATACGTTTTACCGTACTCGGCTTATTAAAATCAACTATAGTTAAAATACCGCTGCTTGCAGATAAAAGATTGGCTGTCTTTAAATTATAAAATCCTGTAACTGCCTTTTCAAATACGGTAGAATCTAAACCTGCCTGCCCAAGGCTTGAAGTTTGATAAACCTCATTAAGATAGTGCAGAAACAAAACCCTGACCGACGAATTTTTCTTTACGGCTGCCCCTTTTATAGCGGTACTGTCTTCCTTAGCCGCACGATTTTTCATACTTGTAAAACCCAGGCTGATCATAGAAAATGATAGCGCCATAAATGCGCAGAATAACCACAAAAAATGTTTTCTCATATTTACGTTTAAAGTAATCAGTTAAAAACCGCAAGAAGATTTATAATTTGAATAGGAATTCAAATATAAACACTAATTATTAAAAACCAAATACTTATCGCAAATATTTCGCTTAAGAAAACATTATTTACTTTGAATTAACAATTAATATAACCACTTCACCTTGGCTTCAATTGGCACTTTTCTTTTACCTTCCGGATGTTCGTCGGCATAGCCTAAATATAATATACCCAGTACATTATCGTCTTCGCCGAGTGCTAAAAACTCTTTAAATTCGGGGCGCAGGGCCATGCCGCCGGTACTCCAGAACGAGGCTATATTAAGGGCTGTGGCCCCTATTAATAAATTTTGTACGGCGGCAGATGCTGCGGCAATTTCTTCAAAGGGAGGTATCTTAGGGAGCTCGCCGCGTTTCATAGCGGCAATGATGATGTGCGATACATTATCGCCCATATGGGTAATGTTATTAAATATAGCAGAGTTAAATGTTTCGGGTGCCGTATACTGTTGATATAAGTCTGCATGTTCGGCACAAAACTTTGGTGCATCAGCATATACTACAAATTGCCAGGGTTGGGTATTGCCATGGTTAGGCGCCCAGTCTGCCAGCTCTAACAAGGCGGTTATATGACCGTTAGGAATTTTATGTCCGTTCATCATATTAGGTTTAATGGTACGGCGCGACTTGATTATGTTTGAAACGATTGAAAAAGTATTAGAATCCATGCAACTAAATTAGATAAATAATCAGAACCACAGAGTAATTTGTTCTGTAAGATATTTTGAGGGTGCATAAATTGAGAATATGCAAATAATTAGCATCATAACGTAAATGATCCTCATCGTTCACAATAACTCATCAAAATATTGCCGGGTACTTAGATGGGTTAGCTTCGCTCATCATTGCGTAAATGGTTTCCACTATGTCATCCACTTGTGGCTTACTGAAGTAATCACCGTCCGAACCATAAGGCGGCCGGTGCTCTTTTGCGCAAAGCGTTTTAGGCTGGGCATCAAGCAGGTAATAACCGCCC
>CAZZVY010000302.1:0-4205 GCA_964657585.1 uncultured Mucilaginibacter sp. | reverse complement strand
TTTATATTTTGTGTCTATGTTTTATAAATCCGAAAAATTTTAATCTTAATACAGCTTATCCCAATAAAGTAGCCTTTGTAGCATCTAATATTTTAAATGATGCGGCAGAATCAGGCGCTTCAGAATAAACACGCAATACAGGTTCTGTACCGGATGGACGTATCATTACCCAGGTGCCGTCTTCAAAAAAGAATTTAAAGCCGTCAAGGTCTTCTTTTCGGATTATCTTATGGTCTCCGAACGAGGTATATACGTTTGTTTTACAACTATTTATAATAGTTTGCTTTAATTGTTCGGTTACATGCAGGTCATAACGCTCCACCGCAAACGAACCAACCACATCATAAATTTCCTGAACAAGGTCGCTTAAAGAACGGCCTGTTTTCGCCATAAATTCCCATATGATCAGTCCTATCCAAATGCCGTCCCGCTCTGGGATATGGCCGGCTGCTGCTATACCGCCTGATTCTTCGCCGCCTACTAAAAAAGGGTTACCCGAATTAACTATCAGGTCACAAATATATTTAAAGCCAATTTTGGTAACAGTATTTTTTAAGCCATAAGCATCACATAACTTTTGGATTTTGCTGGTACAACTGAAGGTAGAATAAACCTCGCCTGTTTTGCCTTTAACCTTATACATGTAATGGATAAGCAAAAGTAAAATATGGTGCGAGTCAACAAACTTGCCATCCTGGTCATACAAACCAATACGGTCGGCATCGCCGTCAGTAACTAAACCCGAAGCTATCTCGCCTTCAGATAATTTAATAAGTTGTTCAAATTCCTGCAAATTGCGCTGTATAGGTTCCGGGGCCTGGCCATCAAATCCGGGGTTGTGGTCACAATGTAAAAAGGTAATATCAGGGAACAGCCTGCGCATTACATTTTGGCCAGCTCCGTACATGGCATCGTAAGCCCAGGTTAAACCGCAGGTACGTATAATTTCCAGGTCAAAATTATTCTCTACATGCGCTACATACATATCTTCCAGGTTGGTAAATTCTACCAGCCCATCTTTTTGATATTCAGCAATAGATTTTAATTGCAGGTCAATAGTGTCAGGAATTGCAGATTCAACCTTTTCAATGTCATCAGGCGTGGCAGGGCCGCCATATGATGCCTTTATTTTATAGCCGTTATAAGCCGGCGGGTTATGACTGGCCGTAATTATTATACCAGCTGATGCCTTATGCCTTACCGTACCCAACGATATCATTGGGGTGGATACAAAGGTATTTTCGGCGCGGAAAACTTTTACCCCTTGCGATGCCAATACAGTGGTGGTAACATCGGCAAACAGCGGCCCTGCAAAACGCGGATCTGAGCCAACAACAGCCGATGGATTATCAAATTCTTTTTTTAGCCATAATGCAGTAGCGTAAGCTACCCGTTTAACATTTTCAACTGTAAAGTCGTCTGCAATAATGGCCCTCCAGCCATCTGTGCCAAATTTAATTTTGATCATCTATGGAGTGATATTTGTTTTTAAATCTTAATTTTAACGTTCGGGAAAAAGTATACAAGGATAAAAATATTTTTAATAAACGCCGTTAATAAATAATAGTTTAATCAGTAATAATTCAATCGAAAGGTTGGGATTAACTTCTGCATAATATAATGTTCAATAGCAAAACCTTTAACCATTTTAAGCAATTAGAAACACCGTTTTACTACTACGATATTCATCTGCTGAAACAAACCCTTCAGGCTTGCTTTAATGCATCGGCCAAATATAATTTTCATGTACATTATGCCATGAAGGCTAACTTTAACCCTCGTGTAGTTGCTGCGGTGCAATTATACGGGTTTGGTGCCGATTGTGTTAGCGGTAATGAAGTAAAAGCGGCCATTAATAGCGGTTTTAACAAGAACGACATAGTTTTTGCGGGCGTAGGGAAAACCGATAAAGAGATTAACATGGCGTTGGACGCCGATATATTTTGCTTTAATGCAGAATCGGTACAGGAGCTGTTGATAATTAACGCGCTTGCTACCTCTAAAGGTAAAACTGCACGTGTAGCTATACGTATTAACCCCAATGTAGATGCCAATACCCATCATTATATAACTACCGGGAAAGAGGAAAATAAATTTGGCATTAATACCTGGCAATTACCTGATGTGGTTGCCGCATTACAACAATGCACTAATCTGCAGTTTATTGGTATCCATTTTCATATTGGTTCGCAAATAACCGATATGGCGGTTTATAAGAGACTTTGCCAAAAAGTAAATGAACTTGATAAATGGTTTGAAGAACAGGGGTTTCATGTTAAAGTGCTTAATGTTGGCGGTGGCCTGGGCATTGATTATTATCAGCCCGATGCAAAAAGCATCCCTGATTTTGAAGTTTATTTTAGGGTATTTAATGATAATTTAATTATAAAACCCGGCCAGGAAGTGCATTTTGAGCTTGGCCGGGCACTGGTAGCACAATGCGCAGCGTTAATTAGCAGGGTATTGTATGTTAAAAATGGACATAAAAAAAATTTTCTGGTTTTAGATGCAGGCATGACCGAGCTGATACGCCCGATGCTTTACCAGGCTTATCACCAGATTGATAATTTAAGCCATAATATAGACCAGCCCCTATTGGGCCCATACGGTCAAACAATGCAAAACTATGATGTGGTTGGCCCTATTTGCGAAAGCACCGATTGTTTCCGTACTGACGTGTTATTGCCGGTTTCATCGCGCGGCGACTTAATTGCTATTCGCAGTGCCGGTGCATATGGTGAAGTGATGGTATCGGGGTATAACCTGCGTGATAGGGTAGTAAGTATTTATTCAGAAGATATATGAAAAGCTGTAATAAGGTGCATGTATTTATAGCTTTGCATATCCCGCAGTTGTTAATTGTGTAATGTCAAACAAGGTATTTCATCATTTAGATAGTGAAACATTTTAGGTATAGCTTTAATGATGGGGCTGTAGTTCAATATCGCATTGTGATGGTAAAATATTGCCTGTAGGTTGATTAATAATTTTTTAAATGAAAAGGGTCAATTGAAACTACTTTCAATCGACCCAATACAATAATTACTAATTATGCTTTACACCGGTTTAAAGTTTTAACTGCTATAGCATTAAACAAGTCAGAATATTTACCCGGTTAAAGATTAATTAGCCATTTGTGCCCTGATGATATTTAGCGCTCCACCCGCTTTAAACCATTCTATTTGCTGCGCATTATAAGTATGGTTTACTGGGAAATTTTCGCTGCTGCCATCTGCATGGTGTAATACAACTGTTAACTGTTCACCTGGCGCAAATTTGGTTAACCCTGTAATATCAATTGTATCATCTTCCAGTATTTTGTCATAGTCAGCGGTATTTGCAAATGTAATGGCCAGCATACCTTGCTTTTTAAGATTGGTTTCATGGATGCGGGCAAATGATTTTACCAATATAGCACGAACGCCCAAGTGGCGCGGTTCCATAGCGGCATGCTCACGTGATGAACCTTCACCATAATTTTCATCGCCAACTACAATTGATCCTATACCATGGGCTTTGTAATCGCGCTGTGTAGCGGGTACCGGGCCATACTGGCCGGTCAGTTCGTTCTTTACGCTATCGGACGTATTGTTAAAGTAATTAATGGCGCCAATTAGCATATTGTTGCTGATATTATCAAGATGTCCGCGAAATTTTAGCCAGGGGCCGGCCATACTAATGTGGTCGGTTGTACATTTACCTTTAGCTTTTATAAGCAATTTTAGTCCGGTAATGTCTGTGCCTTCCCAGGGTTTAAACGGATCAAGCAACTGCAGGCGCGACGACTTAGGGTCAACAATTACACTTACAACGCTGCCGTCTTCAGCAGGTGCCTGGTAACCGGCATCTTCCACGGCAAATCCTTTTACTGGCAGTTCAATGCCAAGTGGTTCCTCCAGTTTTACACGTTCACCCCGTTCGTTGGTCAGGTAATCAGTAAGGGGGTTAAAGGTAAGGTCGCCGGCTATGGCAAAGGCAGTAACAATTTCCGGCGATGCCACAAAGGCATGCGTATTAGGGTTGCCGTCATTACGTTTGGCAAAATTGCGGTTAAAAGATGTAATGATGGAGTTTTTACGCGTTGGGTCTTCTGTATGGCGTGCCCACTGCCCTATACAAGGGCCGCAGGCGTTGGCCAGTACTACGCCGCCAATTTGTTCAAAGGTATTTAAATATCCATCGCGCTCAACAGTATAACGTACCAG
>CAZZVY010000301.1:0-4237 GCA_964657585.1 uncultured Mucilaginibacter sp. | reverse complement strand
AAACGGTGCCTCGCAGCCATTGGCCGGCGTTAATAATATAGGTTTAAATACACAGGACCTGTCTAACGTGCTGACTTATACCAATGCAGCGGCCAACCCCAAGCATAACAATATTACTGTGTTGTTAGGTAACGAGTTTTATAATACGCACTCTGAAGGGATCAACCAGCAGTATAAGTTATTCCCGGTTGGCATAAGCCCGGAAAATGCGCTTAACCAGTTAGTTATTGGTACGCCTGTACTTAACTACCCGATTATAACCAACTTTACCAGCCATTTACTTTCGTTTTTCGGTAACGTTAGGTACGATTATGACAAGAAGTATTTAGCATCGTTCACTATCCGGTCGGATGAGTCATCAAAATTTGCCGAAGGGCACCGCACCGGTTACTTCCCCTCAGGGTCATTTGCCTGGCGGATATCCGACGAGGGTTTTATGAAGAAGTTCACGGCCCTGTCTGATCTTAAATTAAGGTTAAGTTATGGTTCGGCAGGTAATAACCGCATCCCCGATTATCTTTTTGAATCGGCCTTTAATGCCAACGCAGTGTATGGCTTAAATGAAACAACCGTCACCAATGCCTTTACACCGGCTTATTTGCCAAACCCCGAGCTTAAATGGGAAACAACCACATCCCGCAATATAGGTCTGGATTTTGGTTTATTGAACAACCGGATACAGGTATCGCTTGATGCTTACCGCAACACAACCAGCAACTTGCTTATCAATGTACCTGTACCTACAAGTTCCGGTTATGCTACGCAGTTGCAAAATGTAGGCAGCACACGTAACCAGGGTTACGAGGTGCAGATAAATGCCAACGTATTAAGGCACAAGAGCTTTAACTGGAGCGCTAATTTTAATATATCTTACAACACCAATGTAATAACTTCGCTTGCGCCGGGCCAAACTTCGTACTTGCAGGGTTCAGGATGGGGGCCATCAGGCCAGCCAGCCGACTTTATTGTACAGGTAGGCCAGCCGGTAGGTGCGGTTTACGGGTACGTTAGCGATGGCTTTTACAAGGTATCTGATTTTAACTACAATGCAGCCAACAACCAGTATACCTTAAAGGCAGGTGTTGCCGATCCTTCCAAAACACAGGGGGTGGCGCAGCCGGGCTTGGTAAAGTATAAGGACCTTAACGGCGATGGCGTGATAACCGATGCAGATAAAACCATTTTGGGCAGTACCGTCCCTAAAATTACCGGCGGGTTAAACCAGCAGTTTACCTATAAAAACTTTGACATGAGCGTTTTTGTAAACTTTCAGCTAAACTCCAAAGTACTAAATGCCAATAAGATTGAGTTTAACAACGGTTATACCGCTAATACCAACCTTTTAGGCTACGAGGTAGACCGCTGGCGCACTACCGATGCAAACGGTAACGTAGTGCAAAAACTGGTTACGCCAACAGGTTCAACAACGGCAGTTGCGGTAGGCATCCCGCCTGATCAATTGGCAGCATTGAATGCCAATGCCAAATATCCTATACCGGTAACCGGCAGCGCCGCGTTCTATGTAACATCAGATGCGTTGGAGAACGGTGCGTTTTTGCGGATAAACAACGTTAGCCTGGGTTACACGTTCAATAATTCAGGCTTCCTGCAAAAAGTTGGCGTTAAGCGGTTACGTTTATATGTTACCGGCAATAACCTGGCTTTGTTTACCCCGTATTCTGGTTATGACCCCGATGTAAATACACGCCGGGCTACCTCGGTAACACCAGGTGTCGATTACTCGGCCTACCCGTCAAGCCGCATATATACTTTTGGCGTTAATCTTTCATTATAATACATTCATTATAAAATATATGAAAAAGAAAATATTATTCAGTTCCCTGATTATCATCGCAATTTATGTGGCCGGAATGATCAGTTCTTGTAAAAAGTACCTTACCGAAGACCCGGTGGCCTCATTTTCAACAGCTGATGCTTTTAGTAACGTTTCCAACGCAACTGCTACCGTGCTGGGGGTTTATGCCCGTTTATCAGGCGATGCCGGTTATGGTATAAGGCTGAGCATGTATTACACGGTTGATGCCGATGATATGGTGGGCCCTGCCAACAACGCCACCCCCGACGGCGACCGCAGGGACATTGCGCGTTACGGTGCAACAGCAACCAATGCGCAGTTGGAAGCTCCCTTTGAAAACCTTTATATAGGTATTGAGCGGGCAAATATTTGTATCAAATACATCCCGCTAATGTCGCAATACACCTCCGGCAGTGCGGCAGACCAGGCTGCGTTAAAGCGTTTATATGGCGAGGCACTGACCCTGCGGGCGCAGTTTTATTTTGAACTGATTCGCAATTGGGGCGATGTGCCTGCACAATTTGCCCCCTCGGCAGATGTGCCTACGCTGGTGATACCAAGAACAAACCGCGATGTGATATATGACCATATCCTGGCCGACCTTTTAACTGCTGAAGGGCTGGTGCCATGGCGGACAGATGCTAACGTTAACCGCGATGAGCGTATTACTAAAGGCGCAGTTAAAGGCTTACGGGCCCGTATTGCCTTGTTTCGCGGCGGCTATTCCTTAAGGAATACGTCAGGACAAATGGAGCGCAGTGCTGATTACCTTGCCGATTACCAGATAGCCCTTAGCGAATGTACCGACCTGCTGGCACGCCGTGATGTACATACGCTGAACACAGCTAACTCCAATGGTTTCCAAACTTTGTTCAAGAATTATGTAGATGCCCACACGCTTGACCCTACCGGCGAAATTATGTTTGAAGTAGCCATGACGGGAGGTTCTGGTACTGCCGACAGCAAGTTGGGTTATTATGACGGGCCCCGCTTATCGGTTACCGTAGTTAATGGCACCACCAGTGTTACTACTACCTATGGTAATTCCAGCATTACGGCCAACCCTACCTATTTTTATGATTTTGATCCTAATGACCTGCGCCGTGATGTAACCATTGCACCTTATTATTTTAATCCTGACGGGACTAAGATACTGCAAAAGATCACTGTACTTAATAGCGCTAAGTTCCGCAGGGACTGGATGGCTAACCCAAGCTACACTGCCGCCAGCACTACCGGTAGCCAGTATTTCGGCATCAACTGGCCTATCCTGCGTTTCTCGGATGTATTGCTGATGTTTGCCGAGGCCGATAACGAGATAAATAACGGGCCGTCTGCCGCTGCCCAGAACGCTTTAAAGGAAGTACGGACAAGGGCCTTTGGCGGTAATGCCAGCCTGATTGGTACTATACCTACCGATAAGGCCGGCTTTTTCACCGCTTTGGTTAACGAGCGCGAATTTGAGTTTGGCGGCGAGGGCATACGCAAATATGACTTGATCCGTTGGAATTTGCTGAACACTAAACTAACCGATACACGCACCCGGATAAACCAGATGATCAGCAAAACCGCGCCATATGCCAACCTGCCGCAATCTATGTACTACCTGCCGGGTCAGCAAACCCTGGTTTATGGTAATTCATTATACGCAGCTACGCCATCAGCTACGCCTACCGGTTATACAAAAATTGCCTGGGTAAGCTCGCTTACTACAACTATAGCTGCAAGCGTTGGCCAGTATTTTACGCCCAACCATGGCGAATTGCTGCCCATACCGCAGGCATCGTTACAGGCCAACCCTTTATTAACGCAAAACCCCGGCTATTAAACCAAATATTATTATAAAGCAAAGGCTGCACCTGCCAGCCTTTGCTTGTTTTAAATCTGTACGGGTATCAACCATTTACTATTATATGATGCAAAAATTTAAACCCGCCTGCCTGATAGCTGTATTATTTTGCCTGTGCGGCCGCCTGGCGGCCCAAACACCGCCTGATTATAGCTGGGCCAACCTGCCTAAAATTACAAGGCCGGTTTTTAAGAAAGATACCTTCAACATTGTCAGCTACGGGGCTAAGGCAGATGGGCTAACGCTTAACAGCAAAAGCATAAATGCGGCCATTAGTGCCTGCAGTAACAAAGGCGGCGGCGTAGTATTAATACCGCAGGGCTTATGGCTAACCGGCCCTATTGAGTTGAAAAGCAATGTTAACCTGCACCTTGAACGCGACGCCCTTTTACAGTTTACTGCTGACAAGGACCAGTACCAGTTAGTGGCCGGTAACTATGAGGGCCATCCCTCGCCGCGCAACCAGTCGCCCATATCAGGGGCTAACCTGATTAACATTGCTATAACCGGCAACGGAATAATTGACGGCCATGGCGAAGCCTGGCGTGCCTTAAACAAGGATTATGCAACCG
>CAZZVY010000300.1:0-4253 GCA_964657585.1 uncultured Mucilaginibacter sp. | reverse complement strand
TATGTTAATGTCTTTATTAATAGAAATTTCGCCGGTAGCTCCGTTCATAGCCAGCGTTACCTCCGCATCCCTTTTTACCGATGCGCGGCGCAGGCGTACAGTTTGCAGCCAGGTACCGTTCTCGCCCATAGGTTTTACGCCGTACTGCTTTAACTGCTCAATAACGTAGTCGGCAGCCATTTTAAAACCGGGCTTCCCAGGCTGCCTGCCTAATAATTTATCATCAGCCAGGTAAGTAATGCTGGCCTTAATTTCATCGGCGCTGGCTGTTTGCATGGCCGCCGCCACATCTTGGCCATATGTTTTTTGCTGGGCATATACGCTGGAAACAACTGAAGCCAGCAGGCATAGCATACCAGTTAAAATAAACCTTATCTTCATTGCAGGATGTAATTTGAGGACACAATATAGATAATTCATTATTATTTGAAACTTTGTAACAAAAAAGTGCGGTTTAACCGCTTTACCCTAAACCGGTTTAGTGGCCTGGTCGGCCAGGATGGGCCGCCTCAGCAGTTTCATTCCTGCTTTCTTTGGAAAGCATCGAATATAATTGTGTTGTACTTATTATAGTCATATACCTTTGGTAAAGGTAAAATACAATTTTTATTAACGAATTTGTTTTAAATACCAGTTCTTATCCTTATATTGTTTCCCCTTCTTTTGTGAAGGGTTATATGAATGACAAATCACGAAATAAAGATAGCCTTTGAGGAGTATTATGCGTTAACAGAACTTAACGCGGCCGACCAGCAGTTATGCCGGGAAGCCGTTAAAGCCATGGCAAATTCGCATTCGCCGTACTCTAAATTCAGGGTAGGGGCGGCGCTGCTGCTGCAAAGCGGAAAAATGATACATGGCAGCAACCAGGAAAACGTGGCCTATCCATCGGGCCTGTGTGCCGAGCGGGTGGCACTGTTTAACTGGGGGGCCAACTATCCTGACGACCCCATTAAAGCTATTGCTGTTACGGCGCATACCACCGGGTTTAATATTATTAAACCCGTAACGCCCTGCGGCTCCTGCCTGCAGGTGCTGGCCGAATATGAGAAAAAGCAGGGCAAGCCAATACGCATTATACTGTATTGCATTGGCGGGCCGGTATGGATAACCAACGGTATTGCCAGCTTTTTACCATTTCTGTTTTTTGAGGACAGATTGATAGCCCAATAAAATGAAATACAAACTGCTGCTGCTGACAGTGTTTTTTATAAACGCTGCCGCCTTTGCCCAATTGCCGAAGGAAGCTTATCCTTTTGAAAATGAAATAAAAGCGTATAAATATCAGGATAGTTTACAAATGCCGCCGGCCGGCGGTATGTTGTTTATAGGGAGTTCGTCCATCCGCAAATGGACCGGTCTGCCTAAACGTTTTCCTGATAAGCCTGTAATTATGCGCGGGGTAGGTGGTTCAACCGTAGCCCAATGGGTAAAGTATTATATGCCGCAGGTGGTATACCCCTACCGGCCGGCTAAGATATTTGTTTATGTAGGCGATAATGATATAGCCGCAGGCAGCGGTGCACAGGCGGTTTGTGATAATTTTGTAAAGATGCAGGGCATGATCAGACATAATCTGCCTGATGCGGCCGTTTATTATATGGGAATGAAACTAAGCCCCAGCCGTGCCAGATATTACAACGAGGTTAAACTGGGCAATAAGTTGATACTGGCTTATATAAAAACGCAGCAAAACGTTTATTATATTGACGTTAATACAACATTGCTTACACCCAAAGCCCTGCCCGACTCTTCTTTTTTTCAAGCCGATATGCTGCATTTGAACCAGAGCGGTTATGAGCGCTGGGAAAAGGTGATAACCCCATATTTGAATTAAGGGCCTCTTAACCCCTGGTAGAAACGTTAGGTTCACAGTTACCTTAGGGCGGTTTTAGAGGGTATAGAAAAGCCCCGTCTTTATGGGGCTGTTTCTTAGCAATTATTTCAGCTGTTATTTAAATACGCTGTATACGCTGGTAATTTTCCAGCCTTCGCCGGTATTGGCTATGGTAACATAGTTGCTGCGCACAAATCCATTATAGTTCATATCTACCTTCATTACGCTGATATGGTCATTGCTTTCTACTTGCGCTGTGCTTATAGTACAGGCCTGTTCTACATTTTGCTCGCCCTTCATAAACTTCAACATTTCGGCCTTGCCATAGCTTAGCACCGTAGTGCCGCGCAGCATACTGAACTTTACCGTTGGGTCAAGCACCTCGTCTATGCCTTGTAACCTGCCGCGGCTTATGGCATCTATATAGGTGTTAATGGCGTAATGTATGGATAACCTTTCGGCGGGTTTTTCAGCTGCGTTTGCAACACAAACGGTAGCCAGTAATGCCATACCTAATGCAATTGATCTTAGTGTTTTCATGATATTAATTTTTATGTTTTGTAAATTGTTTCAGTTATAAGATGCTGCCCGGTAGCTAAACGTTACAGTGGTTTTTGGTATATTGGCATTTTTAACAAACATTTAACAAGTGCGCATTTTTGTTAATTTAATTTAACACCACAAAGTGTGTATTTATGATAAGTTATAGCGCCATCATACATCAGTTTGAAGACCAGGGCGAAAAAACCGGCTGGACCTATATTGACGTACCGGCCGATGTTGCGCAGCAATTAAAGCCCGGCAATAAAAGATCATTCCGGGTAAAAGGGATGCTGGATGCCTTCCCGGTAAAGGCTGTAGCGCTGATGCCTATGGGCGGGGGTAACTTTATTATGGCAGTAAATGCGGCAATGCGGAATGGGATACGCAAACGCACTGGCGCCATGCTGCAGGTTACGCTTGAGGTGGACACCGATACCGAAGTAATAATTCCTGGCGATTTGCAGGAATGTTTTGAATTTGAACCGGAGGCCCTTAACTATTTTAATGCCTTAGCCGAAGGCCACCGCCGTTATTTTGTGAACTGGATAAACAGCGCCAAGACCGAACCCACGCGGGCTAACCGCATAGCCAATACCATAAACGCCATGCTGCACCATTGGGATTACGGGCAAATGATACGGGCGATGAAGAAGGCCCTCTAAATCCTTGCGGGAGAATTATCATAAAAAATGTAATCTCTATCGTAGAGAGAGAGCTTCTGCGCAATACTTTTCGCCTGTATAAGATTTCTCACTATCGCTTGAAATGACATTATTTTTAGGAAGATTTAAAGTGGTACCCTCTCCCTTTGGAGAGGGTAGGGCCAGGCTCCTTATTTTTTCTTCATTGGCGGCGCAGCGTGCATGTCATATTCGTTCAGCTTAACAATCTTGCCGCCTTTAAACTGCATATCGTCTACCAACATTACCGAATCGGCCTTGCCTTTGGCATCGGTCCATTTTTGCGTGTACCATACTGTTACCCATTGTTCCTTTTTATCCTTGCTTACTACGGCTTCCCAATCTTTCATATCTAATTTTAAATTGGTCATCCCGGCCATCATCGGCGCTATACTTTTAATCATCCCTGAAAAAGATCCCTTGTATTTAAAATAATCTAAATTGAATTCAATGGTATCGGCAAACGTTTTTTCCGCGGCAACAGTATCCCATTTCTCAAATGCTTTAAGACTGTTCAGCGCCGTCATGGTATTGGCGGTACTGGTATCCATCATCCAGTAATCCGGATGCTTGATCTTGTAGGGATAATTTGGTGTAGCAGCCATACCGGTGCTTGCGGTTGATGCGGTTTTGCTTTGGCAGGCTGCCATACACAGCGGCAACAGCCATAATAAATAAGTTTTTTTCATGATGTAATTGTTTAAAGGTATAATTTATTGAAATATAGATATTTATGTTATCAAAGCAAACTTTTATTAAAATAATGCGTTCATTCACGCAAAAACTTCCTGCCCCTCCGTCTTCCCGACTTGCGGACTATTTCCTAACTTTGGCCCACTATGACTGCTAAAGAGATACGCCAGGCTTTTCTTGATTTCTTTGCTGAAAAGGGACATACCATTGTGCCCTCGGCGCCCATTGTGGTGAAGAACGATCCTACCTTAATGTTCACCAATGCGGGCATGAACCAGTTCAAGGATGTTTTTTTGGGAGAGGCGCCGGCCAGGTATCCGCGCGTGGCCGATACCCAGCGCTGCCTGCGCGTATCGGGCAAGCATAACGACCTGGAAGAGGTGGGGATTGATACCTATCACCATACCATGTTCGAGATGCTGGGCAACTGGAGCTTTGGCGACTACTTTAAAAAAGAGGCTATTGACTGGAGCTGGGAACTGCTGACCAAAGTTTATGGA
>CAZZVY010000299.1:0-4256 GCA_964657585.1 uncultured Mucilaginibacter sp. | reverse complement strand
GAAATTGTATTGCAAACCGTTGAATACGGCGAAACTATTATTAAGAACGGCGTTGAAATTACGCTTTTTCCGGCAGGCCATGTTATAGGGTCGGCACAGGTAAGGGTAGCTTATCAAGGCGAAATATGGGTGGTTTCAGGCGATTATAAGGTTGAGGACGATGGTGTTTGTACACCCTTTGAGCCGGTGCCTTGCCATCATTTTATCTCTGAATGTACTTTTGGTATGCCGGTATACAAATGGAAACCTCAGGTGCAGATATTTAATGAAATAAACCACTGGTGGCAAAACAACCTGGCTAATAACCTGGCCACCGTTATTGTTGGTTATTCTTTGGGGAAAGCGCAGCGCATTTTACAAAACCTTGATCTGTTTAACGGGCAGGTATATACCCATGGTGTAATTGAAAATACTAACCAGGCGTTGCGCAGCAATGGCGTACACTTACACCCAACCACCCGCATAACGGCTGATACAGCTAAAGACGAAGTACGCAAGGGGATCATCATTGCTCCGCCATCATCCGTCGGGACACCGTGGATGCGTAAGTTCCAGCCGTATAGCTTTGGTTACTGCTCTGGCTGGATGGCTATACGCGGCGCCAAGCGCCGCCGTGCGGCAGACAGGGGTTTTGTATTATCTGACCATGCCGACTGGGATGGCCTGATAAGCGCTATAGATGCCACTGGCTGTGAAAAGGTGTATCTTACCCATGGCTACACCGCCAGTTTTGCGCGTTACTTAAATACCATAGGCTTTGATGCGCACGAAGTACATACCCTGTATGGCGATGAGCAGGAAGAATTACAGGAAAAAGCTGAAGAAACGGCTGTTGTTAGCGAGCATTAAAAGCCTACCCGCTTGCAGCTAAGTTAAGCCATCAGCCGCTTTATCAATTCCGTACTTTGCGCCTTTCCTTCCTCCAGCCGTTGTCCAAAAAACACCTGTACCTCATTAAAGTGCTTTTTATAACCGTCCATATCGCCGTAACCTATCAGCGCCGACCAGTCGCGTACAGCGGAATGGAACTCCAGGTCGTCGCCGCGGATGGTCTTATCGTATAAAGCAGTCTCAATGGATTCCTCCAGCAGTTCGTCATCCTTAAAAAGATACTCGGCTATGCCTAAACGCAGCCGGAAAGGCGGGGTCTGGCATATGAGGTTATCATACGGGTTTACGGCTAAATGATACCAGGCATCAACCATGCTTAATATGCTTAAGTGCGAGTTTGGCTTACGCGCAGCATTATGTTCATGTAAAGAAAACTCGTTCATTACACTGTCGTTCAGCATAATGGGCTGGCGGCTCTCATGAAAAACAAAGTCACGGGCCTTATATATCCGGTCGCGGAATTCGGCCGCTTCCTCTTTGATCATCAGCTTAAACAATTCCGATTCGGATACGGCATAGCGTTTAACCTGTTGCTGTGCATAGGGGTTTAATATGGCCAGGCCCGCGTAAACATGGGCCTTGTAACTAAAAATGCGCAGCGTTGTAAGTATCTTCACATTATCTATGCCGCCCAGGTACGAGGCATTTTCCCAGGGGAAGAAACCGGCAGCTTTCCAGGCGGTGCCCATGCTTTCAAAACCAACATGGGTAACGGCTTGGGTATCAGCAACTATTTTATCATGTTCATGGTAATCGGGTATTTCCACTATATCTGTACCCACGGTTATAAACAGGTCATACATGCGTTGGTAAGCTTCAGGCGTACTGCGGTGGGGTATCAGTACCAGTTTTTGTCCTTTTGGCTCAAAGCCAGGGCCATGCATAGCGTGGAAGGTAATGATTTGCACACCGGCAGGCAGGTGTTTTTCAAATACCGCAATTTCAGGGTGCTTAACCGATGTTTGACCAGCTACAATAGCGCCGGGCTTAATGGCACCGGCGCATTGGGCCACAACTTTTTCAAGGTTTTCTGCCTCGACAGAGAAAATAACAAGATCGCACAGGCGCGCTACCTCGCTGCCGTTAGCCACAACAGTAATGCCTGTGGGGGCCAGTTCCTGTGTCAATATTTCGCGGTTTGCAGGCAGGTCGCAGCCGTAAACCGGGTAGCCCGCCCTGGCAAAAGTTTTGGCATATAACTTACCCATATCGCCCAGGCCAACAAATCCGATATTCATGCAGCTAATATAACTATGGTAAGGTGCATATTTGTTACTAAAGCTTATATTCGCCTTTGTAAATCGATAAAACGGCGTAGCGTAAACTTATCTTTATTAATTTATAAAAGTACGGCATAATGATGAAGCAATTTTTGACAAAGGTATTTTTTATAATAGTGTGTTTGTTATGCACCGGCCAAATTACCAAGGCGCAGGATAGCGTTAAAAAAGTTGCGCCTAAACCTGTTGCCAAACCGTTGCCAGCCAAAGCTGTAACTACTGTGCCTTATCATAATCAGGCAGTTATAAAACCACCTGTTGCTAATCCGCAAACAGGCGCCGGCGTACCTGCGCAAACAATGCCGCCGGTTGAAACGCCTGTAAGTACTGATAAAAGCCTGGCGGGCCAGTATCAGTATGTGCTAAGCAAAACCTACCATTACCAGCAGCCCATGATAGCTGCCTTGTGGAAGAATATTAACGATACCCTTAACCTGGCACGTAAGAACCTGAAAGATGCCCAGGCCAAACTGACTGCCCAAGGCAAGGCCATAACCGATTTGCAAAATGATGCAAAAGCTAAAGAACAAACCCTTAACGAAGCCAATTCACGCCGCGATGAGATAGGTTTGCTGGGAATGTACATGCCTAAGAGCACTTATAACCTGCTGATGTGGGGGCTGGTATTAGGTTTTGGACTGGCGCTGGTAATTGTAATATTAAGAACAGCCGGCCACAGTCGCGAAGCCAGGTATCGCACCACTTTATATGAAGAACTGAACGAAGAATTTACTGCCTATAAAGCCAAGGCCAACGATAAGGAAAAAAAGCTTGCCCGCGAGCTGCAAACCGAACGCAATAAAGTTGATGAGTTAATGGGCAGGGGGTAGCGTATTGCCCGGTTGGTAAAACTTAATGCCCTTGTATTTATTTGCTGTGCACTGACCCGCCTTTACCACTATTTCGGCTTAAAAAGCAAACCATATCCTTTATTTATTTGTTGTTTGTTTAACCAATTAAACTTTAAAGTTATGGATAATGAATTAAAGGTTGGGAACCCCGACCGCAGCAGGATAAATACCCACGAAGATTACGAACTGGAAAATTGGGCTAAAAAGTTTGGCGTAACCAAGGAACGTTTGAAAACAGCCGTTAAAGCCGTGGGCGACCAGGCGGCTGATGTAGAAAATTACCTTAAAAAGTAGGAGCATGGGCCTGGATAAATATGCCGAGAAGCGCGACTTCAGCAAGACCAGCGAACCAAAAGCAGGCCGGAGCAAGGATAAGGACCACCTGATGTTTGTGGTGCAAAAACACGATGCCTCGCGCCTGCATTATGATTTCAGACTGGAGATGGGCGGCGTATTAAAAAGCTGGGCGGTACCCAAAGGCCCCTCAACCGACCCTAAGACCAAACGGCTGGCCATGATGGTGGAAGACCACCCTTTCGACTACCGCAATTTTGAAGGGATCATCCCGAAAGGTGAATACGGCGGGGGTACGGTAATTGTTTGGGATGAAGGCACTTATGAACCTATTGAGCCAATAAAAGGCAAAAAGGCACAGGAAAAACATTTGCTTAAACAACTGGAATCGGGCTCGGTAAAAATAAAGCTGCATGGCGAAAAACTGGAAGGCGAATATGCCTTGGTTAAAACACATGGCATGGGCGAAAATGGCTGGCTGCTGATCAAACATAACGATGAGTTTGCCAGCACTAAGGACATTACCAAAAACGACAAATCTGTACTGTCTGGAAAGACCATCGAGAAGATGGAAAAAACCAGTGAGAAGGTTTGGCAGCACGGGCACGAGGAAGAGGTAGAAAAACCGGGCAAAAGCGGTAAAAAACACGCCTCGGCAAAAGCGGCTGAGGAAGATCTGGGTGAAGACACCGATGCTCCGCTGGCGGCTGCGGCTGCGGCCGATGTTGAGGCGCTTATAAAAAAGGCGCCAAAGGCAGCACTGCCAAAGAACATTAAACCCATGAAGGCCACGCTGGTGGACGAGCCATTTGACGATCCGGATTGGTTTTACGAAGTGAAATGGGATGGCTACCGGGCTATAGCGGTTATTGAAAAAAACAGCGCCGAACTGATCTCCCGCAATAATCTGCCTTTTGATAAGTATTACCCGATAAATAAA
>CAZZVY010000298.1:0-4257 GCA_964657585.1 uncultured Mucilaginibacter sp. | reverse complement strand
CTTTGGGGTCGGTTTGGCTCGTCATACCGACCAGGGGACTGTAGGTGTAGGTGGTGACCTCGGCACCTGGCAGGGCTGCACGCAGCGGATTTAACGTATTACGCACTGTATTGTCGTCACCGGGGCTGGCACCGGCCAATTGATCTATAACACTTTGGCTAAGCACATTCGCTACTGCCTGATAGGTGGTATTTTTTATCTGCGCTATAGGGTAAGTGTTGTTATAACCCCATAAATATACTGTTGAAGGGCTGCCTGAAGGGGTGATCTGCAGCGGGTTGCCCAAAGCATCGTACTGGTTATAAGTTAAGCGGGAGACATAATGGCTATCTATTCCATAACTACCCGGATTGCCGGCACTGGGCAGTTGCCCCTGCGTTGCGTTAGAAAATTTGTAACTGGCAAGCGGCACTGCAGAAGCAGACTCTAACTTAAACACCTGGTCGGTTAACCCTTTGCCTCCTGGCTGATATTGGTTGATCAGCCCCGACGTTATGGAGTTGCCTGAACCATCATTCAAATAACTTACCTGTTCAACCGGCAAAGCCGTTAGATGATTGGTTTTCATATCATCCAGAAATTGCGTTCCTGCAGCATAATCATCGGGATAAGTGGTGCTTGCAGTTAATACTTTGCCGTCGCTCCGGGTAGTAATGGTTCTGGTTAGCTGCAAATGGGTCGGGTTATCGTAATAGTAGTTGGTGGTTGTGGCTATTGGGTTTAAGCCGTTTTGATCGTATTGGGTGTTTATTTCCTGATCTAAATGATACCAGGATGAGTATAAATGGTAATAACCCACAAAAAAAACAGCAGCAATTGGAGTGTCGAAAAAGAACGATGTACCATCAAATATAGCGCCTTGAGTTGCCAGCCATTCCGGATACTGGTAGGTAATTTTTGCACCCCTTACATAATTTTCTGTACCATCCAAACTGTGGCCGGTAACATTATACTGGTTGCTTCCCTCGCCGATGGAAGTTTTAAATGATTTACTGTTGATTTTTACAGGAAAATACGTTTGTGATACATTATTATATTTATAATCGGTTGTATTGACCGGAAGGCCATTTAACCAATCATTACTGATTGTCGGTGGAAATGGGTTCGTTAAAGGATAATCACCTGCATAAGGTACCGATGTATGGTAAGAAAACTGGTTCGCAGTATACCCATTTGTTTTATTACCTTCATAAACATTTACATTAGTATAACTAACACTGCCACCTTGCATAGTTCCCAAAGCGGCAATACTTCCTGATGATTGTACAATATAATCGCACTGTACCATATGATAGGTATTGGTAGAGCTTGCAATATTTTGTTCGTACATAAAGTAGTCGCTATCGTATTGAGGCGTATACTGTACAATTCCACTTGATTTGCTGGGGTCTGTTGCCAAAGTATATTCAAAGTGTTTGGTGACTGGCAAACCTGAAATTGGACTATTAGTTATTGATTTGATACGCAGACCCCCAACCAGGGCGTTTTGTTGAACATGTTGCGTGTTTGCAACCATCCATGTGAGCAATACTGATCCATAGGCTGTTCCTGTACTGCTTGTATTACTAATGGTAATTGTGTAATTACCAGCGATTAAATTATAACCATCGGCACTATTTCCCTGAAATTGGACAGGGCCGTTATTTGGGCTGTTGGCGGTGAAACCAATATTATAGTTATTAGGGCCGGTTAAAGTTATTTGCGTGTTATCACCCGTTTCGCTTAAGCCGCCAGAACCGCTGCCATCAGCAGTTGTCGTCCATCGCGCTAAAAAATTCGTTGCATTTGATGGCACTGTGAAATTTATGGTATTAGTGGAATTAACAACTGCGCTACCGCCTGCATTTTCATTATGGTAAGTCGTTATTGTACTATCCTGGTAATAATCATTTGTTTCATAAAAAAAATTTGTAATCCCTCCGGTTGGATAATTTATTTGTGTTAAAATACCTGCCTTCATGTAAGCAGTATCTAAGTTGCGATTGGCTCCTGTAGAAAATTGAGGTGTATTTTTATTTGGGAGTAACGTTGTATTGTTTACCGCTCCATTATAGTAGCCCCAATAATCCTGAGCAAAAGATAGCCTTGGTGGGATTGATAAAGGATTATAGGAAAATACATAAGGTTGTTGACCATATTCTTGTATGCCATTTAATTTTAACCTGTTATCAAGCGAGGTATTACCTGAAGACGGTATGCCAGCTGTAAAGTAACTATGAAAAAGATCAAAACGTTTAATGGTGGTATTAGCTGCGTTAAAGACTTCTATTTTATCTAATTGATCTGCGGCTTGTATATCTAACCAATTAGTTGAATTATACGTAAACACAACTTTATCACCCGTAGTTACATTTGTTATATTATCCAAACGTAATGCCATTACAGTTGAAGATGTTCCTGTTGTGCAATTTGGAAGATAGCTATAATGTGCAGTATCAGGGCGGTTTATATTGGTATACCAGTAACGTGTTTCCTGAATTTGGTTTTGTATGGAATAAGTTATATTAGAATAGTTAAAATCAATCTCTTCATTTATTGGGGTTACTATTTTTGAGAGATAATGTGTCCATGAAATCGACGGCGTATTACCTGGACTTGGTCCCGTTGAACATCCAGTTGTTGGAATAGTCTGAGTATTTTCAGAAGCGCTGAAGTAATATTTATTGCCATCATCGTTTGTAATTACAAAGTTTTGTGACGTAAATTGGATTTTAATGTTCTGGTTAGGTACCAAATGAATCCCGTTATCCTGATCAAAAAAGAACTTTCCGCTTTTTCCAGGAATGTTAAAGGAAAAAAGATCAGGCTGTGTGTCTATTAAACCATCAGCCGCGGCCTTGTCAAATGTATATTGTGGATTATTAGAATAATTTCCATTGAGTCCGAAATCGCTTTGTATAACACCGTTCACCGGTACTCTCGAACTGTTGGCCGGATTAAGCCAACCTCCTGAGCCTATATAGTCTAAGTCGGATTTCCCGTAAACAATTTGATTTATAACGCCGCCGGCATTTAATGCCCATCCTAATCCAACACTACTTGCTATTTCATCGACTTTTATCCCTGAAGAATGATAGTCGATAGAGATAGGAACGATAAGCTTTTTAAGTTTAATTTCGCAAATAGGGACAGATATATTAGGCACTCCTGTATAAATACCTATTGGTATGTCGCCGAATTTACCCAATGACTCCGCATTAGGCGAATGAGGTAATAAAGATTTATTAACAGTAGAGCCACCATAAATCTGTGTTTGTGCTTTTACTGTAGTACAAATCAGGATAAATAAAAAAATAATAAGGTATTTAAGATTTTTCATGATTAATTTATATTGTGATGATTTATTATCCTTTTTATTCTATCCTGAGCTTTCTTCAGAGTGATATTTTGTTTTTTTAATACATCATTGTCTTCTTTCAACTGAATCAAATACAGCGTCAACTCCTCCACTTTCTTCAGCAACTGCATATTCATATTGCTCAAGTCGACACCGTTCTGTTCCATTACTTTCGCAGATGGGATTTCTGGCAAATGCTTGTTTTCAGCGATATATTTTTGGACTTCCGCCAAGGTTTTTAACTTATAGTCTTTTTCAAAAACATAATCCGGCGCAATATTGACGTCTACTTTTACTTCCCTGGAATGTACTGTCCCGTTGACGGTAAGTTTAGCATCCGGGCTTGTTGTGCCGATGCCGACGTTGCCACTTTGATCAGTTACTGTGATGGGATTAATTTTCAGAGGCGTAATCTCTGTTAACTGAGGCGGGCTGGATGAAGTGGTATTAGTGATTAGTTGCGTCGCATCGTATCCAAGCGTATAAGATTTGACAGCAATGGCTGTATAATTACTGGTTAAGAGGTAAAAATCTATACCACCGGCTAAGTTATTATAAGCATGCAGGGTAAAGCGGTTATCATTTGACCCGCCCATGGTCGTTTGATTAATTACCAATCCGTTCCGATTAGCGATATAATATGAAGTTTCTCCAATAGATGACGATTCCCATGCGCCCCCGAAAATATCTACTTTTAATTTATGAAGATCATTGGCATTGCTGACAGGTAAAGTACCCAGGTAAACATAAACGTTTGTGTTTGGCGCAGTTATAATCTCGGTCTTGTATTGCGCCACCACTAACGCGGGAATAAAAATAAGGAACAGATAAATAATTTTTTTCATAGTCCATTGTTATTATTTTTAGTCAGTTCTTTTAATTTTTTTTCAAGTATCGCTAATTTTACTTTTTGTATTTGG
>CAZZVY010000297.1:0-4272 GCA_964657585.1 uncultured Mucilaginibacter sp. | reverse complement strand
ACGGTAAGATAAAAAATAAATAATAATGAACAAAACACCGGATTATTTAGATGAACTGGAGGCCGAGGCCGTCCATATCCTGCGGGAGGTAGCCGGGCAATTTGAAAAACCTGCCCTGTTGTTTTCCGGTGGTAAGGATTCCATTACGCTGGTGCGTTTGGCCGAGAAGGCTTTTCGTCCGGGTAAGTTTCCGTTTCCGTTAGTGCATATTGATACCGGTCATAATTTTGAAGAGACCATGCAATATCGCGATGATATGATAGCCCGCATTGGCGAAAAACTAATTGTAGGCTATGTACAGGATGATATTGATGCCGGCAGGGTGGTGGAGCAAAAAGGTAAGAACGCCAGCCGCAACCAGCTGCAAACCGTTACGCTGTTAAACACGATAGCTAAATACGAATTTGATGCCTGCATAGGAGGTGCCCGCCGCGACGAAGAAAAAGCCCGCGCTAAAGAACGTGTATTCAGCGTGCGCGACGAGTTTGGCCAGTGGAACCCTAAAAATCAACGGCCTGAACTTTGGGACCTATACAATGGTAAGATAAACAAAGGCGAAAACGTGCGCGTGTTCCCTATAAGCAACTGGACCGAATTGGACGTATGGAACTATATCCGTCGCGAGAATATACCGTTGCCCGGCATATATTTTGCGCACGAGCGTGAGGTAATTACCCGTAACGGCCAGTTAATGGCGGCATCGCCATTTTTAAATATGGACGAGGAGGATGTGATTACCCGTAAAAATGTGCGTTTCCGTACCGTGGGCGATATGAGCTGTACGGCCGCAGTAGAATCGTATGCATTTGAGATAGATGACATCATTAATGAGATCAGCGCCAGCAACATCAGCGAACGTGGCGCGCGGATGGATGATAAAGTAAGCGAAGCAGCTATGGAAGACCGTAAGAAAGGGGGGTATTTCTGATATGCATATGCTGAAATTCATTACGGCAGGCAGTGTGGACGATGGCAAAAGCACTTTGATCGGCCGCCTGTTGTATGATACCGATTCTATTCTGGACGATCAACTGGAGTCCTTGCAACGCAGCAATCGTAAAAACGACGACGGCACTATTGATCTGGCTATCCTGACGGACGGTTTGAAAGCTGAACGCGAGCAAGGCATCACCATTGATGTGGCTTATAAATATTTCCAGACGGGGAAACGCAAATTCATTATTGCCGATACGCCCGGCCATATACAGTATACCCGCAACATGGTTACCGGTGCATCAAATGCAGGGCTGGCCATTATTTTGATAGATGCGCGTAAAGGTGTTATCGAGCAAACTATCCGCCACTCGTTTTTGGTGTCACTGTTGGCAATACCGCATGTAATAGTGTGTGTGAACAAGATGGATATGGTAAATTATGATGAAACTGTTTTTAATGAAATAGTTGCCGATTACCGCACACGGATAGCTGTAAAACTGAACTTGAAAGATGTGCAATACATCCCGGTAAGCGCCTTAAAAGGCGATAATGTTTGCTACACATCCGAAAGAATGTATTGGTATAAAGGGAAAAACCTGTTGGATTACCTGGAAACGGTAGAAACCCATGCTGATGAAGATGCCAAGCCAACGCGTATGCCGGTACAATGGGTAGTGCGCCCCCAAACAAATGAGCTTCATGATTACCGGGGCTATGCCGGTAAAGTGTTAAGTGGTACCTTTCAATTGAATGATAGCATTACGGTATTGCCTTCAGGCTTTACATCTACTTTAGATAGGATTGAACTTTTTGATCAACAACCGGACGCGGCGGTAGCAGGTATGTCTGTAACCCTGCATTTAAAAGATGCAATTGACATTAGCAGGGGAGATATACTGGTTAAAAGCAGCCAGCAGCCCATTTTATCGCAACTGATAGAAGCCGACCTGTGCTGGATGGATACCAAACCGCTTGACCCTGCACATACTTATTTGATACAGCATAACAGCAAAGTAACCCGCTGCCGGATTAGCGAAGTGCTGTATAAAATGCAGATCAATACGCTGGGAAAAATTTATGACGAGGAATTTAAGCTGAACGATATTGGCCGAATAGTTATTAAAACTGCAGAACCGCTGGCCTTTGACCTTTACCAGCAAAACAAAGCCAATGGCCGTGCCATAATTATTGATGGCCGTACAAATTTAACGGTTGGTGCGCTAATGTTCAGGGCATCGGCAGCGTAAATTTGCCAGTTGCTGGCTTCACCGCTTGTGTTAATTACAGTTTTTAATTACTAATTAAAACCACAACCCCCTGCTTATTGTTGCATACTCAAATTGCATTATAAGTTGGAAGCTGCCTATTTAAACCTGGAAAGATTTGTAACCGCACAGGAGGGGAGTTATAATACTGCCTTACGCGAAATTAAAAGCGGCCGCAAGCAAAGTCACTGGATGTGGTATATTTTTCCGCAGATAAAGGGTTTAGGGATGACAGACATGTCCAAGCGCTATGCTATACAGGATATTGACGAAGCGGCTAATTATTTAAAGCACCCGGTATTAGGCAAGCGGTTGTTAGAGATTTGCCAGGCGTTGATGGAATTGAATATCAGCGATTCTTATCAAATTTTTGGTACGCCTGATGATATGAAATTACGATCATGCGTTACGCTTTTTAATGCAGTACCCGGCGCATCGCCTGTATTTAAACAGGTGCTTGATAAATTTTATAAAGGCACCGGAGATGAGCGCACACTGAATATTTTAGGAACTGTTAATTAAATAAATCAACAAAATGAAAAGGCTAACTCAAATTGCTGTGATAACTGCTGCAGCCTGCCTGCTGGGCGCATGCGGACATGCTGCTAAAGATAGTACTGAAAAAGCAGACAGTGTAAACAAAGGCCGCGACTCAAGCGATGCAAGAAACCCGTACACCTATCAAACAGAAGTAAGCGGCGATGATGCCAAATTTGCGGTAGAAGCTGCTAACGGCGGAATGGCCGAGGTGGAATTAGGTAAGCTGGCCCAGCAAAAAGCCAGTGATGCGCGGGTAAAAGCTTTTGGTGAAATGATGGTAAACGACCATACCGCTGCCAATAACGAACTGAAGGAAATTGCTAAAAGCAAAAAGATAGCTTTACCTGCTTCCCTGAACAACGAGGCCCAACAACTAATGCAGGACTTGCAAAAAAAGTCGGGCGCCGACTTTGACAAGGCTTATGTAAGCGCCATGGTTAAAGATCATAAAAACGACATAGCCACATTTGAACATGGGGAAAAAGTAGCAAAGTATCCTGATATGCTTGCCTTTATAAAAAAGACATTGCCAGTACTGCATAAGCATTTATCTGAAATACAGAAAATAGACGGTAAATAGTATCATCAGCTTGTTATGACAACCAAAAAGACAACTAAAAAGTGGTCGGCAGGGGTAACCGAACACAGCGATGCGCTTGACCTGGAGCAGGATATTTTCAAGTCGGACGATCCGCATAAAATTGCGTTATCTTTAAAACATTCAGCAGAGGAAAGCGACCGTAAAAAATCGTCGCCATACCGCAGCGCTATGTCCATGCTTACTTTTTATGAGAACCGGGCAGGCAAAAACCTCAGCAAAACAGAAAAGGAAACGTTGGAGAAAGCTAAGGACGAATTAAGAAAATTGTTCGGCAAAGAAAAGGAAGACTGATCGGATCACTCTAAGTCCTTGTAAAACCAATTAATTAACGTTAGTTCGGGATTCCTGGCGGTAAGATCGGTGGTACTCGTATAAATAACTCAGGCAGGCGGCAAATTCGCCTAATTGTTTTTTAACCCCAGCTTGTAGTCAGTATAATCCAGCAAATACTCATTTTTAAGGAAATATTCTAAACTGATAATTGATGCACTCGCACCTGTTGTTTTCGGGTTTTCAATATAGGTTAGATAATCTGTCGCGCTGGTGGTGTAGTTAAAGGCAAAGCTGGTGCCGGTTACTATGTTAACCAGTGTATTGGAAGGCAATAGCGTAAGATTAGCAGTAGCTGTAGGGTCTTCAAGGTAACTATAAGGCTCGGTACCTGTATCGTAAACCGCGTTAGTGCTAAAAGTTTTACTGTTGTAAGTTACACTCACCGGGATCAATGGCGCATACCCCTCATTCGCATAAGAAGTCAGTTGGTTCATTGTAAAGCCAGACGAGGAAGAAAGGTCGCTGGCTGTTAAACCCAAAGTAATAACATTTGGTACGTAGTTTCCGTTCAAAGTAAAATTACCTGTACCCAACGCTGCCATTTTAAACCCTTTAGTTAAGCCCGTGCCCGAGTCAAAGTAGCTGAACGGACTGGTA
>CAZZVY010000296.1:0-4286 GCA_964657585.1 uncultured Mucilaginibacter sp. | reverse complement strand
AAGCATGGCTGGCAGCAATATTAACACCACCGAGTATAAACTGGTACGTAAAGATGTTTATGTTGCTTCGGCTAACTTGTCTGCCGCTTTTGAACGTATGACGTCAGAACCTAAAAGCAAGCAAAAAAAAACTAAGGATGTACATAAACTTGTAGTGCTTAACCACATTCTTTCGTCATATCTGGCTAATGTGGCCGCATTATCACTATCAGCAAAAAACAGCATAGGATTATATCCTGAATATATCAGGCTTATTAAGCGCAGTATAAGTGTGTTAAATGAAACCAATAAAAAGCTTGGCGGTCAAAATACAATTACTATAGATAAGTTACTAAATGGTAGTAATTTACCAACAAATACAAAAAATTTTACTATTGATGAAAAGTTGCTAAAGGAGCAATTAGAATTTGTGCACAAAATAGTGAATGATATTGCAAAGGTGACGGAAAATTATCTACAATAAATCATTAGCCAGGTTAGCCAGTTCGCTGCGCTCGCCTTTATGCAAGGTAATATGCGCATACAGCGGGTGACCTTTAGCTTTGTCTATCAGGTATGATAAACCGTTGCTTTCGGCATCCAGATATGGCGTATCTATCTGGTAAATATCACCGGTGAAAACGATTTTGCTGTGCTCTCCTGCCCTTGATATAATAGTTTTCACCTCGTGCGGGGTAAGATTTTGCGCTTCGTCCACAATAAAAAATATCTTAGTCAGTGTACGCCCGCGTATAAAGGCCAGCGGTGTAATAGATATCTTATCATTGCTTACCAGTTCATCTATTTTTTGCTGCATCTTATCATCATCGCCAAATTGCTCGCGGATAAATTTAAGGTTATCCCATATCGGGGCCATATATGGGTCAACCTTCGATTTGGCATCGCCAGGCAAAAAGCCTATATCCTTATTGCTTAAAGGCACAATAGGCCTGGTAACATAAATCTGGCGGTAATACTTGCGCTGTTCAAGTGCGCTGGCCAAAGCTAAAAGCGTTTTACCGGTGCCTGCATTCCCTTGTATGGTAACCAGTTTAACATCAGGATTAAGCAATGCGTGGAAGGCGCAGGCCTGTTCGGTATTTTTTGGATAAATATTAAACACAGGTACATCTTTAACCTTTTCTATATTTTCAGTTTGTGTACTATAGAAGGTTGCTAACGACGCTTTTTTACCCGCAAGTAAATAAAAATGGTTACCATAACCTGGTTGTACATAAAGATCGGCCGGGTTTAACACCTCTTCCTTATCTAACTGATTGATCAGTTTGTCCGTTACCCTGATGGTGGTTGTCCCTGTATAAAGTTCATCCAGGTTTTTAACCTTGCCGGTCTCGTAATCCTCCGCATATAGATTGAGTGATTTAGCCTTTAAGCGCAAGCATATATCCTTTGATACCAGTACCACCTTTTTACCGGGATGCTCATGCTGTAAAGTAAGCGCGGCGTTTAGTATCCGGTGGTCAATTTTACCTTCGCCAAAAACTTGTTCAGCATCAATTTCACCGTTACTGCTATCCATCACTACCTTAAAGCTGCCTTTGCTCTGACCGTTTAATGGGTACCACTGGTTAAGCAAATGTTTGCGCGAGAGGGTGTCCATTAATCTGATAAAACCACGAGCCTCGAAATTGCGGGTATCGTTACCGGTTTTCATATTGTCTAATTCCTCAAGCACCTGTATTGGTATGGCTACATCATGCTCCTGAAAGTTCTCGAACGCATTATGATCGTAAAGGATTACCGAGGTATCTAAAACAAATATTTTTTTCTTACCTGCTAACTTACTCCTGCCCTCTTTGTACATAGGGTTAAAATTAAGGATTAGATTTGAAATGTAAGATAGAGGATATTAGAATTGCTGACTTTATCTGTGTTTGAATAACACGCATTAAAAACGAAAACGGAAGCCCACCTTTCGATTTGACTTCCGTTTCCTAACCTTGAGCCTAACCATAGCTAAGCGCAAAGCACCAATTACGTTGTAAACTGACCGGCCCTAATTTATTCTCCATTCTTGCGAATATCAAATATGCTTAATGTCCGTTTTACCTGTTTCCGTATCACACCAAAGTGCTCCGCGGTCAGCATAATGCCTCTTTTAATTATCCCGGTGAGTTAAAATAAGCCTTTCGGTTTTATTTAGCATTTTGGGTAACTCAGCAAACTTCACTGATCTTTAGCTCCCCCGAAAGTTCGCCCGATTCAATTCCATATTACTGTAAGGCTGTCAAAGTACGTTGTTCTTGTTGTTTTAAAGATAGCGTGTCAATGCACCTTTGCCAAGAAAAATATTTTGTTTTTATAAACAGTTTGTTAACCATAATTATCGGGTTATCAACAATAATCTAATATTATTTTATCTGTATATCAAATAGTAAAACTATCATACGTATGCAGTTATTCACATAGGGTTTATTCACATTTGTACTGCTTTTATTGTTTTAGACAGCTATAAATAATGCGTGAAATCATATTTTTAAGAAAATTTTTAATGAGTTGCTAATATCAACCCATTTGCTTTTTACTAATATAATTAGCAATTTTGTTATATGAATCAAAACTCGGTTAGCTTAAAGGAACAGTCGCGGGTGTTGTTTGTTGATATGAACAGTTTTTTCGCACGTTGTGAGCAGCAGGTAAACTTTTGGCTGCGGAACCGACCTGTGGGGGTTTGCGTGTATACGGGCAAGTATGGTTGTGTAATTTCATTATCAACCGAAGCCAAGTCCCGGGGCTTAAAAGCCGGTATGCGGCTGAACGACGCAATGGTTGTTTGCCCTGACCTGGTACCTGTGGAAAGCAACCCGGCCCGTTATCGCGGCTATCACACTAAAATTATTAATATTTTAAAAGAACATTGCAAGGATGTAGTACCCAAAAGTATTGATGAAGCAATTATTAACCTAACCTATCATGAAGGTACGGATCCACTGGCTATTGCAAAACAAATTAAACAGGATATCTTGGATCGTGTGGGCGACTGGCTTACCTGCTCTATTGGTATTGCCCCCAACGCTTTTTTGGCTAAACTGGCCTCGGTACGGGGTAAAAAAATGGATGGTTTGTTAATGATCACCCATGAAAATATTGATGAGATATTAAAACCATTAAAATTGGGCGACTTGCCAGGTATAGGAGCAAATATGTCGTATCGATTGGAGCGTGCCGGTATTATGACACCAATTGCTATGCGCTATGCGGGTCCGCACAAATTGAAAGCTATCTTTAAAGGCATTGAGGGTATTTACTGGCATTACAGGCTTAATTTTGTTGAAACCAATATTGTAGCGCACGAATACCGGGGCATGCAAGCCATGCGACAGATTTCCGCACAAAACCGGCAAAGCATGGAGTATATTGATCAGTTATTTATGACCCTCTGCCTTACCTTGGAAAAACGAATGGTGAAACACAAGTTTTATTGTAAAGCCATTGGATTTACTGCTCGTTATAAAGATGAAACCCGCTGGGACGATGCTTTTAGTATTACTACCCCGGTGCAGGATGCGATAAGCTTAATGAAGATGATAAGGATACGCATTGATAAGTTTCAGCAACTAATGAATTGCGCTCCTGTGTTTAACAACGATATTATACAAATGCGTGTTGCCGTTACCAGCTTTGTAAACAACGGAAATATGCTATACAGTTTATTTGAGGATATTGACCGTAAAGAAACCGCCTTTAAAACCATGCACCAGATCAAAGATAAATTTGGGCCGGATAAACTGGTTCGTGCTGTTGAGATAACTAACGGACAAGTAATAAAGGACGTAATAGGATTTGGATCGGTAAAAGATTTAAGCGACCTGGATTACAAGGCCTAATCAATTGCATTACCTATTGTTAATTCTGCAAATTAAATTTGCCATAACATCTTACAACAACATCCGTACTAAGTAAAATCGTGTTCAGGTTAGTAAACTCAACAAAAAAATATATGGGTATTCTGTTGCCTCTCAAGTCGTTTATGCTGGCCGGTTTATTGATGATGCTTTCGCATTGCCGTTCAGATAAAGTATTAACAAATCCCACTTTAGTTAAGGACAGTGTTACCATAAGCGCTGCCGGAGGCACAACAATTGTTGACCTCAATGCCATTCCGCTTAAAAATATGTTTGGCGTAAATGCATTTGAATGGGACTTTTTACAAAATCCTGCCGATCCAAACAACCGCACAACTATTTATGAAGCTAATATGTCGCTTATCAAATCCTTTGGTGCTGTAAGGCATTATATGGATTGGAATAAGCTGGAAAGTACAGAAACTTATTATTCTTATAACC
>CAZZVY010000295.1:0-4299 GCA_964657585.1 uncultured Mucilaginibacter sp. | reverse complement strand
CAAACAGCATTGACGGGCCAAGCAATGTCTTATAAGCCTCGGGGCCATAAGGCGCCGTGCCATATGGCGAGCGCGTAAGCATAACAGGATATTTTTTAGTGCTGTCTTTGGGCATATATACGGCAGTATATAACTTTACGCCATCACGCACGGGTATCATTATTTCCAGCTTTTTGTAATGTTCCCGAATATAAGCCGAATCCTGTTTTGCAGCCTGTCTTCGCGCTGCAAATGCTGCCGCTGTGGCAGGGTCTGTATTAGCCGCCGCTGCCGGCCGTTGGGCCATAGTGATAGGTGCAGTTAAACAGGTTATTATTAATAAAAATAAAGGTTTGACCAAGATTTTTTTAGGTAAGATGAGGCAGCCTAAGTACATACGATTTGGAAATAATGATTACCCCTAAACTTAGTGATATTTTATTAAAAACCGTATTATCAGGCAAAAATCAAAAAACGAAAAAGCCCCGGGGTTTAATATCCGGGGCTAAACAATATTATAAAACATGCATTACTGTGCAACTGGTTTAACAGCAGGCTTTACAGCAGTGGTGTCTTTTTTGATACGGGTATATTTGTTCAGGAATACGGAGTGGTTACGTGGCCCGAAAGTAGGCTTTTGATCTGTATCGTCAGCTTCGGTTATTTGGTGCTGGGACTCAACGCCATTGACCACCTGGTAACTTTCGGTTTTAGTATGGCGTTTATGGAAAAGTTTACCGGCAATGCTGTAGTAAAGCCCTATCTCGCCATATAAATTTCCGTTAATGGTATTTTTAAACAACTGTGCGCTAATCAGGTTATTTGCTGTAACCGTATATAAATTAAATAAGCCTACGGTGCCTTTCAGGGTAAAATTAGCTTTTTGAATGCCTAAATGCAATGCTGCATAATTGCTTGCAGCGTATGTGGCCTTAACATCGCCATTGGCAATCATAGCTTTAGCAATGGCGTCATTATAAACGCCGTTGGGGTGGGCGCGGTCATAATCCCTTTGCCATTCGTTGTCATTTATCTGGCTTACCCCACCTTTGGTTATCGAATGGTTTTTATACCCCGAATTATTGGTTTCGCCTGCAAACTCACCATCCAATATCAGATACGCCCCTTTACCATCCTGTATCTTTCCAACTCCAAGGTTAAAGATATGAAGCAGCAGAGAGTAACGGTAATAGGTCATCCCCTGCGACAGGTCAAAAAAGCGCTGGTTGGGGTCGTCGTTAGTGGTGGTGTTAATCAGATTGGCATCCATACCCAACAAGAACGGGCCCATATTAAGACCAATGTGGCCGCCCCAATTGATATAAAAGTTACTGAATTGCGGTACCGGGCCCTGCCTGCCAACAGTTGTATTATTATCGGTACCAACGCTGCGGTTCCCTATACCCGCAATTACCCCAAATTCCGGATAAACGCCGGGTTTTACGCCTTTATCTATAAGGCGCTGGGGCTTAACAAAGTAAAGGTCTGATTCTATCCGGCCTTCCAGGCCGTTTTCTGTAATGCGCGAACCTTTCTGATTAACTGAAACCCCGTTAATTATCTCGGGCACCCAATCAACCGCATCGTAAGATGCACGGTATTCATCATGATGGGTGCCTAAACTGATCCGGGGGTTAAACATCAGCATAGTTTTAGTTTCCTGCATCTGCGTTGTTGTTACATATTTTTTTATGGCATTTGTATCTGCCGGTGCGCCTGCTCCAACCCCGAACCGGTTGCCTGAACGTGTGAGGTTAATGTACGCTTCCGGGTTAACAATAAACGGGGTTTCAGGGGCTGCCACAGCCATCAATACCAGGTCAGAACTGGTCATATATGCGCTCTTTTCTTTTGTAAACCCTAACGATTTCAGTTTTTCTGTGCCGTGGTCGGTAAGTTCGCCTAAACGTTTCACGGTATAGTCGCCGGTTTGCTGCGCCAGCACGCCTCCCTGGTTATTTATTAATTTTGTAAGCAGCTTAACGGCATCGCGTTCGCCATAATGCAGGGCAACCAGCATGGTAATTTCCAGGGCCTTGGCATCTGCATTGTTCTGCATCTTTTGTACGTTGATCAGGCTATCCTCTGTTAAAAGCACCGGGCCGCGGTTCCCTGGTACGTTGGCATCAAAAAAATGATTGTTCTTTAAAGAGTTGATGGCATTGCTGTTAGGGCCCTTCCGGATATCGGCCGCCAGTTCAGCAATTAATTTTTTAGTTTGCGGGTGCTTTTTAAGGTCGCTTTCCTGTAAGTCAATCAAGTCAAAAAGCGCGGTGCGGTAATTAGCGTTAGCGGTTTCCTTGCTCATGCGCACACCTGGATAGGTCAACTCGCGCATTTCGGCAACTGCAGCTTTTTCTGCCTCGTATTTATTTTTTATGGTTGCCTGTTTCCGGGCTAATATCTGGCCAAGCGTTACAGGTTTACCATCGTAATTAATAAGGCTAAGTCCCGGCGTTTCGCGTATCTCCCGTGTTGACGATGTTTTGGTTATTGTATTATCCAGTTTGGTGCCATAATCACGCGCCATGTAAGCCCGGTAAACATTTTCTTTCCATTGCGGGGCATCCTGTATGGTTGCAGGCCTTTGTTTAATAAATGCCCTCAGGTCCTTTAATACTAATGGGTTAGTACCGGTAATAACCTGTTCGTTGCTGCCGGTCTTAAAAATAATCACATAGCCCGCAGGCAGGTATTTGTTAACCAGTTCAAACAAGGCAACTGTATTATCTATGCCCTGCTTTGCAAAATAGTCAAGGTCGTCTTTTTGGAAAAGCTGCTCAACTAAAACGCCCGTTTTAGTGTCATATCTGCTTGAATCCTTTAAAACTTCAGCGGCACGCATTGCTGCACTAATCATACGTTGATCCGGGGCATATGGCTGTGTTGATACTTGAGTGGTTGTTAATGGATCACCTGATTTGTGTCGTTTGACTACGGTGTCTTGCGGCGCTGAATAGGTTTGGCGGTTTTGCGCTTGTGTGCTTAGGCCTGAAATTAGGATTGCGGCCATTGAACCAATGTAAGCTAAACGTATTAAAGCGCTATCGTTTAAGGAAAATTTCATCATAAAGAGTTATTTGATATATAATAATAGGACTGTTGGGCATTATTTAGCCTGCTACAGTCCGGCTAATAAACAATAATATATAAAATTTTAACAGTAGGGAAATTAAACCCCACTGTAAGGTAAATAATCCCCAATAGCATACATATATTAAACCCTGGTTTATTACGACAGGCGATCTATGACGTCTGATTGGTATAAAATTTAATTAACAATTTGTTAAAATAATTGTTTTACGGTATTGTTTAAGTAAAAGATTTTATATATAAAAATTATTGCTGCGATTAGTGCAAATAAGCGGCCAGATAAAAAATCTGTTAATTAATGCTAAGGAATGAAATGTTAAAAATTGTGAAAACTGCGTTACAAAGCCTTAAATGAACTTTGAATACGTTTCCTTTGCAAACTAATTCCCGAAGAATGAAAAAAATACCCCTGTTAAGCTTCGCATTACTGCTTGTATTATTTATATCCATATATACGGGCTGTAAAAAAAGCAGCAGTAGCGATTCTGCGACCACTACCACCATACTTAGCGCCACCATAAACAGTACCTTATGGGAACCCGACACCCTTAGCGCAAATATTAATTACAATGCTGCGGCCAAAACCAAAATTTTCAGCTTTGTTGGTACAGTCGGCCAAAAACGCATAAACGGGGCTATCATACTTAGCAATGCAACAAACGCCAATACATTTATCACCGGCTCTTATCCTATCAATACAAATGGCAGCTGTACTTTATTATACAGTGTGCAGCAAAAAGACAGTAACGGGAATTATGTTTTTGTTCCTTATGTGGCGGCTGCTAATGGTGATGGTTACATCAATATCTCAGCAATAGATGTGGTTAACAGTACCATAACCGGTACTTTTTCTTTTAGCCATAAATCTATAAATTACGATAGCAGCGGCAATATTACCTCTATAGCCAACAACGTTATCTCCGGCGGCACATTTACCGCCATGCCTTATACTTTTACCACCAATTAGACGGTTGTGATGCCCTGTATTAATTATCTACTGTAATTTGCCTGTTGTTTATAACCTCTATTTCGGGCTTCTCTTTAAATTTTATAATTGTACCGGTAACTGTAATTTTTTTTCCGTCAATACCTGTAGCCATGGCCTTAGCCTCCCCGCGCAATACTACAGTTAAAGGACTATCAGGGTAGGGCGCGCCTGCGTTTACCAATACCATACTGCCAAAATCTTTGCTGCCGTAAACCCTGGCGGTAACCGTTACCTTATCG
>CAZZVY010000294.1:0-4302 GCA_964657585.1 uncultured Mucilaginibacter sp. | reverse complement strand
TCAGTTCAGAACTTAGTATCTTGTTATCGGGCGATAGGAGGTCGACATACAAATTACCGCTGGAGCCTGACAAATGGTTATCCTGGGCATTTACCAGGTAGGCCTTGAACCACAGGGTATCGCCCGGCACGTAAACATCGCGGTCGGTATGCAGGTAGGTCTTCTCAAAAAACAAAGAGTTATTGCTTACGTGCGCTCCGGCAGCAGCAACCTTGGCATTAAGGGCAGGAATAGCTGTAACCGGTTCATCAGAAAGTTCTGTTGCTATTGCCTGTTCCTTTTCCGATTGATATTCAAACGGCAATAGGTCGCCAATACGCTGGCGGCTAATGTCGCCTCCCCATACAATATCAGCGCTATAAAAACCATTCTTATCTATAAAAGCGCTTTTTTTGGGAAGCATTATAAACGAAGCGCTGTTATAATGGCTTATACTTAGCCTGCCTTTATATTGAATAAATTTTTGTTGTAATGAATCGATGATCAAAACGCTGTCTTCTTTTAACGGCCTGAAAATGTTAAAAATGCTAAAGCCTGCCTTTTCCAGGGTGTGGTGCCATAATGCACGGACAAACTGCATCCTTGATCCCTGGTAAACTTTTTCACGGTTACGTTTAATTTTAGCCATTTCGGCGGCGTTCATTTCTATATCCTTAAAAATATAGTTGCCTTCAATTAAAAAGTCATTAGGATTATCATCAAAATTATCCAAATAATAAGTGAGCATATAGCCCAGCTTTTTATTGCTGATAATTAGAGGTTTATTGCATTTAGCAGTAAGTGTTTTTGTTTTTATATTATAAAACAGGTTTACTTCTTCAAGATTGATGATAGTGCAGCTTTTAGCATATTCAGATGTGCCTAAAAAATCGCGCAGGAATATTGCCTCCTCATCTTTACGCGACATATCATTTGGACGGATAGTAACCGAGTGTAATTCTTCAATTTTGGGCTTTAAATAAATAATAAAAGGCTTATTTGCATAGTAAGTGGCTATACTGGAATAATATCCTACGCTACTTACAATAACCGGTACCTGCTGTGATTTTGCTGATAAAGCGAAGTTACCATTGCTGTCGGTTGTGGTGCCGGTTGTGGAACCGCTATAATAAACGCTTGCGCTGGCTACAACGCTGTCTGTACCAGCACGGTAAACCTTACCGGTAATTATCTTAGGGGTGTTTTGCGCATGTACACCAATTGCAAACAGCAATAAGAAGCACCCAGCAGCAAGTTTTTCAGGTAACATAGGTTATAAAGGCAATTGGTTACCAAATATACTACTATATGCAATGCAGCGTGTGGTAATTATTTGATTATAAGCGTATCAGTAATAGCTGTTTTATCACTGTTATCAGTTTTATAAAATTTAAGATAATAAACGCCTGGCGCAGTGGCCTTAAATGTGTAAGGCACGGTATTAAGATATTTAGAGGCCGTTGCAACAGTGTCAACGGCATTGGTTAGGGCAAATAATCTCAGGGTTATGATATTCTGTGATACCGAATCCTGCAAATGGTCAAATCTGGCAAGGCTACTGGTGTTTTGCCATATCAGGCTAAAGGTAAGGTGCTGGTTAACCGTACCGCTGGTTGGCCCGTTAACGCCGGCAATAGCGGTTTGTACTATTTTACTTGTATCATTTTGCTGTATGGCCACGTCCTTTTTACAGCTTGCAGCTATAAATAAAATAAAAATAAACACAAAAGGCAGGATTGGTTTCCTCATTACTTATAACTAAACGTAAAGCAGGCAGGTTTATTTTGAAAATCAAATGTAAGGTATTATGATCAAATAATTCTGTCTATGGATGCAAATCTAATTGTCGCAGGGCAAACAGCTCACCCAAACGTTGCTTTGCTCGTCCACCCTCTCTTGGCCTTCTTCAACAGGGGAAATGGAGGTTTCTGCCCGCCTTCTGCGCAGGGAAGAGAGGGCTGGCCATCGAATCTCCCCGGGGTGAGTCTACATGCCGCAGTTTCGCGAAGCTACAATTTGATTTTACCCTTACACCTTAAACTGCCAGCTGTTCAAAACGCTTATGGCATGATGTGCGGTCATATCAAATTGAACAGGCACCACCGCTACATAATTATTCTCAAGCGCCCAGGAGTCGGTATCTTCGCCCTGATCGTTTAACTGAAACACACCTGTAAGCCAGTAATACGGCCGTTTATACGGGTCAATCCGTTCATCAAATTCTTCAGCCCATTTAGCGTTGGCCTGGCGGCATATTTTTATGCCTTTAATGTGCGGCGTGTTCGGGAAATTAACATTAAGCAAAGTGCCTGCAGGCAAGCCGTTCCGCAGTACCTGCAAGGCAATTTCTTTAACATATTTAAGGCAGTGGCTAAAGTCGGCCTCCATAGTATAATCATCCAATGAGTAACCGATAGAGGGGATACTTTCAATAGCGCCCTCAACCGCTGCCGACATAGTGCCGGAGTATAATACGTTAATGCCATTGTTTAATCCATGATTGATGCCCGATACGCACAGATCGGGCTTTTTGCCTTTAAACACGCGGGTAACCGCCAGTTTAACGCAATCAACCGGCGTGCCCGAACAACGGAACATTTCTACACCCTCATAAAGATCAACCTTGTCTAAACGCAGCGGTTTACCAATGGTAATGGCATGCCCCATGCCCGACTGCGGACTATCGGGCGCTACTACTACTACGCGGCCAATCTCTTTCATAATATGTATCAAAGCTTTTATACCGGGTGCGGTAATACCGTCGTCATTTACAACCAAAATGGTAGGTTTTGCTGGTTTCATATTAGGCACGAAATTAGTTATATTTGCTTATGCTTATTGCTGAAAGGAAAAAGAAGTATACCATTGAAGACTACCTGCTATTGGAGGAAGGGGCGCCTTTTCAGTTGATTGAAAACAATCTTGTCATGTCGCCATCACCAAATTCCTCACACCAGTTAATATCAGGTCGTTTGTTGTTTACTATTATGGCATTTTTAGAAAAAACCACTAATAATGGTTTTATAGTAACAGCCCCTATGGATGTTATATTAGATGAAGATAATGCTTTTCAGCCCGACTTGGTTTATGTTTCGGCAGACCGAAGGGAAGAAATAGTAAGGGAACGTATAGAAGGTGCCCCTGATATGATAATTGAGATACTATTCCCATCCAACGCCTATTATGACCTTCGCCAAAAGAAAAACGTTTATGAAAAGCATGCCGTTAAGGAATATATTATCATTGACCCGGTAGAAGAAAGCGCCGAATTATATTTGTTTGAAAATTCAGCCTATACTCTTAAACAAAAGGTGTTTAAACCTCAAACATTAAATTCGGTTGTATTGCCCGGATTAAGTTTTGATCTTAATAAGGTTTTTAATTAGAAATGATCCTCTGTTTTGCGGAAGGTTATTTCAGGACTATCCGCTTACACTATTATCGCCGGCCCCCATTATCAATAGCAGTTCCGTTAATTCCCTCGCTTTATCTACTGAGCCTAATTGCTCGTAAGCGCTGATAAGGTTGCGCAGTATACGCTTAATTATCTCCGTATTGCTGCAGGGCTCATAAAACTGCTTTTCAGGCTTTAAATTTAGTTGCTTCAAAAAAACATCTACATCCCTGCGCCCAAATATGAAGCCTTTATTAAAAGCGTTGATGTAAAATAATATGCCGCTTTCAAACTCACTTTCCCTTGTCGGGTCCATGTAAGCCAGTATAAAATGCTGGGGCAGGTTAACGCCATACACAGGAATATCCAGTTTTTGTGCAATAATGGAATAAATTATGGCCAGCGATATCTGGTTGCCCTTTTTGCTTTCCAGCACCTGGTTCAAATAACTGTTTTGCGGATCCTGATGGTTTGCGGTATTGCCGCTAAAGCCGTATATGCCGTATAACACATGGTTAATTAACTTCACATGGTCTGCAGGGGTAGCATCATACATCATTTGCAACCATATATCGCGCTTAATGGCTTCAATCTGGTTAATTACCTTTAGTTCGTCAAGGTCGGGGTATTGGTATTTATTAATGATAATTGCGCCCTGCAGCAAATCAAAGGCGCCGCTTTGCTGCCACAACTGCAACTCGTTCTTAACCGAGTTAAACTGTATCTCGTGCACAAGGTTGGCAATACGGTCCTGCTGTATAGGATCAAAAGCTTGTTCAAAAGCGCCCTCCAGGTATTCAATAACTTCGTTACCGTATGATTTTAGCTTATCATGTACGTGCGTAAAGATCTCCTTGTCCGGATCGTCCAGTAAACGTATCAGCGATTCTATTTCTTTGCTGTTCTGTATCATTTCACCCTTCGCCAAA
>CAZZVY010000293.1:0-4304 GCA_964657585.1 uncultured Mucilaginibacter sp. | reverse complement strand
ATTCCCTAATGTGGCTTTTGTACCGGGTGCAATAAAAGCGGTTGGTACTAAGGGCGGTAAAGTTGTAGCCCAGCAGGAAATACAAACCGCCGGAGATGCCAAGGCTATCAAACTTACATTGCATACGGGCCCGCAAGGTTTACAGGCTGACGGCAGTGATGTTGCCTTTATTGATTTTGAAGTAGTTGACGCTAAAGGCCGCCGCTGCCCTACTGATGAGGCAAGGGTTGATTTTGCGGTAACCGGCCCTGTTGTTTGGCGTGGCGGCTTTAACGCCGCTAAACTTAACTCTACCAATAACCTTTACCTGGATACTGAGGCAGGGATTAACCGGGTGGCCATACGTTCAACCCAAACGCCCGGCACCATTACTGTTACGGCAACGCGCCCGGGATTAACCAGTGCAACCGTTAAAGTAGACTCTAAGGCGGTGGTAATAAAGGATGGTTTAATGATGGCAATGCCCCAGGTGATGACTATTAATGCGCTGGCGAACATAAAATAACGTGAGTTCGGGTTAACTAAACGGCAAAATGCTTACTTGCTCAACCCCTTATTAAAGCCAGTGCTTAGCACTGCTGGTACTGTTCCCCTAAATTTAGGGGAACAGTAAGCCGGTGCAACTTGCAGTAGCTTTAATAAGGGATTGAAAAGGGTACAAAGGTCTTAACCCGAACTCAAGTTAAAATAACAATCCGTACGTTCTGTATGCTTTTATAATGATATTTAATAGTATTGTCTGCCAACAAAAGAAAGGGCTAATTATTGTTGAGGGCTAATTGGCTCACTACTTTATGCTTGCCGCAGTTTTTTTAATAACGTTATCCAAACGGTCGCTGCTTTCCTGCAGCATACTAATAATGGAATGCAGGTTAGGGTCAAGTTCCATGTTTTTAAGGATGCTAACCAGGCCAATAATGTTAGCCAGCGGCGCCCTTACCGTATGCGATTGTTCATAGGCTATAGTTTCCAGTAATCCTTTTTTATTTTCCAGGTCCTCATAAATAATGCGGTTTTCCATTTTTGCACTTTCGTATTCAGTGATATCATAACCCAGGCAAAATACCCCAGCCGGTTCCCCGTTTTCTACAATCAAAGTAAACTCCCATTGGGTAATTATAAAGCCGCCGCTGCCATTATGCTTACGTATAGTTGCCGGGAAAAGACTGCCCGGATATTGATAGCATTTGCCTCCAGCCTCCTCGCATACCTTCCGGTCATCGGGGTGCATGGTAATATAATACGGCTGCCCCACCAGGTTAGTGCTTATATAATTGAAACTTTTAGCATACCGGTTATTGATGTAACTGTAATTACCATCATTGTCAGTACAAATAATATAATAGAAGTTCGAGTCGTGGAGCAACTCCTTGGTATGGGTAATGTTCAGGGTGTTATTCATTGGCTAAATATAGGGTTACTTGTAATTATATTTAATTTCAAATATATTATTTTTCATATTTTTTAATGTTTAAGCGTTGTATATAAATTTTAACTTAGAAGCCTATCTGCCAAAACATATTTTTGAAGCGCTAAAATTTACTCATAGCAATTACGTTTGTTAAATTTGCGGGCGTTGTTAGGCAATAGCGCCATTATTTTCCATATTTACCCAATGTTTAAACGCATCAGCAATAGGTTTCTGCGGTATCTTGCCATATTCATTTACTTTGTTATCTGCTTTTTTTGCGCTATCGAGCTTAACTTTTTGTGGTTATTTGGTTATACGCCTGATATGCAGGATATTAAGAACCCTGTAATATCAGTAGCATCAGAAGTTTATACTGCCGATGGCAAGCTGATAGGAAAATACTATCATGAGAACCGATCACCGGTCGATTTTAATAAGATATCGCCTAACCTGGTACACGCACTGGTGGCTACTGAAGATGCCCGCTTTTACTCGCACAACGGTGTCGACTTCTACTCGTTTTTTACCAGCATAGCCTCTACCGCCAAAGGCGATAAACGCGGCGGAAGTACAATTACCCAGCAGCTGGCTAAAAACCTGTTCAGTACACGCAAACGGAAATCGCAAGGGTTTATTAAGCATGTGCCGGTATTGCGTACTATGGTTTACAAAATAAAGGAATGGCTTACCGCTTTTAAAATAGAGCATGTTTACAGCAAGCAGCAAATACTTACACTATATTTTAATACCGTACCCTTTGGCAACAATTCCTTTGGTATCAAAACCGCCTCGATTAAATATTTTAATAAACAGCCGGATGCCCTTAACCCGGCGGAGGCCGCTACCCTGATCGGGATGCTTAAGGCTACGTCGACCTATAACCCTATCAATAACCCCGATAGGTCTATTGAGCGGCGTAATACGGTGTTAAGGCAAATGGAAAAGTATGGCTATTTAAATAAGCCCGAAGCGGAAGCTAACATAGGCAAACCGCTTAACCTTGATTTGAGCTACGTAGATAACGAATCGCAGGGCGATTCCTATCTGCGCCAGGCAGTAGAGAAATGGCTGAAAAAATGGTGCAGGGATAACGATTATGATCTGTATGAAGATGGGTTAAAGATATATACTACTATTGATTCACGGATGCAGCAATATGCTGAAGAAGCTGTAGCCGAAAAAATGAAGATGCTGCAAAAGCGCTTTTATGGCATATGGGGCAATAAAAACCCCTGGCGCGACTCTAAAGGTGTAGAGATTAAAGATTTTTTATTAAAGGCCGAGCAGCGTTTACCGGTATACGCCGTACTTAATAAAAAATTTAAGGGCGATACCGTGCAGATGAACAACTATTTTACTGCTAAAAAGAAAATGCGGGTATTTACCTGGCATGGCGAACGCGATACGGTGCTATCGAGCGTAGACTCTATAAAGTATTACACCAAATTGCTTAACACCGGTATGATGACCATGGAACCATCAACCGGTAAGATAAAGGTTTGGATAGGGGGGATTGATTATAAATACTTTAAATATGACCATGTTAACCAGGCTAAGCGACAGGCCGGTTCAACATTTAAGCCTTTTGCCTATTTAACCGCTCTTGATAATGGTTATACCCCCTGCGATAAGTTTACCGATAAACCTGTTTCCATTACTTATACTTATGGCGGTAAACAGGAGGTGTGGACGCCCAACAATGCCGATTTTAAGTTTACCTACGCCGATATGTCTTTGCGCTGGGCTATGGGTAAATCGGTTAATTCAGTTACAGCGCAGGTTACACAGGCCGTTGGCTGGGATAAAATTGTTGATTATGCGCACCGGTGCGGTATAGAAAGCCCGCTAAAGGCAATCCCGTCGGTTTCTCTGGGCTCAAACGATGTATCGGTGTTTGAAATGGTGCGCGCTTACAGTACGTTTTTAAATAAAGGCCAAAAGGTTGACCCTCTGCTTGTTACTAAGATAACCGATCAGCAGGGGAATGCCTTGGCTGAGTTCACCTTAAAGGAAGAACAGGCTATAAGCCCTGAGGTTGCCTGGTTAATGCTATATATGTTCAGGGGCGGGATGGAAGAACCCGGGGGCACATCGCAGGCGTTATGGGAATATCCGGGACTATGGAAAAAAGATAACCAGATAGGCGGTAAAACCGGTACCTCCAGCGATTATGTGGATGGCTGGTATATGGGCATTACCAAAGATCTGGTTACCGGTATATGGGTGGGCGATGATGACCGCAGCGTGCACTTTAATTCGTCTGAAAGCGGGGAGGGGTCTCATACGGCGTTACCTATCTTCGGCAGTTTTATGCAGCGGGTATATGCCGATCAGGGCCTGGGGTACAATTATGGGCCATTCCCTAAGCCCTGGGTAACTATCACAAAAAATTATAACTGCCCTACGCCGCGTATGCCCAGGGATACCGGGGTAATTGACAGCAGCTGGACACCTGCTGATACGCTTTTAACGCCAAGGCAATCGGTTGATCCTGAAAGCAGGCCGCCTGTACAATAGGTATATGTTAAAGTTGCAATATAGGGTCATATTTCCAGGCAATAGTTTTAATTTTATCCGGTACCACTTTCAATACCCTTTTATATGGTTGATAATTATAAATTATTGAGCAGGACAAAAAAATATATAGCGGCGGTACTTTGCATGCTGCTGGCAATGGTTGTAAGCCAGCCGGCCAGCGCCCAGTACTTCGGGCAAAACAAGGTGCGTTATAAAAAGCTGGATTTTAAGGTTTACCATACCCCGCATTTTGAGATATATTATTATATGAAGAACGATAGCCTGCTGAAGCGGTTTGCCCAGGAAAGCGAACTTTGGTATACGCTGCACCAGCAAATATTCCGTGATACGTTCCGCAGGCCAAATCCGATCATAT
>CAZZVY010000292.1:0-4305 GCA_964657585.1 uncultured Mucilaginibacter sp. | reverse complement strand
GCCTCCGTGTATATCCGCGAGCGGTTTAACTGTTCGTTTCGGTCAAGCAGTTCCTTGTTAACAATTATGATCTCCTCGTTGGTGCTTTGCAGTTCTTCCTTTGATGTTTCCAGCTCTTCGTTAAGGCTTTGCTGTTCTTCGCCGGCCGATAGCAGCTCTTCATTATAGCTTTGCAGCTTTTCATTGGCGGCCTCCTGTTCTTCAGTAATCATCCGCATATTAGCACGTGTTTGCACCAACTCGCGCTCAAGCTGCTCAATCCGCATGCCGGCGGCATCGTAAGAACTATCCTGCGGCGGGCGGTCTATCTCAAACATGGCAGGTTGTATACCAGTTGATGATGCCGGCTGAAAAACCACCAGAAAAAAATGTTCACCGCCTGAAGTAAGCGGTATGGCCTGCAGGTTTACGGCGTGCTGCAGGTCGTTATAATCATAAGGCACCTCATACTTTTGAGTAATCTCGCGGCTTTTTTTGGCCTGCAGCAGCAGGGACTGCAGCTCAAATGCAATACCTTTGCGGGCAATCTTGGTCAGGTTAAAGCTGGGCTTGCCTTTAGGGAGCGCCAGCCAGGGTTCTGTTTCGCCCTTAAACTGTATGATATCAAACTTATTGTTAACAAGTACGCAGGGCGGTATCAGATGCTCAAGCATTGCCTCTTCAGCTATCTTAAAAATATCCTTTTCTTCCGCTTCGCGGCGCAGGTCTTCATTGATCGCTTTAAAGGTGGTCTCACGTGCGTATGAGGCAACCTCCATGGCGCGGCCGACTGCACCTTTACGGCTGTATAATTTGTCACCCGCACGGAAGGGGGCAAAAATATCGGTATGCTGGCCAATGGTTTCAGATTTGCCTAACCACAGGTAACCGTCTCTGTTCAGCGCATAATGAAAGGTGGTGAGCGCCTTATTTTGCAATATCGGTTCAAGGTATATCAGTACATTGCGGCAGCTCAGCAGGTCAATGTGTGAAAATGGCGGGTCCTTCAATAAGTTGTGGTGGGCAAAAACGCACATATCGCGTACCGACTTGTTTACCTGGTAACTGCCATCCAGTTTGGTAAAAAACTGCTGTATCCTTTCAAGGCTAAGCCCCGCCATTTCCGATACCTTGTACATGCCCGACCGGGCCTTGGTAATGGCCGTTTCAGAAACATCAGTAGCAAATATCTGTACCTTAAGCGTACCGGCCTGCTCGCTCATATGTTCATGCAGGCATATCGCCATAGAATAGGCTTCCTCACCGGTGGCACAGCCGGCTATCCAAATGCGCAAGGGCTGCTGTTTTCGGAGCTTGGTTTCCAGCAGGACAGGCAGCATTTCGCGGCAAACTATATCAAATACTTCGGGGTCCCGGAAAAAGCTGGTCACAGAAATCAGCATATCATGGTACAGTGCATCCTGTTCCGAGTGGCTCTCGCGCAGCCGCGCAAGATATTCAGCAGAGGAACCAGTTTTACTGAGCGCCATGCGGCGGATGATACGCCTTTTAAGCGTGCTGGATTTATAATGCTGAAAATCTACACCGCTGCGCGCCCGCAGCTCGCCCAGTATCTGTTTAAATATTTGTTCTTCTGATCGCCCAGGCCCTTTGTCCGTATCGTGGTTAAAAGGCTTATTAATCTCAACAAGCCGCTCGGCTATCTTCTCCGGCGGCAGTACAAAATCAATAACACCAGCTTTAACAGCGCTGTTTGGCATACTGTTAAAGGTTGCCGTGCCTCCGTCCTGGGCAAAGGTAAGGCCCCCGTAAGATTTAATTACCTGCAGGCCCACCGTGCCATCGCTCAGTGCACCCGACAAAACTATCCCTACCGCATAGCTTTGGTGAACAATGCCCAATGATGAAAAAAAAAGGTCTATCACATCGTTCTTTTTAAGATCCTTAGAGCGTTCCCGAAGCAGCAGTACGCCGTCTGTTGTAGTGACCACCTTATTTTCCGGTACTATATATAAACGGTCAGGCTCGATGTGTACTTGATCTGTAATGGCCTGTACCGGGATAGGCGATACCCTTTCCAGTATCTCAGGCAGTATGCTCACGTGGGTAGGGTTAAGGTGCTGGATAAAAACAAAGGCCATACCCGATCTGGGCGGCAGGCCCTCTAAAAATTTCTTTAAGGCATCAAGGCCACCGGCCGAAGCGCCTATGCCTACTACAGGGAATTGTAAGGACGATGTGACGTACTGATTGGTTTTTTCGCGGGCCATCAGGCAAAATTAGCGGTTTTATACATATAAAAGCTTAAGGCATTTTACAGGCCGGTATAACCAATCTGTTTCACAGGATCCCACCCGTTAAATACATTTTTTACATTGATTTGATATGCGGCTGTTGCAGTTAATTGGCTGGCCCAACTTACCCTGCCTTTAACAGCAGCGCCAGGGCCATAATTTTCAAATTGGCTGTAACGTGCCGTTTTGTAACTTTCGGTCTGGTTCCAGTTTGACCAACCTTCAGGTTTCACCTGCTGGCCGATGTAGCAATGCATATAAATTACCGAGGCAAAAGGCCGCCATGGCCTGCCGAGGGATACCATGTGCAGGGCGCTGTCGCCCGTTAAAGTGCAATCATTAAATACAAAGCCATACAGATGGTTTTGCGGAGTGGAGGCCGCTGTAATGTGCGAGTTTTTTTTACTGTGGATATGACAACTTTCAAACCAGGCGGTAGCAGCCCCGAAAATGAAGTCAGTAGTACCCTCTATATAGCAGTTTTTATAATACTGGCGGCTGCGTTCGCTGTTTAAAAACAGGATATCCTGATTACCTGTAAAGCGGCAATCTTCAAAAATGGCCTTATCGCCCCGGCATTCAACCGCCACCGCCTGCCCGGCAGTAAAACCGGCATCATTGCTGATGGTAATGTTTTGCACCATAAAGTTATCGGCATTTATCAAGAAACTATAGGATGTTTGTGTATTGATGGTTGTGCCGCCGGGGGATATTTTCCCGGTATGGTCGTCATAAGTAAGGATGGTATTGAAACGCGACTCACCAACCAGTTTTACGAAGGTTTTACCCGAGTCGAGGTGTAGCTTCTCTTTATAAACACCTTTCTTAACGTATATAACCTGCGTTTTCTTGTTTTGCAACGGCACGGCATCAAAGGCGGCCTGTACTGTTTTATAGGTACCGGTGCCATCTTGTGCCACAATAAGCTTTTTTTGTGCAAGTGCCGGCAAGCTAAAAAAGGCAGTTACCGCCATAAATAATATCCACCTCATCATGCTTCCCGCATATTACTTTTTATCTAACGTAACACGTGCCGGCGTTTGCGATACCAGCCAGCCGGTGGCATACATCCACTTGCTCATTTTGGCTAATTTAGCTATATCTATACGGTTGGGCTCATCTTTGGGCGTATGATAATCAGGGTGGAGCAGCGAAGTAAAAAATATAGCCGGTATGCCCGCCTGGGCGTAGGGTAAATGATCGCTCCGGAAATACCAGCCCTCAGGGTGTTTACTATCGTCCCAGGAAAAATCAACCTTAAAATGCGTTAGTTCGCTATTGGCCTTCATAGCCATATCAACCAGATCCGTTGAGTTTTTATGCGATGTAGTACCTAATAGCGCCGCCGAATCAATGTTATTACGGCCTATCATATCGGCATTCAATACTGCTACAATAGCCTGTTTATCTACAGTGGGGTGCGCTGCGTACCAGCGGGACCCCAACAACCCTCGTTCTTCGGCGCCATGCCATACAAACAAAGCCGAACGTTTGCCCGGTTTGGCGGCCCAGGCCCGGGCAATAGCCAGCATGCCTACGGTTACCGAGGCATTATCATCAGCCCCGTTCCATATGGAATCGCGGTCAACCGCCGGGCCTACGCCGTCATGATCATGGTGCCCGCTGAACAGCACATACTCGCTTTTTAGTGTAAGGTCGGTACCGGCGGCCTTTGCTATCACGTTAACGGAAGGGTATAAAAAACTTTCGGATTGGAAATCTGCCTTTATCCTGGCGTTAGGTTGCTGTAAAGCCCCGGCTACATCAGCGCTTACCAGGATAACCGGCAATTGCGGGGCCCGCAGGTTCGCTGCATTATTATTAGTTGCCTGCCCTTCGTTCTGATAAGTGCCTTCCTGGTAATTATGCCCAATAAATGCAATGGAGCCCTCCACAATATCATCAGCCACAAAGATTATAGCGGCTACGCCTTTACGCCTTAATACCATGCTTTGCTGGCGTATGGCCGATGCCGCATAGCGGTAGCCCCATAAACTCATCCCGGCGGCAGGCAGCGGTTTAGGTGCAAAGATCTTCATGGCAACAATTTTACCCCTTAAATCAGCGGCAG
>CAZZVY010000291.1:0-4332 GCA_964657585.1 uncultured Mucilaginibacter sp. | reverse complement strand
ACCGGTTTTTTAATAGGGCCGCCGGTTATAGGATTTATTGCAGGTGCAGCAGGTAGCCTGCGTTATTCTTTTATATTAATAGCCGCCATGGGACTAAGCGTAGTAGTTGTTTCAACAAAAGCTAAGCTGAATTGACTATTATACCGAACAGAAAAAGCTTGTTATATTCTATTACTATTTTGCTTTAATCATCTAATTACAAGGCAAATTCATTAATGCGTAAAGCAACCCTTGGTAAACAATAACATTTACCTTAATGCAGATGCACAATATCACTTGAAGATAATATTACACCGTTGTGCGCATTTTCTACCCCGTTGGCATAAGTATCATTTTCAATCTGCATCTTTTCATTTTCAATATAAATATGGGCGCCGGCTACTTTAAAGTTGCCTTTAATGCTAACAACATGGTCAGGAAGCTGGGCATTTATTTCGTTAAGGATGTGGCTTGATAAGCCCTCATATTCCTGAGTTTGTAACTGGTAAATATCTAAAATAGGTTCGGCATTGCTGCGGTGGTATATTCTGATACGGTTAGGCTCAATAGTTGCCTGTACATCGGCTCCTTCGCTAATTACGTTATTTACTATTTTCACCGGGTGATGGTCATCTATAGTGTATATTTCTGCATCAACAGTTAATACGTTGGCCTTATTATTACCCTGATTATAAAATGTATGTACAGTTAAAAAAGTAACCGTGGGGCCACCGCCATTATAGCTAACAGTTTTATGGTTACTTATATAAATGTTGGTAGCGAAAATGAATGCATGTTTCATAGCTGCAAAGTTTTAATTAATAAGCATTAACCGGGTAAAATGTTTTATTGATCGAGTGCATAATACATTTTAAACGGCACAATTATTGCCTTAAAATCATATCCAGTTTAATATAACTTAAATTAACATTTATGAAAACGCAACAGCAAAATAGTGAAACCGACAAGGCGCAGGGCACCCTAACAGTCAATAATGCGCTTAATCAATCTGGAACTCAAAAACACAACAGCGGAAGCAATGCGGATAGCCAGCGGGCAAATCAAACTTCTAATAAAAATGTAGTACACAAGCCCGAGCGAAAAATGCCTTTGTTGTGATATTAGCGCCCGGTAAACCGGGCGTTTTTATTTTCAATTTCTCAATAACAGATAGGCGCGCCTATCTCAAAAAAAATAGCCATAGTCTTAAAGCTTTTTATAATTTTGGTAAGTAATTTAATTTGCAGAAATATTATACCTAACAATTTATGAAATCTTTACCTTTTAAGACAGCACTGGTAAGCCTGTTTGCAATTGCAATACTAAATTCATGCGGACTCAATTGTGTACATGGCTCCGGCAACGAATTAAAGGAAGAGCGTAAGGTGGCCAATTTCACAAAAATTAATGTATCCGGAGGTTACAATATATTATTAAAACAAGATAGTAGCCTAACCTTAAATATTACTGCTGATGATAATGTGTTTAAATATATACGAACCAATGTGAATGGCGATGAACTTAAGATTGATACTAAAAGAAGTATATGCGCTAACCACCCTATAACCATCATTATAGGTATACGCAACCTGGCTGAACTGGACGGTTCCGGAGCCGTAGAATTTAAGTCAGACGGGAAACTTAATGTTAAGGATATAGACATTACACTTGCTGGCGCCGGTCATTTAAACTTAGATATGAATGCCAACAACGTTATTACCAAGGGGTCCGGTGCAACGGAAATCAGTTTAAAAGGGCAGGCTACAAGTTATTCTGTAGATCTGACGGGCACGGGAAGCGTAGATGCATTGGATTTTGTAGTTAATAAGTATGATATTCAGGCCACAGGGACAAGCACTTGCAAAATAAATGTGCTGAACGAATTAAATGTTAACACTACAGGTGCATCTGATATTCAATACCGTGGTAATCCGGCTAAGATTAATAACAGCAAAACCGGCTCGTCTGATATTAAAAAGATAGATTAAACGGGTAACAATATAAAAGACCCTGAATTATAACATAGCTACGGTAATTATCAGTCCAATTATACAAACAACATAGGCAATCAGGTACATAATTGAAATGCCTATCATTTTGCTAATAGTGCGCCAACGGCTGCGCTGGTATATAACCCTTAATGAACGGTAAATATAATAAACCGTATAGAAAAATAAACCCGCATTCAGCCAGTCGCTTACAGCACTCCAGCTTTCAGGTAACATCAAATTAATGATCAGTATCAGCCCGGAAAGAAGAAAAAAGAAGCAATGCAGGTGGATGGCGTATATAAGATGCTCTACGTAATATTTGTGGTTTTTCCAAAAGGCAATTTTTACTACCAGGGCAAATAAAGGCAGCAGAACAAACATCATTTTAGGCATATTATGTTGTAACTCTTCACCAAAATGTTCCGTAGCGTTTTTACCGTATTTATCTTTATACCATAATATCCTTTCATTAACCAGGCGTTTCCAGAAACCGTCGCGTTCATTGGCAGGCAGCTTTCGCTGAGTGGACTGATATTGTAATAACGTGCTATCGCCTTTATTGGTTAATTTTTCATTGTCAGGTTCTTCATTAATATTAAAACCGGGCACAGGTGTTATTACATTTCTTGGCAACGATGTTTTTAGCTGGGTTTGTATCTGTTTTTTTTGCGCGCTGGTTAAGGTAGGATTCTTGTCAATTTCCTTTTTGGCTTTGTCTGAGACTTCTGACTTAGATACTGCTTTAGCAGTAGTAGTATTTGTATTATGATTAGGTTTAAAAAGAAGTAAAAAATAAACCAGGCTAATAAAAATATACATTTTTATCGGGTGCAAATAGCTTGTCCGCCGCCCTTTCAGATACTCAATGGTTAGCTTACCAGGTTTAAGCAATAAAGGTTTTAGCGTATAAAAAAACTGATGGTCAAAATGGAAGTAATCGCTTACAGCATGGTTTACCACGTGTCCAAAACTTTCCTTTATTTCCAGGTTTTCCTGCCCGCAATTATGGCAAAACTTACCCTGTAATAATGTGCCGCAATTAAGACAGTTATTTTCATGGCGGTAATGTTTTTTCATGGGCGGTATTTATCAGGCATGCTGAATAGCACGCTCCAGGGCTATATTGTGTTTATACCTGAATGCAAACGGAAAAATAACTGCAATAATTAATGCATAGCCGGCAAAGGTAAGCCAAATACCGTTCCAGTTTTTAGTTTGGTCTGCAAGGGTAAAGTATTTATCAATAATAACACCGCTTGCCAGGCTGCCAAATAATGCGCCAAACCCATTTACCATCATCATAAATAAGCCTTGGGCACTCCCCCGAATTTCCGGTGATGCCTGTGTCTCTACAAAAAGCGACCCCGAGATATTAAAAAAGTCAAACGCCATACCATATACGATGCAGGAGAGGACGATCATCCATAAGCCCCCAGCCGGATTGCCGAACGCAAACAATCCAAACCTTAGCACCCAGGCCAGCATGCTGAACAGCATTACATACTTGATTCCGAATTTGCGCAGGAAAAATGGGATGGTAAGGATAAATAGTGTTTCTGATGCCTGTGAAATAGACATGATTATTGCCGGATATTTTACAGCAACGCTGCTTTTATAAATAGCAATTTTACTAAAATCGCCTAAAAACACATCCCCATATGCGTTGGTAAGCTGCAACGCTGCACCCAATAGCATTGAAAAAGCAAAGAAAATAGCAAATTTAGGCGTTCTAAATAAGGCAAATGCTTTAAGTCCCAGCTGATCTACCATTGATTTGTTTTCAACAGTATTTAAACGAGGTGGGCATTTAGGTAAGGTAAACGAAAATAAACCCAGGGTAAGCGCAACTGCAGCAGCTATATAAAACTGATTTGGAGAAGATTCATTATGGGTTAAGCTTACTGTCCACAATGCTGCAATAAACCCTACAGTACCGAAAGTACGTATCGGCGGATAAACCTTCACAACATCGAGCGGGACGTTTTTCAATGCGCTGTAGGCAACTGTAATTGACAACGATAATGTAGGCATATAACAAAACATATTAGCCAGCATCACCCAAAAGAACAGAGTGGGGTCTTTAACCATTGGCACACAAAAAAGCACTACAGCGCCTAAAATATGTAGTATGCCATATAGCTTCTCGGCATTTATAAACTTATCGGCAATGATACCGGTAAGCGCAGGCATAAAAATAGCCGAAATGCCCATAGTAGAAAAAATAGCAGAGAACTGCGTTGCCGTGCCAAGCTTATTATCAAACCAGTAATGACCTATTGTTAATAACCATGCCCCCCAAATAAAGAACTGCATGAAATTCATCAGTATTAAGCGAAACTTAATATTCATATAGGGAGATCCG
>CAZZVY010000290.1:0-4336 GCA_964657585.1 uncultured Mucilaginibacter sp. | reverse complement strand
CGTTAATGTATTTTTCTACGTGAATACAATACTGGCTAAGCTGATGAATAACTATCCGTACTATGATGTTCAAGTAGAAGAGATACATCATACCCAAAAGCTGGATGCGCCAAGCGGTACGGCCATTACCATTGCCGAGGGGATAATAGATAACCTGGATAGTAAAAAAGAATGGGTTAATATTCTTGATACCGACGGCAAAACTGGTGAGGATACCGTAAAGGCTGATCAGTTATTAATAGAATCACTGCGGATGCAGAATGTACCCGGCACCCACACCGTAGTATATGACAGCGAAGTAGATAGTATTGAATTTAAGCATACGGCGCACAACCGTAACGGCTTTGCACTGGGTGCCGTACTGGCTGCCGAATGGGTGCAGGGCAAAAAAGGCTTTTATTCGGTAAAAGATATGTTTAACTTTAATATGTAACCCCTATACTTGCCACTAAAAATCTTAAAACTGTGAATGCTGTTATTTTTATAATAATCTTACTTGCAATAATTGTACTGCCTACCATTGGCTATTACAAGCTATTTGAAAAAGCTGGTCAGCCTGGTTGGAAATCCTTAATTCCATATTACAGGTTCTTTGTAATGTGCCAAATATCCAATACCTCGTATTTGTGGTTCATATTGCTTTTTGTCCCGGTTATTAACATATTGGCCTATACCGGTATCATTATAAATTTTGTAAAATCATACGGAAAATTTAAATTGAGGGAACATGCCGGCGCTTTATTGCTGCCGTTTATATTTATAAGTAAGTGGGGCTTTGATCCGCAGGTAACCTATTGGGGGCCGGCCAATTCAATTGACTTTAAAGAAAAGCATTATAAACACTTAAAAAAATCAACGGGCCGCGAGTGGACAGAAGCTATCATCTTCGCCGTAGTTGCCGCTACGCTTATCCGTTCGTTCTTTATTGAGGCTTATACCATACCTACGCCATCAATGGAGCGTTCCCTGTTAGTTGGCGATTTCCTGTTCGTAAGCAAGGTAAATTACGGTCCGCGCATACCCATGACGCCTGTTGCCTTTCCGTTCGCACATCACACCATGCCGCTTATCAATACCAGGGCGTATTGGGATGGCCTGGAACTGCCTTACTACCGCCTACCTGGGTTAAGTAATGTTGAAAAGGGCGATGTGGTAGTATTTAACTACCCTATGGAAGCCGATTCGCCGTACTTTCGCCCGGTTGATAAACGTGAAAATTACATTAAACGCTGCCAGGGTACTCCGGGAGATACGCTGTCGGTAGTTGATGCGCAGGTTTATGTTAACGGCAAGGCTGCGCCCAACCCGCCGGGCGAACAGATAGATTATCAGTTACAAACCGACGGTACGGAACTGAACCCGAAAGTGCTGGAAGACCTGCAGATAACCATGTATGAGAGTAACCCTAACCCTACCATGACCGCTGCTTCGGCTGCTACGTTAAAGGGTTACAGCAATATTAAATCGGTAAAGCCCCTGATACAGCCGAAAGGGCTTATTGATCCGCAAATATTTGCAGGCGATGCCAACCACCGTTGGAACGCCGATAATTTTGGCCCGCTGATCATCCCTAAAAAAGGCTGGACGGTAAAATTAGACAGCCTGAGCATTCCAGTGTACAAACGCGCCATTGAAGTGTACGAACATAACAAGGTTGAACTGGTAGGTAAATCTGGCATTAAAATAAATGGCGTAGCCGCAAATACTTATACCTTTAAGCTGAACTATTACTGGATGATGGGCGATAACCGTCATGATTCGCTCGACTCGCGTTTCTGGGGCTTTGTACCCGAAGACCATATAGTAGGCAAGGCCCTGTTTATCTGGATGAGCTGGGATGATAACGGTACTTTCCTCAATAAGATCAGGTGGAGCAGGTTGTTCAGGGGTATCAAGTAAAGCCCCACCCAAACCCTCCACATGGAAGGGAGGGCTTTAAATAAAACTTATGAAGAAAGTATCCTATCCCATGGGGGAGATTTAGAGGGAGCCAATGAAGTTAGAAGATTACGCAGCCGGTCAGTTATTATTGGTAAACAAGCCCTACCGCTGGACCAGCTTTGACGTGGTAGGCAAAATACGCAATGCTTTTAAGCCATTGAAACTAAAGGTTGGCCATGCCGGTACGCTTGACCCGCTGGCAACAGGTTTATTAATTATTTGCACTGGTAAAATGACCAGGCAAATAGATACCTTCCAGGCCGGGGAAAAGGAGTATACCGGTACCTTTACCCTGGGGGCTACCACTTCTACTTATGATCTGGAAAGTGAACCTGAACAGCAATTTGATACAGCGCATTTTACCGAAGGGCAATTGCATGCCGCCTGTAAAAGGTTCATCGGCGATATCCAGCAATATCCACCGGCGCATTCGGCTATAAAGGTTGATGGTGAACGGTTATATGAAAAAGCTCGTCGTGGCGAAGATGTGGCGCTAAGGCCCCGCAGCGTAACCATTACAGCATTTGAACTGACCCGCATTGAACTGCCCGAAGTTGATTTTAGGGTGGTATGCAGCAAGGGTACTTATATCCGTTCACTGGCTAATGATTATGGGAAAGCACTGAACAACGGGGCTTATCTATCGCGCCTGCGCCGTACCCGCAGCGGCGACTTTAAAGTGGGGGATGCGCACGAAGTAATGGACCTGGTAAATAATATTAGAGAATTAAAAGCCCCCAAACCTCCGGAAGAGGGCATAGAATAGTTGCACAGCCATTTGCATCCGCCCTTTTTATATTTTTTAAAAATGATACGCCGACTTATAAACTGACAGAGACAATTATCTTTGTAATAAAAAGCGCTCTTGTATCCATCTAGAGACGAGACTTTAAACTTCCCTTTAAGGGATTGGGCTAATGAAGATATACCATCACATTGATGAATTTATACCGTTAACTGGCACAGTGGTTACTATCGGTACGTTTGATGGGGTACATCAGGGCCACCGGCAAATCATTTCCAATGTTGTTTCGCTGGCCAAAGCTTCAGGCGGCGAAAGCGTTATTCTAACCTTTTTCCCGCATCCCAGGATGATATTGCACCCTGAAGACCAATCCATTAAACTGATCACTACCATAGCTGAAAAAGCTGAATTGCTGGAACAGCAGGGAGTAGACCACTTGATCATCACACCGTTCTCTCGCGATTTTTCTAACCAAACCCCTCAGCAGTATATAGCAGATATACTGGTTAAACAGATAGGCACAAAAAAAATAGTGATAGGTTATGATCACCGTTTTGGTAAGGACCGCAGCGGCGGGTTACAGGACCTGCAGCAATTGGCCCCGGTTTATGGCTTTGAGGTGATAGAGATTCCCGAGCAGGATATAAATGATATAGCCGTTAGTTCCACACGTATACGCACAGCCTTGTTAGAGAGTGATATTGCAACAGCCAATGAGTGTTTGGGCTATCCTTTCTTCCTCACCGGTAAAGTTATCCGCGGCGACCAGATAGGCCGAACTATAGGCTACCCAACAGCCAACATTCAGCCGGATGAAAGCTATAAACTAATACCCGGCGATGGGATATTTGCCGTACTGGCTGATATTGACGGCGAGGTTTTTAAAGCAATGGCTTACATAGGCCAGCGGCCAACCATTAATGGCATAACCCGCAATATTGAAGTTAATATCTTTGATTTTGACCGGGATATATACAATCAGACCATCCGCCTGCACTTTGTAAGCTATATACGTGGTGATATTAAATTTAAATCTTTAAATGAATTGAAAACGCAATTAGCGCAGGATAAATCGGATGTGCTGCAGGTGTTCAATTATTCTTTATATTGACAGGTAATGAACCATACTATGAACCATGAACCCGGAGAATGAAACTTCAACTGGATAAACAGGAAAGCGAATTTTTAACTAAAGCCATTGATCAATGGAAAAAGAATGGTCAGATTGACGCCGCTACTGCGCAAAGCTTGCTGGACACCATTGAAGTTAAAGGTTTTGACTGGATGCGGCTGGCCAAATATTCGTTCTGGATAGCGCTGATATGCGGTATTATTGCTTTCGGTTCGCTGTTAATTAATGACAGTATTGTAAAGTGGTTAAAAACCCTGTATTATACCCCCGATGTAGTGATCAGCATCGGTTCCGGCATTATGGCTGCGTTCCTGTTCTATTACGGCCGACGGATGGAAAAGAAGCATCCGGAAAAGGTGTTCAGTAACGAGGCTTTTATCTTCACCGGCATTTTATTTACCGCCTGTTGCATAGCCTACCTTGGCAAAACGTTTGATAACGGAGCGCATCATTTTTCACTCCTGTTCCTTATCTCGGTACTTGTGTACGGCTTTTTAGGCTGGCGTTTCAATTCGCGG
>CAZZVY010000289.1:0-4359 GCA_964657585.1 uncultured Mucilaginibacter sp. | reverse complement strand
TTGATGATTTGGTTGACCTGCTGCATTCTTACGCCTGCGGCATCCAATACGACCGCATCATGTTTTTGTACCACGTAGCGGATGCACCCGCCAAAGCTTCTACCCGTTATCACTTTCCCTATCATGGTTATTGAGGTGTTTTAAAGTAATATCTATCTTGTTCAAAATCTTACTGCAATCCCGCGCTACGGTTAAAAGCCCAAGTTGATGCGCAAGCTTAGTTAGCTGGTTCAGGTTGTTAGCAAGCTCGGCAAGCATCCAAAGGATGCGCCGCTCATCATCCGTTAATCGGGGAACTATCTTCGCGCTTTTAGCTGCTGCCCTTATCCAACTGCTTGACCGCATACCTGCGGTCTTGGCTTTACTATCGATATAAAAGCGCTCGGTCGCTGTCATCCTAATACGGATAATCAACTCCCGTTTTACTCTTTTCTTCGGTGCCCCACCTTTGTTTTTGGGCTGGGTTACCGGTTGTTTGTCAGTTGTGTTTACTGTTGCTTCCATCGGTTAACTATTAACTCTTTCTTCCATTTTCCCTTTTGCAACCATCGGGCGCAAAAGGCAAGTTTGCCCGGTGCCGTTAGGCATCCGGGATGTTTTTGTGGCAACACAAACACAAACTTGCTCCTTACAAGCGGATAAAAAACCGCTATCCCCGCAAGCGGGAATAGTCGGTATATCTGATAACTCAAACTGCTTTGAAGCCGTTGGCTTTTAAGCCATCCGGCCAATAAATCAAGCTGCCTTTTGCAGGGTGAAAAGATGGCTGATAACGGATGTAGCCGTACTCATCAAGTTCCCTGATACACTTGTGATAAGTTGCAATAGAAGCGATTTTTGAAAAAGCCATTACTGTCTTTCGGGTGATGGCAAAAGGGCTAACAAATCCATCCCGCTGCCAAAAAATAAATAAAGAGGTAAACAAGCTCACATGAGTTGCCAGTACCCGCCTGTCCATTCCCATGCGCTTAACAAAGTCGCTGTAACCATTTAATTCTTTTGAGATAATCATTGTCCGTTCTCCTCCAAAATCTTGTTAATGTCCTCTAACTTGTAATACATAATGCTGCCCATTTTGGTAAAGCGTAGTGTACCGTTGATGCGCAGGTTCTGTAGGGTGCCTGGTGATATATTCAGCATCTTTCTTACCTCGCTGCTTTTCAGCCATTTTTTAGGCTGGCTTTGTCCCGGCTGTACAATCTGTCTGATCTCTTTTAATAAATCTTCTAACCGCCTTAAATCTTCTCTTGTGACCAATTCCACATTCATCTGTCATCCTCCTTAATCTTTAATAGTTTGTTGCATGGCATTGAGTACCTCAGTTTTTTTGAAGTACACCCGTTTATGCAGGCGCAAATAGGGTAAGCCTTTTTTCATCCAGTCGGTAAGTGTTACCAGTGACACGCCAAGTTCGGCGGCAAGCTCCTGCTTGGATAAAAGTTTTTCTGAATTTTGCGGCTGGCTGCCGCCTGTTTTAAAGTGTTGTTGTAGTTCTGCCCTGACTGCCTCGCGTATGCATTGGCTTAGGGCGTTGATGCTTAATATTTCCATAGCCTTTGATTTTGGATCAAAGGAATAGTGAAAATGCACCTTTTCGTTACCACGCGGATTTGCGTGGTTAAATTGGAGTGGTTTGAATTAATTTGAAATTGTGCGCAATTAACTCATTATCAAGAAAATGATAGATGGTGTCAAACGGAGGGGCGAAGCAAAAAACGAGTTATATCAGCTTCGCTTTTTCGCTTCAACTATTTGAAAAAGCTGTGATTTGGCGGGAACAGCGGCTGACCTGCCGCTCGGTTCATCAGGATTGCCAGGGAAATATCGCCTTATGGTTTCAAACTTAATTTCCTTATTACCATGCCTGAAATTTTTACAGATCATCTTAGTCCAAACGGTTTGCGTTTGTGAAAATACAAGTTCCTTACCATTCAATTCTAAGCCCTGTATCTTCTTTGCGAGGTCAACCACGGTCAAAAGGTAGCCCTCCTGAATATTGATAAAGTCCTCGGTTTCTAATTTCCTCGCGGCTTTAAGCTCTTCTTTAAGCTCGGCGTTTTGTTCTTTCAGGCTTCTGATTTCACCCTCTTTATCGGCAATGATTTCATCTTTGGTCGGCCTGTGTTCCATTGATCAATGGTTTTAAGATAGGCTAAGAAACTTTTTAAATGCTGCTTATTTCTGAACTCCATAGCGTGCCTGGAAGTGTAACGGTTTTTTACTTTGAGTTCGGCAGTGGCATCGTCAATTATTTCCCAAACGTGTGTGAAAAATTCTTTTTCTTCGGCATCCGGATAAACCTTAAGAAAATCGTCAAGATGATATTGATAAAAAGCAGGAAACTCTGCTTCCTTCTTATCATATAACCTGTATAAAAAATGATTGTCTTCGTTATCTTTTGGCCAGAACAAGGGGCGGCCTATATCGTTAGTGTCTTTGGAAAAATCTGTCCAGTTGCGATGTTTGAAATATTTTGCTCTCATAAAGTTGTATCTTAGGTAGATAACAAATTTACTATAAAGCTTTGTTTTAAAATGATTCTTAATAACCGAATGGCTTCCAACCATTTATTTTAACTCTGAAGAACCATATACCTACGTCGATTAGATGACGATGACAACTTTATTCCTAGCTTACTTTACGGGATTATCGGCTCTTCTTGAAGTATAATTAAGCTTGAAATGAAAGGAGCCTTTCCACAAGATGATGAACCATGGTACAGGGATTTCGAAGGTGAAATTCTGTATCATTATTAAAGTTATTTTCAATTTCAACAGCGTTTGCCATCGCTGTTGCTGTATTGGCACGCAAAACCGGCAGCACAAAGCGGATAAACAAACTTCTCTTTTTTAACGTTGATTTATAGTTAAAATTAGCGTTGGAAACGATATGCTGGTACTCTTCAGAATCGGGATGCAGCGATCTAAATATTTCAGTTAACCTGTTATAAAAATAGGTACGATGTAATATATTTTCTGTGGGAACGGGCTCGAAGTGCAATAATATCCATAACTCAAATGCGTCATTGCTCCAGGCTACATTAATTCCGGCATTATTGGCGGCGACTATTGCTATATCAAATGCAACATGCTGGGATTTGCGTATTTGTTCAAATACCTCGTGTTCCATATCGCGGTCATAAACACACCATATATTTTCATTGTGAGGTTCAACTACCTGGTAGCTATCTTTTTTAAACTCGATCAATCCATTGCTTTTACAATGGGCTATCGTATTATCAAGGTTTAGCTTACTTTGTTTTTGGTTGGCTATCGCGTTAATCCGCAAAACATCACTCACCTGAAAGGAACTAAAATAATAGGGCTCAGAAACCTCATCCTCACAAAAAATGATGTAGTTCGTGATCTGATCTGCGCTGCGTGCATCATTTGTATCAAGTTCCCACTGTTCCGGCATAGCGTTAGATCGATTCTTCCTCTAAAAAAGTTCCTAACTTAGGCAAAGCACCATAATAGCCAGCCAAATATTGACGGGCGAAGTCAGCATTATTCCTGATGCCTTTAAGATCTGCCAGAGAGAATAATTTGGTAGATTCTGTAATTGTCTTCTCCGTAAAATAAAATTGGTCTCTTCTCATGATCTCCGGGTCCATCAAATTTACATCGTGACTGGTAAAAAGCAGTTGGGCGCCGGCACTGTTCACTGATTTATTTTGAAAAAGCTTAATTAACTTTAACAACAATGAAGGGTGAAAATTATTGTCGATTTCATCAGATACATATATCCCCCCATGTGCAAATAACTCAGAAAGATCACCGATATAATTGTAGAATTTCTTGGTACCCTCTGATTCATCGGCGTCTAAATCCATCGTAACCTTATCAACGACTTCCCCACTTTCATTATATATGTTTTTAGTTAACAAGATGTAATTGCGTAAGCGCGTGTTTGAGGAAGCCAATTCCCTTATTTCAATATCATTAAAATTTAGGCCTGCTTCCGCTAACCATCTTAACACGACATCTTTATTGCCGGTTTTTAAAAGACGGTTCGTTCTTGACCTGCTAAAAGTAGATGAATAAAATAGGCTACGTGAAGATGTATTTTCGATGATAACCTGCTGGGTCAGATAGTCTTTTATCCGTCCTGAAATATTCCCGTCATAAGAAGAACAAAAGGTTAAAAATAAGGCATCAGCCCTTAACCGCGAATAAGGTAATTGCGTGCCCTCTTTGAATCTTTCATCATTGACCTCGATTTTAGATCCCTTGCGGGTAAAATAAAAAGTTTCATTTTTATCTGCTGGGCCAAAGAGCCACTCTGATTGAATATGAGCCTTATCATCAATCGAAAAACCGTACCTGTCGAATTCTCTTCACAAGACCAATAATCTCATCA
>CAZZVY010000288.1:0-4374 GCA_964657585.1 uncultured Mucilaginibacter sp. | reverse complement strand
GATCATTGATGAAAATGAAAAAACCAAGCGCAGTTTTTACAGCGGCGCCATCGGCTTTTTAGGCTTTAACGGCGATTTTAACCATGCCATCATGATCCGATCTTTTTTAAGCAAGAACAACACGCTGCACTACCAGGCCGGCGCCGGCATAGTAGCCGGCTCAGATGCAGAAAGCGAATTAAAGGAAGTTGATAATAAAATTACGGCGCTGAGGAAGGCGCTGGAGATGGCGGCATTATTATAGTATTGGATAAAAGTACAGCGCATGAATAATAAAGTATTAATAATAGATAATTACGATTCTTTCACCTATAACCTGGTGCATTTGGTTAATGAGATAGGGCTGGGATGCGAAGTATGGCGCAACGATAAATTTGCCATCAGTGACGTGGGCGCCTTTGACCGCATAATCCTGTCGCCGGGGCCGGGTATACCGTCTGAAGCGGGTTTGCTTTTGGAAGTGATAGAGAAATATGCGCCAACTAAAAGCATTTTCGGGGTTTGCCTGGGGCAGCAGGCCATAGCCGAGGTGTTTGGCGGCACCCTGTATAACTTAAGCCGCCCCATGCATGGCATTGCCACGCCAATTACAGTTACCGATGAAGGCGAAAAGCTGTTTAAAGAGCTGCCCCAATCTTTTAATGTAGGGCGTTACCACTCGTGGGTGGTTTCGCACGAAGGGTTGCCGGAAAGTTTAACTATCACTGCTATCGACGAAAAGGACAACTCCATTATGGCCTTGCGGCATAGGCAATATGATGTGCGCGGCGTACAGTTTCACCCCGAATCGGTGCTGACTGAGTTTGGAAAGGAAATGATGCACAACTGGCTGAATTAACTTTATTATCAGGCTTGCCATATGCCACATTGATGACTTATCCATCGAAGTAAAAAAGATCCGATACGGGTGGATGCATATTTGTGCCGGAGTAAATGATAAGGTGCTTAATTATAGCGTAAGTTACCGCTGTGACCCATTGAACGACCTATTGACGGTAGCGGCTGCAATTGCCGAAAACAAAAAGATACACTCAATTTATCATGAAGACCATCCGCAATCAATAGGCGATTATTTTTACGTTTTTCATGACTGCGAGGGAAGTAGCGTAACATGGCTGTTCCAAACTATTATCCTGATGAATTGGCAATTATTATTTGGGATAGCGAACCGACCGATCATGATACGTTAGTTGAGTTAGCCGAGGTTGACTTTGATAAAGAAGCATTTGATTACTATAGTTGGAATAATGCCCCTGACCTTACAAACAATTTTGTGTTTGCCGCAAAAGGCCCTGTACAAAAGTTCATTAAAGCCTTAGTAAAAACAATTGACGGCTTACCCTTGCTACCGAATGACGATGATGGGGATTACGATAACTGGGGGTATAATTATAATGTTGATAATTACAATTTACTTAAAAAAATTGGCTTTAAATAATAATTGATATAAGATCATACGGTGCTGAAAGAATTAACTGTGTATAATTAACTTTCACAAAAAAGGTTTTTGCGCTATTTTTGTGCGCCATGCTGAAGATAACTTTGCTGTTGTTGCTTACCTGCTATTTATCAATTGGTTCATTTGCCCAGCAAACAGACAGTCTGAAAAAAGCCGACAGTTTAAGGATAGATACCAGCCTGCTTAACCGTTACCGTATTGAACCCCGGCGCAACGCCATCCCCATCCGTATCAAACCAAATATACTGCATGAAGAACTGATACCGCTATCAATGATGGACTATAAAGTGAATTACTGGCGCAAGTGGGTTACTTTCGGCATTAACGTCAGTCAGTCGGCTTTTAGCAATAATTGGAGCGGGGGCGGTGTAAGTTCGCTGGCAATTGGCGGTAATTTTGACTACAAGACAGAATACAACAAAGCTCCATTTGACTATGTAAGCGAACTGATACTGCAATATGGCCAGGTTACCGGCAAGGGGCAAATAGCCCATAAAACAAACGACCGTATATTTTTTGATAACAAGATAGCCTCACAAATATCAAAAAAATGGCTGTTTTTCGGTTCGCTCACCTTAGAGTCGCAATTTGCGCGCGGTTATACCTATACTACCGACGGTACACCTCCCTTGCTGATATCAAACTTTATGGCACCGGGATATGTAACAGAATCAGTAGGTATCGAGTACAAGCCCAACAAGGTATTTGACCTGCGGATAGGCACCGGCACAGCCAAACAAACCTTTGTGCTGGATACCGCCGTTTTTCATGGGCAAACCGTTTACGGGATTGACCCGGGGCACACATTTAAAAACGAACTGGCCTTCCAGGTGGTTACTACGTATGATAAGGACATTATGCAAAACCTGCACCTTAACATACGCTATACAGGTTTTATCCCTTACGGCCGCCCGCTGCCACTTAATATAGACCACCGTTTAGATGTTACCATGATAGCTAAGGTAAACCGGCTAATCAACGTAAACATCACCGGCACCGGCGTGTTTGATAATGATACCTCAACCAAGTTGCAGGGTACGGAGGGACTGGCTTTGGGGGTGGTTTACAAGTTTCCGTAATGAATTAATTACTGTTTGGACTTGCGTAAATGTTTAAGCACATCCTTCAGGGGTCAGGGTTATAAATTTACAGATGATACCCGGAATATGTATTTATCCCTGATGTGTATTATTTACTTGCACGGAACCATCTCAGTGAAAAACTTTGTGGCCTCTGTGGTTAATGTATTACCTTTGTAACCGCAAAAATAAGCGTATAAACAATGTTTGAAAATCTTTCAGATAAGTTAGACAGGGCGTTCAAGGTACTGAAGGGACAGGGGACAATTACGGAGATCAACGTGGCGGAGACCATGAAGGAGATACGCAAGGCCCTGCTTGATGCCGACGTAAACTATAAAACCGCCAAAGCCTTTACCGATGATGTTAGGCAAAAGGCTATAGGCCAAAATGTACTGACCAGCATATCGCCCGGCCAGTTGCTCACCAAGATCATGAATGATGAGCTGACCGAACTGATGGGCGGCAGCACGGCCGAACTAACCTTGAATGCCAGCCCGACCATCATCCTGATAGCAGGTTTGAACGGTGCAGGTAAAACCACCTTCAGTGGCAAGCTGGCCAATTTCCTTAAAACACAAAAGAATAAAAAGCCCTTACTGGTTGCGGGCGACGTTTACCGCCCCGCCGCTATAGACCAGTTAGAGGTATTAGGCACACAGATAGGCATACCGGTATATGCAAACCGCGGATCGACAGATCCGATAGGCATTGCCCGCGAAGGTTTAGCCCTGGCTAAACAGAACGGCAACAATGTAGTGATCATTGATACCGCCGGTCGTTTGGCTATTGACGAGGCCATGATGGTGGAGATTGAGCAGGTAAAGGCTGCCGTTAATCCGCACGAGATACTATTTGTAGTAGATGCCATGACCGGACAGGATGCGGTGAATACGGCTAAAGTGTTTAATGACCGCCTTGATTTTACTGGTGCCGTTTTAACTAAGCTGGATGGCGATACCCGCGGCGGCGCGGCGCTATCTATCAAATCGGTAGTTAACAAGCCCATCAAATTTATTGGTACAGGCGAGAAAATGGAAGCGCTGGACGTTTTCCACCCTGACCGTATGGCTTCGCGCATTTTAGGTATGGGCGACGTGGTATCGCTGGTGGAGCGTGCCCAGCAGCAGTTTGACGAAAAGGCCGCCGCCGAACTGCAGAAGAAGATAAGGAAGAACAAGTTCGACTTTAACGATTTTTACAGCCAGATACAGCAGATCAAAAAGATGGGCAACATGAAGGATCTGATGGGGATGATACCCGGCGTAGGTAAAATGATGAAGGATGTGGAAATAGGCGACGATGCCTTTAAGAACATTGAAGCCATTATACAATCCATGACCCTGTTTGAAAAGGAAAATCCCGACAGTATCAACCAAAGCCGCCGTAACCGCATAGCCAAAGGATCGGGCACTAACCTTACCGAGGTAAACCGCCTGATCAAACAATTTGAGGATATGCGCAAGGTGATGAAGCAAATGAGCAACCCCGCCGCCATGGCCAGCATGATGCGCCGGATGCCTAAATAGGGCGAAAGGCTGAAAGGTATAACAAAGTTTTGAATTTGTTTTCATTCCCAGAACAACTGACATTTGAGCCAACGTGGGCTTGTGCGCGTCAATCCCATACTTGCTGTTAAATGAAGATAACCGAACATATAAAGAACGCCAATGGCAAAACACTATTCTCGTTTGAGTTGATACCGCCTTTAAAGGGTCAAAGCATACAAGGTATTTATGATGCTATTGACCCGCTAATGGAGTTTAAGCCGCCGTTTATTGATGTAACGTCGCTGCGCGAGGATTATATTTATAAGGAGCACCCGAATGGTTTATT
>CAZZVY010000287.1:0-4396 GCA_964657585.1 uncultured Mucilaginibacter sp. | reverse complement strand
GCCGCCATTGCCCAAAGTAATCCGCCTGTTCACCTTGCCCGACTGTAATACCCGTCGCCCCGGGGTCCATTGTAATTCGGCTACAACTTCGGCAACCTGATAGGTAGTGTATCGTTGGTCGTTAGCCGGGCTGTTGTACCCGAAATTGTATAGCGGATCAAATGTTCGATGGTCAACTGTAAGTTTTGTACGTAAATTGGGTAAAATATCAGTTTGCACATAACCGCGTAACTCGTCCTGCAAAAAAGGGTCGCGGCGGCTAATTGTTCCATTTTGTATGGATGCTTTAAATACATTGTTGGTAGTGGTAAAATTTTCGAACTGATAGCCAACCTGGTTAACATCGTGTGTGTAAGATATGCCGGCCTCTGACCATGGCTTACGCGAAAAAATATAATCGACCGAACCGTTGTAGTTCCATTTACGGTCTTTAAAACCGTAACTTAAAAAACCTCCCAATATCCAACGGTCGCTAAAATCTTTATTAGTGATGCCGCCCAGCCTCAGTACACTGCCCTGCAGGTCATTATAACTATAAGTATACAAATACGGGCCAAGGCTGATTTTGCCAATTTTATAATAACCATTAATAAGCATACCCGCAATATCAGCATAAGTGCGTACAATGGGCAGGTTCTTCACCGTATCAATCATTTTATATACTTTTTTATCAGCATCTGATAAAGTTTCGGGCCGGTTCTTCGCCCAGTAGCTCTCATCTTTCAGCGTAATACTATCGCTCATGGTAAGCGGTTCGGCAAACAATGTCTTTGGATATTTTTTATTCACCTGTATATTGCTGTTAGCTACATAGAAGTTGCCAATAAACCCCGACCAGTTTTTATTGATATTGGAAATATGCAGTACGATACGGGTTTTTTCGGGCAGCCAGCCGGTAGTGCCTTCCGGCTGTACAAGTTCTTCCTGGATACGTATCTTATTCAAAAAGTCGAGATTGGCATCAGGCGCTACCGAAGCGTCCATACGGTAAAGCGCATAGCTGTCTTGCGTTATCCACATTACACCAACAAAAGACAGATCATGCGAGCGTTTGGGTTTAAACTCAATCTTATAATATTCCTTGCCGTCAATCTTATCGTGTGCATCTATCAGTTCATAATTGTAAAACGTTTTCCAGCTGTCGCTTAAAGGGGAAATAAAGTCTTTATTGGCTAACCTCACGTAGTTCTTAAAAAAGTTATACTGCTGGAAGCTGCTGCCTATGATCTGGGATACCAGGGTCTCATCCTCAATACCTACGCCGCTCACCCGGGTGCGTTTTACATGTTCTGTCTTAAGTTCGGGACTGCGCTGGTAAAAGTAATCCGATACGGTTTCTGACATAAAAACAGGCAATATGGGCTTACCATCATCGCCGGCCATTTTTTGCAGGCTATCCATTAAAGGCAGCACCTGTTTCATAACCTTACGCTGCTTCATTTTATCGCTGATGTTAGTTACCGATAGCTGGAGACGGCTGTAACTTTGGTATTGATAGCTGGTAATGTTTTCGGGCGTGTTTTGTGCCTTATGTTTCACCACGCTCTCCATCACCTCCCAGGCCGGGTTTTTATATGTTTTGGGGGTTACGGTAACGGTATTAAGCTGATGGACGTCTGATTTCATTTGAAAGTCAACCGTGGTAACCGCTTGTTTGGGAAGGGGCTTATGGGCAGATAAATAGCCTACGTAAGTGGCATAAATGCTATCGCCGGATGCCTGTGGAGCAACCAGATGGTACATGCCCGAAAAATCAGTTGTAATGCCTTTAGTGATGTGATTTGGAAGCTTAACAAACACCGTAACATACGGTAAGGCCTCGCCGGTTTCGGCATCTGTAACCTTGCCCGATATATTTTTTACTCCCTGTGCATTTGCGGGTTTTATTGTTAAAAGCAGTACGGTAATTATCAAAGGGAAAAACTTTCCCCATCCGGTCATCACAAAATCGGCCATTTTAAGCATCTCAAATAGTTAAACAGGGGGTGTGTGGTTAATTAGTTATAATTAACAGCTAAAGGTACAAAATCAGAGCCGTTTTTTTTAAAATGGAATTAACAGATTTGTTACATGCCGGTAAAAGGGTCAGGATTCAATAATATGCTCGCCCGGCGGCGGTATCAGATGCGCAAATTTGTCCCAGAAACCATCTTTAGGCAGGGGCGCCACAATATCAACAGGTTCTTTTTTAATGGGGTGTATAAACTGCAGTTCACGGGCGTGCAGGCTTATGCTGCGGTGCAGGCTGCCGCGCGGGTAGCCATACTTATTATCGCCCACTATAGGGCAGCCCAGGGTGGCTAACTGCACCCTGATCTGGTGCGGGCGGCCGGTAACGGGGTTAACCTGTATCAGGTAATAGCCATTCACCTCGCCAGCCAGGCGGTAATGCAGCTCAGAGCGAAGGCTGCCCTCCACATCATGCCCGTGCGCGGTAGTAACATTTTTTTGCGGGTTTTTAACCAGCCAGTTTACCAGGTGGCCAAAGGCGGGCTCAGGCTTTTTGCGTACAACTGCATAATATGTTTTGCGCATCTGGCGGGCTTTAAACATATAATTTACCCGGTTAAGCGCCTTGCTGGTTTTGGCAAACAGTATTACACCGCTAACAGGCCTGTCTAACCGGTGTACTACCCCTATAAATGCGCCATTGGGTTTGTTGTACTTGGCGGCAATATACTTTTTTACTTTTTCCTCAAGGGGCTCATCGCCGGTGTCATCTGACTGCACAATATCGCCAGGGCGTTTGTTTAACGCTATCAGGTGGTTATCCTCATAAAGTATATCATCGTCGGTTATTGGCGGGTTAGGGGTAAATACAGCTTCAGGCTTCATTTAAGGTGTTAATTGGGATATCATAAAAAGGTTTATTTTACAGAATTGTTTGCTGCTATCCGTTTTATGCGCCTGTTAATACTGCTCTTTATCATTAGGGAAATCCCCGGCTTTTACATCTTTAACGTAAGCTTTAATGGCATTGTTCATTACATCAAATAAATTGGCATACTGCCTTAAAAAGCGCGGGGTAAAACCCTTGTTTATCCCCAGCATATCATGTATCACCAAAACTTGCCCGTCGCAATGCTGGCCCGCGCCTATGCCTATGGTTGGTATGTGCAGGGTTTGGCTTACTTCTTTTGCCAGTGCGGCAGGTATCTTTTCAAGTACAAGGCCAAAACAGCCCAGCTCCTGCAGCTTCAGTGCATCGTTGCGCAGCTTTTGAGCCTCGGCCTCCTGCCTGGCCCTCACCGAGTATGTCCCGAATTTGTATATAGACTGCGGGGTTAAGCCCAGGTGGCCCATTACAGGTATGCCGGCAGCCAATATACGGCTTACCGATTCGGCTATTTCTACGCCCCCCTCTAATTTTACCCCATGTGCGCCCGACTCCTTCATAATGCGGATAGCGGAGTTCAACGCTTCCTTGGAGTTGCCCTGGTAGGAACCAAAAGGCAGGTCCACAATAACCAGCGCGCGGCCGGCGGCCCGTACCACTGATGAGGCATGGTAGATCATCTGATCAAGCGTGATAGGCAGCGTAGTTTCATGCCCGGCCATTACGTTAGAGGCAGAATCGCCCACCAGTATTACGTCAATGCCCCCCTCGTCAACAATGGTAGCCATGGAGTAATCATAAGCGGTAAGCATGGCTATCTTTTCGCCGCGGTCTTTCATTTCCTGCAAAATGTGCGTAGTAATGCGTTTGATCTCTTTATGTGTGGACATACCGGTGTTTATGTTGTAAAGGTAGTGTTATTTCGGAATTAGGAATTTGATTTTGGAATTGTGGTTGGCATCTAAATAATATCGCATAACAATATTTATAACAATTTTTAAATCAAACCCCAAATCAAAACCATACATTTGCACGGCAAGGTGATGGTGCTCCACCTAATTGAACCGCTGCAAAGCTGATGACGCCTACCCAGATAAATTTATTTATTTGCCTGTAGGTTATGTTTAAAAAAATCTTTCCCCTTTTTGTAATCCGTCCGGCACTTATTGCGGTGCCTGTTGCTGTTGCCATTGGCAGTGCGGTGGCCTTGTTTTTATGGCTGCTGAACGTAGCCATTAACTTCAGGTTTCAGCATAGCTGGTTGCTGTACCTGCTGCCAGTTGCAGGGATAATTATTCATTTACTGTACAAGTGGTATGGCGGCTCGGCGGAGCGGGGCAATAACCTGATCATAGACGAGATACATCAGCCCGGCGCGGGGGTGCCTAAACGCATGGCGCCGCTTATACTGGTTACTACCGTAATTACCCACCTGTTCGGCGGCTCGGCGGGGCGTGAGGGTACGGCTGTACAAATTGGCGGCAGCCTGGCCAACCTGCTTGCCGGCTGGTTTAAGTTAAACCAGCCGGATAAACAATTGATACTTACGGCCGGCATAGC
>CAZZVY010000286.1:0-4418 GCA_964657585.1 uncultured Mucilaginibacter sp. | reverse complement strand
CGCGCCTACACCAACTGGATGCGCAACTTTGGCGATAACTTTATTTTTGAGAAAAGCATTAAGGTTATTGATCTTTTAAAAAAACAGCCCGGTATAACGCAAAGTATTACTTATAAGGAGCAGCCAGGCAAACTTATCGTGTTGCCAGGGGCAAATGCTGATACTATACCAATAGTTCGGTTTTTTCCTGAAGGCGGTGCTATTATCAATAAAGTCAATACGCTTATTGCTGTCAAAGCTGAGGATATCAACGGCAGGGGCGTAACTGCCTTTGGAAAAATTACCGATAATTCAGGTAAAGTCATCAGCAATTTCATGTGCGATTCGCTGGGTTTCGGGGCTTTTGATTTAATGCCTGATCTAACACAGCATTACCAGGCGCTGGTTACAGTTAACGGGCAGCAAAGGCATTATATTTTGCCTGAAATTGTGCCGGACGGCTTTGGTTTGAACATTGTAAACCAAGCAAATGCTATGATTATTAACCTTAACTGTAACGATGAAACTTTAAGGCGGCATAATAACGGTCGCCTTTACCTTACGGCTAAACATGGCGGTAAAACTTTTTATAAGGAAGCAGTGCCGGTTACCGGCGAACTCACCGTTGTTAATATACCAGCCGATAAGCTGCCTGAAGGGATAACATGTATAACCCTGAAAGATGAGTTGACCAATCCGGTTGCCGAGCGGCTGGTGAATGTGCACCATACAGGCGGGGCGGCATTAACTGTTAATACCGACAAACCAACTTATGGCCTTAAGGAAAAGGTAACCGTAAAATTAAAGCTAAATACAAATCAAAAAACAAATTTATCATTGGCTGCGACCGATGCCGGGGCTATTCCTGTTCAGCCCGAAAATATCATATCATACCTTAATCTGCAATCAGAAATAAAAGGGAGTCTTGAGCAACCCGGCAGATATTTTGACACAACCAATGTTAACCGGTTAAAGCAACTCAACCTTTTATTGCTGACCCAGGGCTGGCGCAATTTTGTGTGGAAGCGGATGGAAGATACCACCCTGATGTTTGACCGGGAACCGGAACAGGGATTAACCATTACCGGAAAGGTACGGAAAGTATGGACCAAAGGTAGCCTTGCCGGTATAAGTATTACCATGCATGCGCCAAAGGCCGAAGGCCAAAACCTATTTTGGGCCACAACAGATGAAAAAGGCCGCTTCACTATTGATAACCCTATGATTTACGGGTATCAATTAGTTAGTTTCAACTCTCGCAGGAGCGATAAGATAAAAGATGACGGCAACGCCAAAGGCTTTAGCGGGGGATGGCTGCAGGTTGATTCATTAAACCAGGATACCTTACCCGTTTATCCTGTAAAAAAGCTGCGCGACACGGTTAATTTAAAACGGCAGGAAGCACTGGAACTTGAAAGGTTAAGGCGCAGCCTGCACCTGCCAGATAGCCATAATTTAAAGGAGGTTACCATAAAAGCCAATACCAGCCGGTTAACCACCCGCGAACCGCCCCAAGTGCACACCATTACCCGTACCGAGCAAAAGGAATATGTCAGTTTAGGTCAATACCTGGCTTATATTATACCTGAAGCCGGCATAATGCAAGGTGCTTGTAGTTATTGTGGACCGCCACCTTTTCCCGGGGATGCTCCGCCGTTAGGACGTATACTCGCCATACCAGGACTTCATGCGAGACTAATCCCAATCAGGGGCGTTTATGCCGATCATTCATATATCGATCCTTGCCGGGTATGCCAGGAGGATTATGTAAGCTTAAAAATGGAGGACGTGTTAAAGGTTACCATAAACCGTTACCGTGATGCTTTCGGCTTAGGCATATCGGTTTCCATTATTATGCGGCCTGGGGTATTGGAAGCTAAAGATTATTTTGATGATACGGTAGCGGATATAGTAGGTTATTACAAGGCTCGTATATTTTATCAGCCTAAACCAGGCGCCAGCGATGACAAGCCTGACCCGCGTACCAACACCATCCATTGGGAACCGAATATTGTTACTGACAAAAACGGCGAGGCAACGGTTAGCTTTTATAATACAGCACAACCGGGAAAAGTGCAGCTGATGGTGCAGGGTATAACCGATAAGGGCGAACCGGTGGTGGCATCTGCAATGTATACGGTAAAGTAGCCGATAAACCAATTTAAATCAGCTATTATTAAACCTTGTTATTACTTATCTATTGACCATTCACCATTATCCACTCACTATTATTATCTTCGCTCACTATGCAGCCGGTTGAAGCCCAACGTCGTATTCAGGAACTTACGAACGAGTTGAAACAGCACAGCTATAATTATTATGTGCTGGCCATGCCCGTTATATCCGACTTTGAATTCGATAAAAAGTTGCGTGAACTGGCCGACCTGGAAAAAAAATACCCCGAATATTTATCGCCCGACTCCCCTACCCAAAAAGTTGGCGGCGAGATCACCAAGGAGTTTCAGACCGTGCGCCATCGCTGGCCAATGCTTTCGCTCGGCAACACTTATAACGAGCAGGAACTGATTGATTTTGATGCACGCATCCGCAAAGCCATCGGCGATAATTTTGAGTATGTGGCTGAATTGAAATTCGACGGCCTTTCCATGAGTTTAACATACAAAGCCGGGGAACTGCTGCGTGCCGTTACCCGCGGCGATGGCGTACAGGGCGATGATGTAACTGCCAATGTGCGCACTATACACAACGTCCCCAAAAAATTAATTAAAGGCGATTACCCTGACGAGTTTGAGATCCGCGGCGAAGTGTTTATGCACCTGAAGGCATTTGAGCGTTTAAATAAGGAGCGCATAGAAAATGGCGAAGTACCTTATGCCAACCCGCGCAACTTTGCCTCAGGCACTATAAAACTACAGGACAGTACCGAGGTGGCCAAACGCCCGCTGGATTGTTTTCTATACTTCCTTTATACCGAAAAGCAGTTGTTTAAAACGCATTGGGAAAGTTTACAGGCCGTAAAAAGCTGGGGCTTCCATGTAAACGAGCACAATAAACTGTGCAACAATATTGATGAAGTTTTAGCATTCATTAGCGAATGGGATAAAAAGCGATATGACTTGAGCTATGATATTGATGGGATAGTAATAAAGGCAAATAGCTACGCGCAGCAGCAGGAACTGGGCTTTACGGCCAAATCCCCGCGCTGGGCCATATCCTATAAATACAAAGCCGAGCGGGTAGAAACCGAGCTTTTGCAGGTAACCTACCAGGTTGGCCGCACCGGCGCGGTTACTCCTGTTGCCAATTTAAAACCCGTTTTACTGGCCGGCACTACGGTAAAACGCGCTACCCTGCACAATGCCGATGAGATAACCGAACGCCTTAAACTGCACGAACATGATATCGTTTATGTGGAAAAGGGCGGCGAGATCATCCCTAAGATTATCGGCGTAAATTTAGATAAACGACAGCCAGGCACAAAGGCGATAGCTTACGTAACGCATTGCCCCGTTTGCGGTACCGTGCTGGAACGCAGCGAAGGCGAAGCAGCCTGGTATTGCCCTAATGACGAGGGCTGCGCACCGCAGATTACCGGGAAAATGCAGCATTTTATTGGCCGCAAGGCTATGAACATTGATGGGCTGGGCGATGAGACCATAAACACACTTTACAATCGTGGTTTCATCCACCAGATAAGTGATCTGTATGAGCTGCATAGGCATATTGATGAGTTAAAAAAAATGGACCGCTTTGGCGAGCAATCCATTAACAACATGCTGGCCGGAATAGAAAGATCAAAGCAAATGCCATTTGAAAAGGTGCTGTTTGGTTTAGGCATACGTTACGTGGGCGAAACCGTGGCTAAAAAGCTGGTGGCACACTTTAAAACTATCGATAACCTGATGGCAGCCTCGTTAGAAGAACTTACTGCCACCGAAGAAATAGGCGGGCGCATTGCCCAAAGCCTGATAGACTACTTTAGCAAATCTCAGCACAGGGAGCAGATTGAAAAACTGCGTTCGCAGGGCTTGCAACTTGTAGGCCACAACAAAGAAGTGGTATTGGCAAGTGATAAACTATCCGGCAAAACCTTTATCATCTCCGGCACATTCGAGCAATCCCGTGATGAATTGAAAGACCTGATAGAGGCTAACGGCGGCAAGCTATTAAGCAGTATATCAAACAAATTGAATTACCTGGTAGCAGGAGATAATATGGGCCCGGCAAAACTGGAAAAAGCACAAAAGCTGAATATCCCCATCATCAGCGATGCAGAACTGACTGCCATGCTTGGGTAAAAAAAGGAACGGTATGGCCGTTCCTTTAATTTATTGAGTAAACGGGTAAAATTACCGCGATGTAATATCTGTATAATCCCTGGTAGTAGCCCCTACATATATCTGGCGGGGGCGGCCAATGGGTTCTTTGTTCTCTTTCATCTCTTTCCATTGGGCTATCCATCCGGGCAGGCGGCCAAG
>CAZZVY010000285.1:0-4419 GCA_964657585.1 uncultured Mucilaginibacter sp. | reverse complement strand
TGGTGAGTAGTGAATGGTCAGTAGTGAGTAGTGAATGGTATAAAATTATCTCACTACTCACCATTCACTGCTCACTGATATTTTACCCTGAAAACGTTTACCGACATAGGGTTTAAATTTGTACTGATCTTATTACCGGCCACGCTTCCGCTGTTTTGTTTCGGGTATATCTTATTGGGCTCATCCAGTGTGTTATATACATACTTTTCGGTTGAAGATAAGATAGTTTGACTGTAGGTTTTAGCCGGTTTAACCTTACCTTGCAAGTCCAGTTCAACAGCCTGCGGTTTTAAGGCGATATTTACCACTTTAATAATTAACTGCTGTGTGGCATTATCAACCGTAGCGCTGGCGTACAGGCTATCTTTTCCTGCCACTACTCCCCCATCCATTTTTACCGGGATAACGTTCGACCCTTTATTGGTTGAAAATATTTGCTGTACATAATAGTTAGGGGTACCTACCGAGCGCAGGTTATCAAACCAGATCAGATCGGGGCGCCATTGCCAGGCATCTACATGGGCCAGCAGCGGCGCATAAGAAGCCATTTGCACTACATCGGCATTACGTTCCAGGCCCGTCATAAAGGCCGCTTCGGCCAGGGCGCTTATCCAGGTGTTCTTATATTCGGGATTTTTGTTGCTGTTGTCATCTTTGATATGGGCTGCGTATTCGCCGGCAAATATCTTAGGGCCGTTACGGTCGTAATTATCATAGCGCGATGCGTTGTTAAAGAACCACTCCGGTGCCTGGTAATAATGCTCATCTAAAAAATCGGCTTTCTGTTTGGTAAGTTCAGCGTGCAGGTAATTAAATTTATCACCGTCAGGAGATGGGCCCGAACTGGTTACCAGCTTAATATCGGGATATTTTGCCTTTAACGTTTTAGCAAACAGTTTATAACGGTCAATATACTGCACGTCCCACTGCTCGTTACCTACACCCATCATTTTAAGGTTAAAGGGTTTGGGGTGGCCCATAGCTGCACGTAGCTTGCCCCATTTGGTAGTAATATCGCCGTTGGCAAATTCAACCAGGTCAAGCGCGTCCTGTATAAAAGGATCAATCTGGTCAAGCGGGGCTACCTCGCCGGTTTTATACTGGCAGGCCATACCGCAATTAAGGATAGGCAACGGTTCGGCGCCGATATCTTCAGCTAATTGAAAGTATTCAAAAAACCCCAACCCGTATGATTGAAAATAATCTGGTGTTGATCGGTAGCTGAACTCCGTATTCCAGCGGTTAATGATCAATTCACGGTCGGCAACATCGCCAACGGTTTTTTTCCATTGGTAACGGTTGGCCAGGTCACGGCCCTCCACAATACAGCCGCCCGGAAAACGTACAAAACCCGGGTGCAGATCGGCTAATTTTTGAGCAAGGTCGGTGCGCAGGCCGCCGGGGCGGCCTTTGTAAGTATCTTCAGGAAATAGTGACAGCATATCCACATCTAAAGTGCCTGGATTTTCAAAATATATATTCAAATGCGCCCTGGCATCGGTAGCTTTACAGGTAAAGGACGCGGTATACTTAGCCCAATCACCGGTAAAGCCATGCAGTTCCGCCTCGCCTAACACCTCCTTGTCAGCGCCAACAGCCTCTATCTTTATCTTCACATCACCGCTCATTTTGCGGGCCAGTATACTGAAATTATACTTTTTGTCCTTAAATAAACCCATCCCGCGGAAGCCTTCATTAGCCAAACCATAAGCGCCTTTATCTTTAGTAACGCTGATGCGGGCAAAACGCGGATTGTTGGCATTAGCCTCGCCGCGGTTGATAATCAGGTTGCTGCCCGCGCCGCCATCCTGGGTTATCACCTTCCAGCCCATCAGCGGCTGGGCAAACTCGAATGACCGGTTCTTGATCAGTTCGGCGTAAAGGCCGCCATCTGCGGCAAAGTTTATATCTTCAAAAAATATGCCCCACATAGCTGGCGGAATAGCAGGCCCGCGACTATCAGTTAAGACAATCAGCTTTTTAGGCTGCTGTGCAAATGCGCAAACGTTAACCAGGCAGTAAACCAGGGCAAGCACATATTTGAAAAACTTTTTCATTATGAAAAATATTGTAACCGGATTATGATTTTGAAGATGAATAAATGTCATCACGACAAATATATGAAACGATTCGGGAAAGTCGTATAAGTGCAAAACCAAGGATCATGGTCTGTTTATATGATACAGCATCTACTTTGGTGGTACAGTATAAGCGGAACTTTGATATACCATCAACCCTATTTATGTATATCCACTACTTCCCAGCTAACATAAGGAGGTTTATTTTAAAGCAAAATTTATGCGTTATACTACAAAACTTCCTGTGTAAAAGAATAATTACATAATAAATAAAACATTTAACCAAAATGGTAGTTAAAATGTCGGTTATCTAATATACTACTTATGACTTCCCTACATAGCACCTGCCTGTTAATTGATGACAACTATATTGATAACTTTGTGAACAAACGGCTTTTAAAAATTTGCGACTATGCAGACGATATTGTAGTTAACCCACACCCCCATGATGTGCTCGAATCTTTAAAAGAAGGCACTTTAAAGCCAGAAGTTATCTTTCTTGATATCCGTATGCCTGAAATGGACGGTTTTGAGTTTTTAAGGCGTTATGATGAGATAGATATAGATAAGGATAATATCAAGATATTCATGTTCTCTAACTCTATAGACCCAAAGGACATAAAAAAAGCCGAGGGAAATAAATACATAACTGATTTTATCTGTAAACCACTTACTCCTGAAGTGATCAGATCATTGGTTGCCTGATGATCAAGCTTAACAAACTGTCTTAATAACAATTAACAAATGTTATGATAGTGGGAATCCGGAAAGCTTTTGTTTTCCCAGCATAAAAATCATCACATTATTAAAAATCACTTTTTTTGTAACAACTGTATTACCAGCTTATTACAAAATGGTTCAAAAATAGCTTTCCCATCCTTAAAAGCCCGTTTTTTGTCCCTGCAATTATTTTGCGCATGATAGTGCATGATGGTTTTAAATTTCGCCTTTGCTATTTTTAGTAACCAATAAATCTAACAGTAAGCCATTTTTATTTAAACAGCTTTTAAGCTGTAATTTTTATAAAATCCATTTGCATATGAAAATTTCAATTTTCTTTAGGCTGCACTATTTTATGACATGCATCTGTATTGCCATGGCGCTGCTTGTTACGGTACCTGGTGCGGCTTATGCCCAGCCGAAAGTTGTTAAATCAAAAGTCAATGCCCCCGTGACCCTGACCGACAGCGCCGGTTACTGGATCCTGGGCAATGGCATTGTCCGGGCGACCATCAACAAGAACAACAGCAACATGTCGTCGCTTATTTATCACGGCGTGAGCATAGTGGGCCGCAGCGAATACTGGGAGCAGGTGCCGTCCGGCCAGGTTACGCCGTCGGTGACGATTGACCCGGCAAAAAATGGCGGCGAACGCGGCGAAGTGGCTGTAAAGGGCGTAAACGGGCGGATGGACATTGAAGTGCGTTACACTTTGGAACGTGGCGTCAGCGGTTTTTATACTTACGCCGAGTATTCGCACGCGGCCAGTTATCCCGCCGCTGGCGAAGGCGAAAGTCGTTTCATTCTCCAGATGAATCCGACGTTCGACTGGCTCTCCGTTGATGCCGACCGCAATATGCTCATGGTCAACAATCGGGATTTGGCTGCGGGCGTCGTCATTCACGCTAAGGAGCAGCGCATCTTAAGCACGGGCATCTACAAAAATTCAGTCGAGCACAAATACAGTTACTGCGGCGTGATGTATAAGTTGCCTGCCTACGGTTGGTCGAGCACGCGCGATCACATCGGCGTTTATTTCATCAATCCCAGCACGGAATACATCGGTGGCGGCGCGTCGAAACTGGACCTGGTCTGTCACATGGGTGCCACACTTTTAGATTACTGGACTTCCGGCCATTACGGCGGCGGCGCAGGCTTCAACGTTCCCGCCGGTCAGGATCTGAAAAAGGTTGTCGGCCCGATATTTGTCTATTTCAATTCATTGGAGAACCCCGAAACGCCGTCGCAAGCCGACCTCGCCACGCTTGCCGCCACGGCCGGCAATCCGACCATTCCGGCCGCGTGGCATAATAATGGTTTCGCGCTCTGGCAGGATGCTGTTGACAAGGCCAGGGAAGTAAAAGCCGCGTGGCCGTATAACTGGGTAAACGGCATGGATTATCCCCACAAAGACCAGCGTGGCAGCGTTACGGGCAAGCTCACGCTCGATGATCCGCAGGCCCCGACCACCAAACTGCCGCACCTTACCGTTGGGCTTGCGCACCCTGATTACATTGGCAGCGGCGGCGACTTTGCGCGGCGCTCCGGCAACGGGGACCTGGTAACTTGGGAACACGACGGAAATCATTATGAGTTTTGGGTTGATGGAAAAGAAGACGGC
>CAZZVY010000284.1:0-4432 GCA_964657585.1 uncultured Mucilaginibacter sp. | reverse complement strand
GTGCTAATAGGATTATAAGTTTATTATAAAGCAGCAGCCGTCCATTACGTCCATTACTTTTTAGTAACCGTTCCGGTAATAAGATCGATAACATAAACGCTTCCGCTTATGGTAACAGCAGCTGTACCGTTTCCGGTGAAGGTTATATTACCGCTATAGTTAAAATTTGACCTATTTGTTGTTGAGCCTGTTACAGTAAATGTAGCAGTACCTGATAATACAACCTTGCTTGTTTTATTAATTACTAAGTTTGATATTACAATATCTACAGTAGTAGTACCCGTGCTTTTGCTGCCAACTTTTAAGGCAAAAGTCCCTGTACGCTTGTATTCCCCGTTAACTACGTAAGCGGCTGAAGTTGGTACTAACCCCGCAACTCTGAACGTGGCTGTGCCAGCATTTGTTGATGAAAGATTTGGGCCGTCAAAAGAACCGTTGTCTGCCGCTGTACCAGTCACATTATCAGGCAGGTTATTGGTATTGCAGTTTAAAGTATAAGTGTAGGCAAATGTGTTATTGTAGGCTGGTGTTGCACCGGCTGTGCTTTGATGTGTAGCGGTATAAGTTTTTGAACTGCCGCAGGCAATATTCAAATCATATACGGATTGCGAATTTACCATAATATCTGCACTGGCGGTAATGAAGCCGTTAGTATTGGTTGATAGCGAACTGGCCATTAAACTGGCCGCTTCATCGGTAGTGATATTGACAGATACACTGTCGTTTTTTTTACAGGCGCCAAGGGCAAGCAGCATGATCAAAACTAAGGTGGCAAATTTTTTCATGGCATTTATTAATAGGTGCAATTTTTAGTACTACAATGCAGTTACATCAGCCGTGGTTGTATTAATAGTATAGTTTTGGCCATCCAATGTTAATGTGGCCGCAGTTGCACTATTGAATATTATAGAACCGTTATAGCTAAATGAACTTTTTGAATTTTTAACAGTGCCTGATATGGTAATATCAGCCTGGCCGCTTATAATAGCACGCGACGTTTTATTAACAAGCAATCTATTTACCGTAATAATGATATTGTTGTTTCCTGCAAGTTGACTATTGTCAAGCGTTTGGAAAGACCCCGATGTTTTGTAATTGCCGGTAAGTGTGTAGGTTATGGCCCCGTCCGAAAGATCAGCTACGTTAATAGCAGCATTAACCGAATTTACAACACTAAGGCTCGGCGCATCAAAGCTGCCGGTATATATTACATTAGCGCTTAAACTATCTTTAATCCCGCCTGCGCAATTAACAGTATAATAATAGCCCAGCGCATAATTATAATTAATAATATCCGAGGCTGGTTCCTGTTTGGCTACTGCCGATGAATCTAATACACCACAGCCCAACCCGTTTCCAGACAGGCTCTTAACATATAGCGTAATGTCATTTTTAATGGCTGCCAAACCGTAGGCATTTACTGATATTGCAGCAGCAGCCATAATTGCGGCCTGCCCATTGGTGATGTTATTGGTTTTTGTAACCGGCTCTTTTTTACACCCACAAATTGCGAATGAAGTAATGATAGCTACTATAAATAGTAAAAGATTCCTCATATCCGTTTGGCATCTATATAGGATAGTTTAATATTAAAATAGTTTAATAACGCAATATTTTTCACGAAACATAATCACCATAAGCTGGCAACTGCTTTTATACGGTATAAATGAAAACAAGTTACCGTGTTGCGCTAATTTTATCCAGTTGGGTCATATCTTCCTCACTTAGCTCAATACCAACTGTATTTACATTCTCTTCCAGGTGCCCGATGTTTGACGTACCGGGAATTAACAATATGTTATCGGCATGATGCAACAACCAGCTTAAAGCTATCTGATGTGCGGTTACCCCTTTTTTCCGGGCAATCAGCTGCAGTTTTTCCTGTGCAGATACATTACCCGCGTTAAGCGGGAACCAGGGAATAAAGGCAATATTCTGATCCAAAGTATAATTTAATACCGCTTCCCATCTGCGGTTATCTACACTGTACATATTTTGTACCGATGCAACCTCAAAAAATTCCTGCGCTTTTTTTATATCCTCAACGGTAACTTCAGACAGCCCGATGTGTTTGATCTTACCTTCCTCTTGCGACTGCCTTAAAAATTCAAACGTTTTTTCAACAGGCACTTTGCTGTCTATCCTATGTAATTGGTAAAGTTCAATTTGTTCCAGTTTCAAACGTTTCAGGCTGCCGTCCAGCGCTTCTCTCAAATGTTCTGGGCTGGCATCAATAGGCCACTGGTCTGGGCCGGTGCGCAGCAACCCGCCCTTGGTAGCAATTACCAGCCCAGATGGGTAAGGATACAATGCCTCGGCTATCAATTCTTCCGAAACATACGGGCCATAGCTGTCTGCCGTATCAATAAAGTTAATGCCTAACTCAACCGTGCGCCTTAAAACATTTATGGCAGCATCCTTATCGGCCGGCGGCCCCCAAATACCCTTGCCGGTAATACGCATGGCGCCGTAACCCATACGGTTAACGGTTATATCTTTTCCTATAGTGAATTTACGTTCAAATGTGGCGCTCATAATGTTTGTTGCTTTCTGTGATAAACAAGTAATATTGTATAATGTTCGTTTGTAATGTTCAGATGGCTAAACTATTGATAACTTACAATTTAAACTTACATTTAGCACTAACCAAAAAAAAAACAACCATGCAACCACAAAATTTTGCCAACCATCGCCGTTTTGTAAAAGGATTTCATTATTTATTGAGTACGATGCTGCTTGCTGGCATTATAACATCATGCGTAAATATTTACCGGCATCTTCAATTTGAAGCTTTATTAAGCTGCATACTGATATTGTTTATTTTTTTATGCCTGGTACCGATGTACTGGTTTATCCGTACTTTTCCGTTAAAAGCGCAGGATAGGGCCATACGTGCCGAAGAAGCATTACGTCATTATATATTGTCGGGTAAGCCCATTAACCCCGGTCTTACCATTGGGCAGATAGCAGCACTCCGTTTTGCAGCTGATGAAGAATTTTTAGTTTTAGCCGATAAGGCGCTTGCCGAAAATTTAACGGCTGATGATATTAAGAAAAGTGTCCAAAATTGGCGCGCCGACCATCACCGGGTGTAGCGAATTATATTGACCTGCTGGCAATTTACGCCTGTCTGAAAACTGTTAAGCCAATAGACAACCAGGTTATGAAACTTGAGGTTAAATAATAATCGTTTTATAATATTTAATAGTTACAAAGATTGGTCAATAACGATATAATATCCTTAGCAGGGAATGCCGCAAAACGAGTGCTAACCATTTCGTTGTTACATCTTAAAAATATTCATACCTTTGCGCCCTGATTTTATGGTGCGAGGTGCGTTTCTGCCCGGTACCCGTAGGTTAAACATACAGCAATACTATGAATATCTCCCAGGAAAAGAAAGACAACTTAAATGCAATTATCACCATTAACCTTGATCCTGCTGACTATCAGACACGGGTTGAAAAGGCTATAAAGGAACAGGCGAAAAAAGCAAAGATACCAGGGTTTCGTCCGGGTATGGTGCCTGCTGGCCATATTAAAAGAATGTTCGGCAAAAGTATTTTGGTTGATGAGATCAACCACCTGTTATCTGATACGCTCAACAATTATCTTAACGAGCAGCAACTGGAGGTTTTAGGCCAGCCGCTGCCGCAAGAGGATGATAGCAGACAATATAATTGGGATTTTGCTGACAACTTTGAATTTAACTACACGGTTGGCCTTGCTCCAGAGTTTGCTATCGATCTTGCTTCACAAGATAAAGTAACCAAATATGATATTAAGGTTGATGACCAGACCTTAGCCGAAAGGATTAAAAACCTGCGGAAGAGTTATGGCAAAATGTCCAACCCTGACGTATCGGCAGATGATGACGTGCTGTATGCTGAATTAACCCAGCTTTCGCCGGATGGCTCTGTTTTTGAAGGAGGTATCGCACATACGGGTTCTATCCGATTAGACCAGGTTAAGGATACTGATATAAAAGTATCGTTAACCGGGTTAAAAAAAGGAGACGAACTTGTACTGGATGTGCAGAAGGCTTACAATAAAGATGCAGCGCGTATTGCTGCTTTGTTGAATATTGATGAGGCTGAGGCTGCCGACCTAAGATCAAACTTTAAGCTTACGGTTAAAAATGTGAACCGTTTGGAAGAAGCTGATCTTGACAAGGAGTTCTTTGATAAATTATTTGGTGAAGGGACAGTAACCAATGAGGCTGAGTTTAAAGCTAAAGTTGCTGAAGAAATTGAAGCAATGATGGTCCAGGACTCAGACCGTAAATTGCAGAACGATATTTTTGCTTATGCCGCAAACAAAATTCAGTTTGAATTGCCTGATGAGTTTTTGAAACGCTGGTTAAAGGCTACCAATGAAAAGCTGAGCGAAGATGAACTGCAGGGCGGTTACAGCGATTTTGCCAAAAACCTTA
>CAZZVY010000283.1:0-4434 GCA_964657585.1 uncultured Mucilaginibacter sp. | reverse complement strand
GTTACAAAGTTCCCCGGTTATAGTGATAGCTGATGATGTGGATTATGAAGCGGTACACGGAAGGAACCCGCGGCGGCAACGGAAAATCGGAATAAACAAAAGGTGATCATTTAGCCAGGCGAGGTCTTTTTGGGCGAGCATGCGGTGCGCCGTTAATCGTTCTTGCAACGTTTGTGTTCGCGGGTTGGAACGGCCTAAAACTAACAGGTTGCGATTTTTTTTCTTCAGCCAGCTTAATAGTCAATTCCCGGTCTTTCATCCTAGAGCCGTTTAGGGCGGCGGCGATTTTTCCGGCGTCATCCAGCGTTACTACCTCTACAAAGGCATAGCCCTTGCACTTTCCGGTCTTTTTATCCCTTACGATCTTGATGGTGGCAATTTCTCCATATAAACTCAGCAATTCTGCCAGTCCCTGTTCATCGATATCCAAAGGAAATCCGCCTACAAAAAGTTTCGTCACAATGTCTTTGATGCTTATTGTTTCCCTTTTAACAGTTCGACTTTTTCACGTTCGCTGGCTAAAAGCCGTTCGTAAAGTTCAATTATCTTTTCCAATGGATTAATTGTGCACAAATAATTGTTATTGTTTTGACTGTTGTCGGTGAAAGTATTTGCGATGATGTTGAAAACAGCATCCTCTGAAAATGCCTTAACAGCATCAGGCGTTACACCTAAAACTTTTGCGATTTTTTCCAGGGCTTCATCTTCGACATCCGCACTTTGCTCAATCTTTGAAACAGCCTGTTGACTGATACCCAGTTCAGCGGCCAGCGTCTCTTGTTTCATGCCCCGAAGTTCGCGGATGCGGCTAATCTTTCTTCCGATATGTAAGGTTGGTTCTGTCATGCTCAAAAGTATTTAATAACGGTAAATGTACAAAACAACCGTGCCATTGTAAAATACAAATAAAATTGGTTCGGTACGGCTGCTCCATGATTTTAATTTGAATGATCTGCCAATGCAGGCAGATACAAATTATTGTTATGCAGTATGACGAATTTAACGAGTGGGAATTCCTGCCGCTTAGTCTTAGCCCCAAGGAGGTTAAAGACCCGATGGAGGTAATCTATAACTTCTTTGATGACGACGCCCTGCCGGGACACTTAAAGACGCTGCATGACTGGTATTTTTCCCTGGTGGCCGATGACTATTACCGGGACCGGAAAGGGAGCCCTGCCGGTTTACTATGCTTTCATAAACTAACACTTAAGCTTGTCGAAGCAGTACACCTGTTAAAAGACATTCCGAATAAACCTCCTGTAACCGTTAGTAAAGAGCACCTGCGGCATGAACAGCATGAATGGAGTTACTACCCGCTGAACTTGAGCCAGGAAGAGCAGCTTAACCCTTACCTGTTATTTGATAAATGCTTTGCCACCTATAAGCTCCCCCAATACCGGCACCAGTTATATGAGTGGCTCGAATATGGCCTATCCTCCAAAGCGGCTCGCGAATTTATCGAACCGGAGGATATGTTACGGGTCAATGAGAACTTGCAAGAATTGTTTAGTGCCTCATGGTTCATCTTTCAGCGCACGATAGACAAGCCAAGGCTTAAAACTTTAGCTATTGAACAGTCGGCAGGTTCGATTACCACCATTCATTCACGTCCAGAAAGCAAGGTAACGGAGCTATATAAACTTGATCGCAATTTGGATGAAGAACGATCTTCGCTTATCCGGAAGATCGTTTCAGTTGCGGTTCATAAAGTGAGATCCGTTCAGGGGATGATATATCTCGGCGCAGCGCCTTCCGGTAAGCTGTTTTTCCTGGTGCTCACTGATAGTGATGAACAAAGGCAGGCGCAGGGCCTCGCTACCACCATTGAAGAAAGTTGTAGGGATTTTGCAGTGGTGGTGGCTTTGGTACATCATGCTTCTGTGTTATTTACGGGACTGCGGAATGGCAACCTGTTCTTTAATACCGTCTTAAGCCGACCGGTGGTCTATTTATCGGGAGACCTGATATTGCCTGCAGCCGTTCCTTTTTTTTCGCTAAGGGCTTCAGAAGACGTATTTAATTGGGAGCACTGGTATGGCCAGGGTCAGGAGTTCTTAAAAGGCGCGGGATATTATCTCGAAAATTGCTGTTATAACGCAGCTTTATTCTGCTTGCATCAGGGCGCGGAATGTATGCTGATCGCTTTGATACGTGGCGTAGTAGGTTATCGTATCAATAATCATAACCTGTCGAGGCTGCTAGCCATCGCTCAAATGTTTACCGGGGATATTTCAAAAGTTTTCGATACCACAAATGCGGATTGTCAAACCTTATTTGATGAACTGAAACACGCTTACGTCAACGTGCGCTACAAGGACGGTTACCTGGCGAAGGGCGAAGATGTGGCGGGACTAATTGTCATAGTGAATGAATTAGCTGCTGTGGTGGAAAATGTATATCAGCAGCATGTTTTTAGCAATACTTTGTAACCGGTTGGGTGAGTAAAAGCTGAAGCTGCGCTACAGCTTTTGCAGAAGTAAATGATCGATTTAAAAACGTAAGTAGTCCTGCCGGACTCTGAAACTCTATAACAAGAGCGTTGCTTTAAAGATAAGGGACATTTCCTATAACGTACAGTTATAAATTACCACATAGAGTTTTAGAAAAAACGACCCACGTTCGTTAAATCGCATAGCACCGCTACCACAAAATTAGCACCGCAGGGAAACCGTCAAGGGTATATAAACCCCGATGATAGGATCGGGGCCCTTGACAATTTCCCTGCTTACTGCAGCCAGTTGTTTAAGCGGCGCAATGGGTTGGTATGTGCCAACTTATTTGGGCTTGCCTGTAATAGACACCCGAGCAAAGCACCCTAAGAGAACACCGGGCTAAAGCCCGGCCGTATGTACAAAATTACCTGGCTTAGGCTGATCGGTTGCTGTAGATACGGTAACCCTTCAGCGGCCAGATCATCCGCCGGGGCGCCCTTCTGAAATTGTTGCAGGAGATCAGTGACTCCCGGTCTGATCAAACCTTCAAATTGGTAACAATGAAGGACGGACCATCCGAAAAGAGGAACGTTACTCCTCAGCAAGCTATTAAAATTCTGGAACGAAATGGCTTGAAAATAAGTGAAAAAGAAGCCGAAGAAATCTTGGATTTCTTATATTTTTTAGGTAAATTGACTGTAAATCAATACTTTAATAAAGACAAAAACAGTAATTTAAAACAACCTCAATTATGAATTCTGCCTACCTATACGTGCGTGTCAGCACGGATGAACAAAAACGAAAGGGGTATTCTTTACCGGAGCAGGAAGACCGCCTATTGCGTCACTGCGAACAAAACAATATTGAGGTTAAGGGCATTTTCCGGGAAGATTATTCCGCAAAAAACTTTAACCGACCGGAATGGACAAAGCTTTTGAGTATCCTTAAGAACAGGAAGAAAAAAGACCAGGATAATATTTTGTTTATAAAGTGGGACAGGTTCAGCAGAAATATAGAGTTTGCCTATCAGATGATCGGTATCTTACGTAGTCATAATGTTCAGGCGATGGCTATTGACCAGCCCATCGATTTCAAAATACCGGAAAGCACAGTAATGCTTGCGGTATATTTAGCAGTGCCTGAATCAGAAAATACGCGGAGAGCGTTGAATACTTTAACGGGCATGAGACGGGCAAGAAAAGCCGGACGTTGTGTCTCTACTGCACCAAAGGGGTATCAGAATCTTTCGCATCCGGACGGACGGAAATACATTGCGCCAAAACAACCGGAAGCGGGATTAATGAGATGGGTATTTAGCGAGTTGGCGACAGGCAATTACAGCGGAGAGCAGGTACGTAAAATGGCCTGCGGCAAAGGATTAAAATGTGAACGGAACAATTTTTGGAAGATCATACGTAACCCTATTTATTGCGGGACTATTGTGGTGCCACCATATGAGGATGAAGAAATGCAATTTGTCAAAGGGCAACATGAACCGCTAATCTCTGAAAGCTTATTTTACGAGGTTCAGGACGTTTTAAACGGCAATAAAAAGAAAACCGTAGTCAAGGTCGTTTCAACAGACATGCTGCCTTTAAGAGGTTTTTTGGAGTGTCCTGACTGTCACAGGATGCTTACGGGCAGCGCATCGAAAGGCAGGCATGGTAAATATTTTCATTACTACCATTGTACAAGCGGTTGCAAACGCCGTTTTAAAGCGGCAACCGTAAACGAATATTTCGAAAAGGAACTGTTGAACTTTCAGCTTGCGCCTGGTATCGGAGACTTGTATAAGCAGATTGTGATGGATATTTACCAATCGGAACACCGGGGAGATTTAGATGAGCGCAAAGCTATTTTAACAGAAATCGAGCGCCAGGAAGCCATGTTGTCAAATGCAAGGAAACAAATTGCCGCGAATGACATTGAGCCGGATGATTTTAAAGCGATAAAAGCCGATTGCAATAAAGCCCTGAAATTACTGGAAGACAAATTGGAGAAC
>CAZZVY010000282.1:0-4483 GCA_964657585.1 uncultured Mucilaginibacter sp. | reverse complement strand
CCGGGTAAACTACCGCCGGGAAAAAGAACGATCCAGCAATAAGGCCGCCATTTTCATTAATAACCCTGGCGCCATGTGCAATGGCATCATCTATACATTCTTTAAGGTAAGCGGGTTTTCCAGGCTCGGTAACCGGTGTAAAGTTTACGCCCTTGGTCCACGGCAGGCCGGGCTGCAGTTCAGACACAGCCTGGCTTAGCCGCTTGTTAAATTCCTCAGCCACTTCTTTATGCACAAAAATAAGTTTGATGGCCGTACAGCGTTGCCCGTTAAAAGATAACGCCCCTAAAATACATTCGTTTACAGCCAGTTGCAGATCAGCATTTTTGGTTACAATAGCCGCATTTTTAGCGTCGAGGCTTAATACTGCCCGCAGGCGATTTAATTTAGGATGGGCTTTTTTCAGGTCATTGGCTACCTTGCTGCTGCCTATAAATGCCAGCACATTTATTTTGCCGGTACCCATTAAGCCCGGTGTTACATTGACGCCGCGGCCATAAACCGTATTGACTACGCCTTTGGGGAATGATTCGCGGAAGGCTTCCAACAACGGGTAATGCAAAAGCGTACCGTGCTTGGGCGGTTTAAACAGCAGGGTATTTCCCATCAAAATGGCAGGTATCAGGGTAGTAAAGGTCTCGTTTAGCGGATAGTTGAACGGCCCCATGCAAAGCACCACGCCCAGCGGCGAACGGCGTATCTGTGCCACAACCCCTTCTGCTATTTCAAAGCGCGACGACTGGCGGTCAACATCCTTCAGCGCATCAATAGTTGCATTGATATATTCAACCGTACGGTCAAACTCCTTGGCCGAGTCGGCCAGCGATTTACCGATCTCCCACATGATCAGTTTAATGACCAGGTCGCGCTGTTCGCTCATCTTGTAAACAAAATGCTCCATGCATTTAATGCGGCCGCCCACGCTCATGGTAGGCCACTCGCCCCGGCCGTTGTCATAAGCGGTTATGGCCGCATCAAGCGCATCGTTTGCTTCCTTTTCGGTACCTATAGGGTAGGTGCCTATCAGTTTCCTTTTCAGCCCGTCGGCAGCTGGCACCAGTACCGGCGAATAAACCTCGGTGACCGGGCCGTCCCATTTTTTCATTTCGCCGTTGGTAAGGTATTTCCGCTGATGGATTTCATCTATCCGGTACTGTGCCGGTATCTGGTCTTCGGCAACAAACAGCGCTTTCAGCTGGTCTTCAAAACCCATGTTAAATTGTTTAGTATAAGTTTACAGGTGTGTTAATCCCTCAAAGAAAAGTATTTTAACACAAACAACGATGTTTTAACGCATCTTTTTGCAAAGCTCCGCATACTTTCACGGTTAACCCCTTATGATCGGGATTACCCTCTTTCTTACTTACTGGTTAAAAACTATCTTTGCCCCGTTATGAGTACAACTGCCGACGATATTTTTAAAAATGTAATTGCCCATGCCAAGGAGTATGGTTTTGTTTTCCCCTCCAGCGAAATTTATGACGGGCTGAGCGCTGTTTATGATTACGGACAGTTTGGCGCCGAGTTAAAGAACAACCTAAAAACCTACTGGTGGAAGGCCATGGTGCAAATGCACGACAATATTGTGGGAATTGATTCGGCCATATTCATGCACCCCAAAATATGGAAGGCCAGCGGCCATGTAGACGGTTTCAGCGACCCTATGATTGATAATAAGGACAGCAAGAAACGTTACCGCGCAGACCAGTTATTGGAAGATAAGATAACTGCTTATGACGAGGCCGGACAAACAGACCAGGCTGAGCTGCTGCAAACTGAAATGGACAACGCTTTAAAAGCGGAAGACCTGCCCCGTTTGCGCGAATTGATAATTGAACATAATATAAAATGCCCTATTAGCGGCACTGCCAACTGGACCGAAGTACGCCAGTTTAACCTGATGTTCAGCACACAGGTAGGCGCCGTAGCTGACGAATCGGAAACCATCTACCTGCGCCCGGAAACAGCACAAGGTATCTTTGTAAACTTCCTGAATGTGCAAAAATCGGCACGGATGAAGATACCTTTCGGTATAGCGCAAATAGGCAAGGCCTTCCGTAACGAAGTAATAGCCCGTCAGTTCATTATCCGCATGCGCGAGTTCGAGCAGATGGAGATGCAGTTCTTCATCCGTCCCGGCACACAAAAGGAGTGGTTTGAGAAATGGAAAACCACCCGCCTGCAATGGCACCTGGCCTTAGGTACCAACCCGGCCAAATACCGTTACCACGAGCATACCAAACTGGCCCACTACGCCGATGCGGCCTTTGATATCGAGTTTGAGTTCCCTTTTGGCTTTAAAGAGGTGGAAGGTATCCATAGCCGTACCGATTTTGACCTGAGCCAGCACCAGAAATTCTCCGGCAAAAAAATGCAATATTTTGACCCTGAACTGGATGACGACGGAAAGCCATACGGAAACTACATCCCGTATGTGATAGAAACATCCATAGGGTTAGACCGTATGTTCCTGCTTACGCTGATCAATGCTTATGAGGAGGAAGACCTGAGCACCGAAGAGCGCCAGGACAGCCGCACCGTTTTACACCTGCACCCTTGTTTAGCGCCGGTTAAAGCCGCCATTTTCCCGCTTACCAAAAAAGACGGCCTACCTGAAAAGGCACGGGAGATTATGGACAAATTAAAGATAGACTTTAACATACAGTATGAAGAAAAGGATGCCATTGGCAAGCGCTATCGCCGCCAGGATGCCATTGGTACACCGTTCTGTATCACGGTAGATCACCAGACCCTGGAGGACGATACTGTAACCATCCGCCACCGCGACAGCATGGCGCAAGAGCGTGTGCCGTCCGGTCAACTGGATAAGATCATCGGCGACCTGGTAAGCTGGAGGAATGTGCTTGCTTAAAAAGCCGCTCTAATCTCCCCCGGGAGAGGAGGCTTTATTAAAAGCCACTGTCTATTGGAGAGGGTAAGGGGGAGGAAAGGATGCGTTCTTTTTTTGACAGCGGAGATGCAACCGGCACGTCAACAGTTAATGAGGTGGTCATGATAGGTGCTTAATTGTGATAAAAGCGCGAATAATGTTGATCCGCAGTCTAAAATACAGGCTACAGATAACATTATCAATACCTGACTAATTTTGTTCACAAATTATACCCAACTTGATTAGGTATATTAAATTCCTATATTTGCTTTATGAGTTATAACCCGCTTTTAAAAGGCACACTGCAAACCATCATCATGAAGTTACTGGAAGACAGAGACCGTATGTATGGTTATGAGATAAGCCAAAAGGTGAAGGAAGTAACAGCCGGCGGCATAGTGCTGACCGAAGCCGCGTTATATGCAGCGCTGCACAAGTTAGAGGCGGACGGCCTGCTGGAAACTTCGACTGAAACAGCGGGCAACCGTATGCGCAAATATTACAGCCTGACCGAAGAGGGTGGAAAAGAAGCCGTTAGCAAGATAGAGGAAGCGAAAGTGTTTATGCGGCAACTTCATTTGTTATTGAATTTAAACCCCGATCTGAAATGAACCTGAAACTTGAAGAATACGAGATCATCCGGCACCGGATGCTGAAGTTTAAGATACCTTACCAGGAAGTTTACGACGAATTGCTGGACCATATCGTTACCGATATAGAAACCAAAAGAACAGCCGGTGACCTTCATGCTGTATCAGAGATCATGGATGATCTGATTAATAATAGCCTGGGCGGGGCTGCGGGTATCGAAAAAATGGCACGGGAACAGGAGAGTTTGTACCGGCTAAAAATACATCGCCGGATCTGGAAGATCTATAGCCGGCAGCTCTGGTGGAAAACACTTGCGGCGGTGGCGGGCTGCGTTGTTTTGGATAGGTTCATCCCTAATACTACTAATTATACGATAGGCATATACGGTTTGGTCTTGTTAACAATGGTTATGCTGGAGGCTAATGTACTTATCAATATGCGGTCTGTTAAACTGACAGACAACAAACAATCGTTGCTGAAAACCAATATTGTCTGGCACGTATTTATGCCGATGACTTTATTAAATATGGCCTTTTTGATACCTAACCTGATCAGCAGTTTCAGCCATTATCATGCAAGGGCGTTCATAAAGGTGCATCCGATCATTCCGCTGATTATTTTTTGTTACACCCTTATGTATGTAGAGAGCTGTTACCGGGTAATGAAAGAAGAAATGCAGGCAGCTAAGGCTAACTAATTTGGGTAACTATATATTTTGATGTACCAATTCTTTTATTTATCTTTGATGTATAATCAAACAAAAGATATGGAAACTTCAACTAAATCAACCACTTTCAAATCGTTCTACGATATGTTACAGGTGTTACCTGATGATAACGCTTGCAGGTTATTTTTAGAAGATTTACGCTGGAATGGTACACCCATTTGTCCGCATTGTGGTTCGATTAATAAGGGACACTACGAATTAAAAACAAAGGGTGTATTTACTGGTCTGCGCAAATGCAAAGATTGCCGTGAAAGATTTACAGTAACCGTGGGTAC
>CAZZVY010000281.1:0-4512 GCA_964657585.1 uncultured Mucilaginibacter sp. | reverse complement strand
GGAGATTGCTGCGTACCTCGCAATGACGTGGTGGAAATTAATCGTTATCCAATAATCTTTTTGTAATCGGTTCATAGCTGTCAATCCTCCTGTCCCTCAAAAACGGCCAGTGACTGCGGTAATAATCAGATTTTTCCAGGTCCAGTTCCTTTACCACTACTTCTTCTTCATCAGTAGTGGTTTGGTACACCAGTTCCCCAAACGGATCTACAAAGAACGAGCCGCCCCAGAATTTTACGCCGGCTTCTTCGCCAACTCGGTTAACGGTTACTACGTGCACGCCGTTGGCTATCGCATGGCCGCGCTGAATAGTTTGCCATGCGTTATATTGCTTGATATTCGTTGCTTTGTCCTGCGTTAGGGCCCAGCCTATGGCGGTTGGGTAAAACAATATTTCGGCGCCCATCATAGCAGTAATACGGGCAGCTTCGGGATACCACTGATCCCAGCATATCAATATACCAATGGTGGCAAATCTGGTTTTGAATACCTTATAGCCAAGATCGCCGGGAGTGAAATAGAACTTTTCATAAAAGCCCGGATCGTCCGGGATGTGCATTTTGCGGTATTTGCCCAGATAGGTACCGTCGGCATCTAAAACAGCAGTGGTATTATGATAAATGCCCTGCGCGCGTTTTTCAAATAAAGAGGCTATGATAACCACACCCAATTGGGCAGCAATTTTAGCAAGTTCATCTGTTGACGGGCCGGGAATGGCCTCGGCCAGTTTAAAGTTGTCGTAATCTTCTTCATCACAAAAATATAACGATGTAAATAGTTCCTGCAAACAAACTATTTGTGCGCCTTTAGCTGCAGCCTCGTGCACTTTAACAATCGCTTTCTGCAAATTCTGCTGCTTATCAGCAACACAACTCATTTGCACTAAACCAACATTAACCTTGCTCATAAGCGCAAAGATAATAATTACAGATCAGTTGACCGGTGATTAGTTAATCAGTGGTTGGTAAAAGATATGATTAAAGATCAAAAAACTGGTCGGCAAATTTGCAGTGAGTGTCCCAAGACAGATGGGACAATTAGGACAAATTAGGAAGCGTAAATTTCTATTTTAAGCTACATTATTTTTTAAACTGACAATCAATATTGACTAAGTTATGCCACCAAACCTCAATCTTTTTATTGTTAAATTTGTTTAATAAATTCCTGCGTTATATATTGAATCTGTTTTTTGTAATGCCTGTTTTATTACATAAAAATACATTAATACGCTAATCCCATGTTCAAGAACACCAAAGCATTCAGCGGATTTTCTGTCGATGATATTGACAAGGCCGAATTATTTTACAGAGATACCTTAGGTTTAACCGTTACCGCCAGACAAATGGGGGTAAAGTTATTGGAGTTGCATATCAGCGGAAACGAAAACGCCATCTTGGTATATCCCAAACCTAACCATGAACCGGCCACCTACACTATTTTGAATTTTCCGGTTGATGATGTAGAAAACGTTGTGGATGAGTTAACTGCCCGGGGGGTGGCTTTTGAACATTATGATAGCGAGCAATTGAAAACAGATGGCAAAGGTATTATGCGTGGCGGCGGCGGCCCTGTCATCGCCTGGTTTAAAGACCCGGCCGGCAACATTTTATCTGTGCTGGGAGATAAGTAATACTTCTTATCAGCATACAAAGCTAAATTCATTTAAGTCAGCATTATATTTCCTTAACGTCTGCAGCGCTTATCCAGCCCTGGGTGCCATTGGCCAGTTTAATGCGCAGGCGTTTGTTGCTGGTTTCCACCACATCAACCTTTGTGCCTTCGTGTAAGGTAAACAGGTTTTTAGCTGCCCCTACCGGACTACTTTTTACTATAACCGTCCCGGTAAAAATAATAGCCTGGTGATGGCTTTTAAAATAAGCCGATTGCCGGTTACCCATAAATATTATAACAAAAGTTAAAATGTACACTCCTATGGCGGTAAAGAACGATGTTTTTTTTATAATTACAGACTGGGTAAATAAATACCATATCAATAACAAGCTGGCTAAAAAGGCAAGTAAAATACTAAGCGCGGCAATGGTGCCGAGCGGTAAGGCAAGGATAAAATTGCGCCACCAACGGTTAATAAAAAGCTCAGGAACTTCATCTATCTTATCTGTTGTTTTTAAATTGGTTAAACGGATATTGAAATTGATATCCTCGTCGCCAGGGGCCAGGCGGTGTGCTTTTTCATAATAAAGCAGGGCCGAAGGTATTTCGTCTGTCCGGTAATAAGCATTACCTATATTAAAATATAAGGCAGCCGATTGATAGCCCGATTTAAGCACCTGCTGATAATCTGACAAAGCTTCGGTATACTTTGCCCTGGCATATTCCTGGTTGCCTTTTTCAAAAAGCTTTTGCACATCGGTACCTGCAAATGATAACATGGGAAAAGCGATGGCAAACAGCAGGTATATGGTGCGTTTATATTTCATCTTCAATGTCATGTATCATGTTTTTAGACCGTTCAAAAACTTCTTTTTCGGAAATGCCCGATACCGGCGCAAACCGCGCCATATCACAGAGTTCAAGCGTATCCTGCATTTGAGTGATCAATGGCTCGCCTACCCCCTTAGCCCTTAATACACTGCTAATGGTTTCCTGGTCAAGGTTAGCGTAGGGGATATTGAATTTATTGCTTAGGTAACCATATATGCCCTTAAAAAGTGTTTCGTAAAACGCAGCAGAATTATTGGCTGCCAAAGCAGTTTTGGCCTGGGCTAAGGCTTTGGCCGCAATTTTACCTGCTTTGCGGCTGCGTACTTTAACTATATCACTGTTAGCCTTACGGTACCATGTGCGGTAAAACATAGCGCCGATAAACAATAGCGGCCCGGCTAATAATAATAAATTGTAGGCTGTTGAGCCAAAAAAGTCTTCCCCGTCTTTACTTAGGCTCCGGTCTTTTGTTTTAATGTAGCGGATATCCTTATCCATCAGTTTAATATCCTGCTTATCGGCGGATGATAAGGTGCTCACATTTTTTTCGGCAATGCCTTTAGCCACATTTATAGGGAAGGTTTTGGAAGTGAGCGTAACATACCGTGCGGTAGCGGGGTTAAAATAAGTAAATCTGATAGGGTGAATAGTGTCCTTACCTTCATGCCGGGGTATCAACAGGTAATTATAAAGCCTGCTGCCTGTAAGCTTGCCCGTTTCGGCATTTACGGTATCCGTTACTTTCGGATCATATTTCTCAAAATCTGCAGGGAAAACAGGCGAAAGGTTTTTCATTAGCTTAATATTACCTGTACCGCTTATCTTAACATTATAATTAATAGTTTCGTTAGCTCTTAAAGCAGTTTTATCAACGCCGGCTTCCATACTGAACGTGCCTACTGCACCGCCATAATCTAAAGGTTTGCCAGCCTCAGGCAATGGTTTTACATGGATGGTTACCGCCGGGCTTTTAAGTTTAACCTTTACTTCTTTGAACGATCCGCCAAAAAATTCTTCCATTACATCATGCGCAGGGGCCTGCTCGCGTATAATAAAGGTCATCCCCATTGGGTCAATGGTCAGGTTGCCAGCCCGCTCAGGGAAGAGTATGCTTTGCTTAATATCGGCAACATTGTATTTATTGCCGTTATAAATTTCGGTATGCCATTGCACGTTCTGCATGTGCGGATTTACATCCTGGCTCCAGAAACCATTCAGGTCAGGTATCTTATCTAATTGATTTTGAAGAATATCTACACGTGTATAAATACGGTAGTTCACGTTCAGCTGCTGGCCAATGTAAACATTTGTTTTATCTACGGCCGCCCTTATAAACAATGCATTGGCTACTTCTGCTGCCGAAGCTTCCTGAACCTGGCTGTTGGCTTGCGCTTGCTGCTGCCCCGGCCTGCCGCGACGGCCCTGCGGCACGGGCTGCCCCTTTGTTACCTTCAGGCTGATGGGGCGAGTCGCCAATAGCTTTCCGTTTGAATAGATGGATGCTGCCCCGATGGTTACATTGCCTTCCTGCGTTGCAGCTAATATATAGCTGTATGAATTGCTTACTGTTGTATTACCGTTAATAGACGTCATACTGGTAGAAACGTTGGGCCCCGATAGCACCTGTAACCCACCGCCAAAAGCGGGAGGGGCAAACCGGTCGCCAGTGCCGTTCATTTCAAAAGTTACCTCAAATTGCTCGCCGACAGCCACCGGGTTTTTGCTTACCGAGGCCGTAAAAGTTACGTTCTGGGCAAAAAGTGCATTTACCCAAAATAATAGTATTGTTGATAATATATAAATATTCCTGTTCACTGTGAGTTAATGAAGTGGGATTAATTAAATGAATAGTTGACTGGGTTAACGGGTTTAACTTCCGGCTTGATCCGCTTATCAACTCATCATCAATTTACCAATCCTTGGCGATATGTACTTTTTCGCCTTTTAGTTTTTTATTCTTCAGCTTATCCTGCGTTTCTTTCTCGTTATTGTTCAGGGCATCCAACATACGCTGCGCATCTTCTTTAGACATTTGCGGTTTTTGCTGCTGCTTTTGCTGGTCTTTTTTCT
>CAZZVY010000280.1:0-4574 GCA_964657585.1 uncultured Mucilaginibacter sp. | reverse complement strand
TATTGCGGCTTACAGGCCAGCTATAATTGCTGATGCCACCGGTTGCGGCGATACTTATATGGCCGGCTACCTTTACCAGCGCCAAAAAGGCGCAACAATACCTGAAGCAGGTAATTTTGCTGCCGCTATGGCCGGCCTTAAAACCGCAAGCCCCGGGGCATTTATAGGGACGGAGGATGAGGTGTTAGGGTTTATGGAAAGCGGGGAAAAATGATATAACGTTATTGTAAAAGATTAAACTGCCCTTTTTAAAATACCCCCCTGCCATTTGGCGGTGTATAGGAACGGTTTATTATCCAGCCAGTACAACCAGAACAGGGTAGCAAACACTCCTATAGCTGACCCGGCGGTTACATCCTCAAAAAAGTGCTGGCTCAAATACATACGGGAATAACCGATACAGCAGGCCAGTATGAGCATTGGGATATCCCAAAACTTATGACGAAATAAATAAGCCATAGTGATACATGCCGAAAAAGCGGTTACCGTATGCCCGGACGGAAAACTATGATAACTCAGCATGTTGATGCCTTTTACTAAATACATTTTAGCATGCTGATCTTTAAAATAAAGATATGGCCGGGGCATATCAAATATAAACTTAAGCACTTGTGCTACCAGGGCGGTTAAGCCATAAGCAGTAAGCAGTAAAAAGCTTTTGCGGTAACTGATCAAAGCCATGACCAACGCGAAGATAATTAGCGAAAGGCCGTCGCCAAGGTCAGTAAACAAAGGGAAGATGGTATCGCCCCAAGTGGTGTGCAGGCTATTGATGTAAAAGTAGATCTGCTCGCGGGTATATAATATTTTGATAGTAAGGCATCCTGCTAAAATAACCAGGTATGGTACCAGGAACAGGCCAACCTCCCGGTAAAAGTGGCTAAGACGTTTTTTGCTGAAGGTATCCATTTAAAAATTTAGTATCAGTACAAAAGTACCCGATATAATTAAAAAAGCGCCAATGGAATCTTTTAGCGTAAGTTTTTCACCCAGGAAAATGGTTGCCAGTAAAATCGCCAATGGTACGCTCAGCTTATCCAGCGGGGCTACCTGTTCAACCTTGCCCAGTTGAAGTGCCTTAAAATAAAATATCCATGATAAGCCGGTAGCTACACCGGATAGTATAAGGAATATCCAGTTGGTTTTGGTAAGGCTGCCAACGCTGACATTCCCTTTAAACAGAACTATGCCCCAGGCCAGTATAAGTATTACCACAGTGCGGATAGCGGTAGCCAGGTTGGTATCAACCCCTTTTATGCCCACTTTGGCAAAAATGGCCGTCAACGCTGCAAACACAGCAGAAAATAGAGCGTATATCCACCACATAATTAAATTCTTTATGTAGCTAATATCGGGTTTGATATTGTATAAATGCTGTTTGCAGCTAATGACTTTATGCTGGGTTGGTTCACCCCGGCTACGCTACGCTGGTCGGACATGTCTGCGCGAAAGGAAGGAATAAGCAGAAAGTTCTCCTTCCTTCGCCAAAGGCGAGAGAGTGCGGTAGAGCGAAGCAACTACCGGGTGGGTAAACACACTAAACGATATTTGCAAAACACAGAATATCCCCGAATAACACTCAAAATCACATATTATTCTTTAAACTTGCTATATGATGTATAAAAAACCACTCATGCCGCTAAAGCTGATAGCTCCTACCGGTCTGTTATTACTTTCCGCAAGTTTTTTTATTAAACATTTTATTGCTATTGCGGATTTTGCCGACGGCCTTTTAAAAGGTATAGGCATTGGGATGATCTTGTTTTCGTTGATCAATCAATGGCATATGAAAAATACCGGAGAATAATATGGATGATGAGTTGCAACAGCAAAAACTTCAGGAACTGCTATTATACCTGTCAAACAATTCTCCGTTTTACATGGAAATGTTTAATAAGTACAAGGTAGATATTACTGCCATTAAAACCCGGCAGGATTTAACCCTGCTGCCTACTACTGAGAAAGACGACCTGCAGCAGCGTAATAACGACTTTTTGTGCGTACCTGTCGATCAGATTATTGAATATACCTCTACTTCCGGCACACTGGGCGGCCCGGTAACTATTGCGCTTACAGAGAATGACCTGCAACGCCTGGCGCAAAATGAGTATAACTCATTTGTGTGTGCGGATGGTTCGGCGGAGGATGTTTACCAGTTAATGCTTACGCTGGACAGGCAATTTATGGCCGGCATTGCCTATCACTCGGGCCTGCGTAAAATGGGTGCCGGTATTATCCGTTTGGGGCCGGGCGTACCTTCGCTGCAATGGGAAACCATACAGCGTTTAAGGCCTACCGCCATTGTTGCCGTGCCTTCGTTTATTTTAAAGCTGATAGGCTTTGCAAAAGCCAACGGTATCGACATGAATAGCACCTCGGTTAAGAAGGCTATCTGTATCGGCGAAAACATCCGCAATACCGATTTTTCGCTCAATATGCTGGGTAAAAAGATTACGGAGGAATGGGATATTCAACTATATTCCACCTATGCCTCAACAGAAATGCAAACGGCTTTCACTGAATGTTCGGCAGGACAGGGCGGCCATCACCAGCCCGGCCTGGTGATAGTGGAATTGCTGGACGAGCATAATAACCACGTACCTCCGCACACTCCCGGCGAGGTGACGATTACAACCCTCGGCGTAGAGGGTATGCCCCTGCTGCGTTATAAGACCGGCGATATCTGCACTTACCTAAACGAACCTTGCACTTGCGGCAGGGCAAGTTTACGTCTCTCGCCATTGATTGGCCGTAAGAAGCAGATGATCAAGTTTAAAGGTACCACCCTTTATCCGCCGGCATTGTTTGACCTATTGAACGAGCGGGAAGAGATACTTGACTTTGTGGTAGAGATATACGCTAATGAGATAGGGCTTGACCAGGTCCTGTTATATTTAGTGCCGGCAAATACCAGCGAAGAGTGCGATCATAGCATCCGTGCCTATTTGCAGGCAAGGTTAAGAGTAAGCCCGCATATCAGGTATTTAACTGCTGAGGAAATACAGAAGATACAATTTCCCGAGGCAGGCAGGAAGGCGGTTAAGTTTATTGATAAACGGCCGGCCTGAACATCACACAGGAAGGTCATTACATAAATTACGTTAAGCGCTGTTAAACTACATTGTACGGTGTTATCCGTTTAAGGATATAAGATAGCGCCAGCGCAAAAAGTACATACCCTGCAAATATGAAATACCCCGGTTGCAGCGATGTGTTGTTTTCTGTTACGGTAGTTAACAAACTGTTATGGATATTAAGGTTGGAAAGCTGGCTTTTTATTATGCCGTTCAGGCCAATATAAGTCATTAATATGCCAACTATCATAACATCGGCCATATCCCATTTGGCTGATTCAAAGGCCAGATAAGTGACCGCCCTGTTTTGGGCAATCTTTTTCGGGCTTAATACATGTATACCCCTGGCAAGCATTCTTACAATAGGCAAAATAAGTATAAATACCAAAATAAGCGACCCTACAAGAACAGCATCTGGCTTGGGCTGGGTTAACAGCACTTTAATAATACCCCAAATACTTTTGCTCTGAAAAAACAATACCTGGTTTTGAAACACCACATTTTGTCCCATCAACGTAAAGTTAAGGGTTTTAAAACGAGCATCCACCTCAATTATTGAAGCTGTTGCGCCAACGGCCAATAGTATAAAGGCAAACAATAACAACATAATAAACAGCGTAGTATGCAGCTGTACCTGGCGCCGCATTAACCACCACAAGGCAAGGGCAAGTATAACGCAACCCACCATGGCATAAGCGTAATTATAGGTAACCTGGCGTATGGCCCCAAGTTCATAAGCCATATGCCTGTTAAAATCGGCCGCATTGTTAACATGATATTTTTTGAATAACAGGCTGTCCACCGCAGCGCTGGCGGTTGATGTACTGTCATAAGTTTGCTTTTTAAGTTGGGTTATTTTGCTGGTGGCAATATCTTTTAGCCTGCTGGTACTGGCAGGGCTGCTAATCTTAGTAATAATGGTTTTTGCAAACGAAGGTACTTGCGCATTAACCTCGTCGGCATTTACAATAGTATTGAAAGCCAGTTTTTTCAATTTGCCGATGATGCTTTTTTGCGGTTTATTAAACTGGGCTATGGCTTTGTTAACCAGCGCGTGCAGTTGCTGTTCAACCTGGGCCTGCAATGCTTTTTTTTGTGCGGGCGTTAAATTAAAATCGTTCACCTGTCCGTTTACAATGGCCACTATTTTATCGCGCCACTGATCTACAGAGAATACCCCGAACGTTATATTGTTAACCGTGCTGTAATCTTCCTTTATCTGCTCCTGCTTGCTGGAAAGCGATTGCAGGCGATAGCCAAAATAGGCCTCGCCGCAAAGCAGTATGCTTAACCCCAGGATGAGCAGGATATTGAAAAGCCCAAATTTAGCAGGCGTCTGGTTATGTTGGTCTGTTGTCAAAGCAGTGATATTAAATAACTATCGATAGGTGATTAATGTGCATCATAAGGGGTTATAAACTTAAGTATGGTTGAAAGGATAAGCCCGTACAACACAAAGCTGATAAATATGATATAGCCCGGCTGCAAGGCCGTATTGTT
>CAZZVY010000279.1:0-4590 GCA_964657585.1 uncultured Mucilaginibacter sp. | reverse complement strand
AAGGCGGGGGTTATAACCTCGCCCTGCCTTTTCCAAAGGAAAGGGTATAAAACGAACTATCATTGTCAACTGCTAAAAAATTTGCCGGGCAAACTGCTGTTTACGGGTTAAGTACCGTAGCCTCAAGGACACTTAATTTTTTTCTTACATCGGCGTATACCCGTATCTATCCTAAAAGCATTTATGGCATTTTTTCAAACATGTTTTCGTATGCTTCTATGCTGCAGGCCCTGTTGGCATTCGGTATGGAAACCACGTTTTTCAGGTACCTTAACAAATATGAGCATAAGCGCAACCAGGTTTATAATAACGCCTTTACTGCTATTATGGTTATCTGTGTTGTTTTTTTAGCCTTTACTTTACCTTTTACTAACCAAATAGCCGCTTGGGTTGCTATTGAAAAAAGCACCCCCATCAGCGATTATAAATTATACGTTATATACTTTATTATTTTTTTAGTGATCGATGCCTTATGCGTTATACCTTTCGCAAAAGTAAGGGCTGATGGCCGCCCCGGCAGGTATGGGGTAATAAAGCTTACTAACGTTATTACCTTTATTGCCCTTAACCTTATATTTATGTACGTACTGCCTTATGTAATAAGCCACCATTACCCTGGGGCAGGCTTTTTTAACGGCTGGTTCCGGAAGGGGTGGCTTGGTTATATTTTCCTGTCAAACCTGATGGCCAGTACCTTAACATTCCTGCTGCTGTTACCAGAATTGGCAAAAATCAGGCCCGATCTTAATTCAGGTATTTTTAAAAGTATGTTTATTTATAGTTTTCCGGTGTTGGTAGCCAACTTCTCATTCATAATTAACGAAAACCTGGATAAAACATTACTGGCAAAAATGTTGCCTACCGGTATCAGCAGCGAACAGCTGGGCATTTATGCTGCTTGCGCAAAAATTGCTATCTTTCTTAACCTTTTTGTTCAGGCATTTCGTTTAGGCGCCGAGCCATTCTTTTTCAGTTATGCTAAAAATAAAAATGCAGGCGCTGTATACGCCCGTATTATGGATTACTTTGTTATTGCAGTGACTGTAGCTTTTGTAGCCATTGCTGCCAATATACAATTATTAAAATATTTTATCGGGAAAAGTTATTGGGTTGGCCTGCCTGCTGTACCGCCGTTGTTATTTGGCTACGTGGCGCTGGGCATTTATATGAATTTGTCTGTCTGGTATAAACTGTCTGATCAAACAAAATACGGCCTTTACATATCCGGGGTAGGGGCAGTTTTAACAGTTATATTTAATATCGCTTTTATTCCGGCGTTTAGTTATATGGCATCAGCCTGGGTGTCTTTCCTTTCTTATAGCTGTATGATGATCCTTTCCTATATATGGGGGCAAAAAAATTACCCTATTCCCTATAATTTAAAAAAGAACATCGCATATATCATTATTTCAATTATCCTCGTTTATTTATCATTCTATGTATTTAAACGTAATATATTTGCAGGTAATGCGCTGTTATTGCTGTTTGCCGGCGGCGCGCTGCTATCTGAAGGTAAAGAACTAAAAGCTATATTAATTAAAAAATGAACATCCGCATTATCAATAGGTCTACGAACGGGCTGCCAGGTTACGAGACGGTGCATTCGGCCGGGATGGACCTTCGGGCCGATCTTGAAACTCCCGTGCAGTTAAAGCCTATGGAGCGCAAACTTATACCTACCGGTTTGCATATAGAATTACCGGAAGGTTTTGAGGCGCAGATACGCCCACGCAGCGGCCTGGCTTACAAGCACGGCATCAGTATCGTGAATTCGCCGGGGACCATTGATGCTGATTACCGGGGCGAGATTAAGGTGTTGCTGATCAATTTATCACAGGAAATATTTGAAATAAGTACCGGCGACCGCATAGCCCAGATGATAGTGGCCAGGCATGAAAAAGTGGATTGGGAACCGGTTGATCTATTAAATGAAACAGTTAGGGGCGCCGGCGGTTACGGACATACTGGTATGGGGTAGTAGTTAAGTTTAATATCAGTTAATTTGAGATTAGGGAAAGCATGTTAAAGCGCTTGATTATATTGGGTTTATTGCTGGCCCCTGCTGCTGTATTTGCGCAGGGCCGCAAAGCGGCTGCGGATACTCGTGTAACTGCCGGGAAACCTATGACCTCCATTGACAGCGTAATGGTGCGGCAGTTGTTTTTTTCGGCCCTGCATGAAAAAACTATTGAGAATTTTCCCCTCGCCGCCGATCTGTTTAGCCGGGTGCTGCAAAGTGACCCCAATAACGATGCCGCCATGTATGAGCTGGCCGCTTTAAAAACTACTCAAAAAAATTTTGACGAAGCCCGCGCGTTGCTGGAGCGTGCCGTGTTAATAAGCCCTGATAACGAATGGTATTGGGTAGCCCTGGCCGATAGTTATGAGAAAGCAAATGACCTTGTTAAACTGGAAAACGTTTTTAACCAGCTGATTAGATTAAACCCGGATAAACCCGATTATTACTTTGATAAGGCGAATGCCTACTTTATTCAAAAACGCTATGACGAGGCGTTGGCCGTTTACAAAAAGATAGAAGGTATTACCGGCCTTACGGATGATATTATAGCACAGCGCCAGAAAATTTATCTGAAACAGGGCAAGGTTGACCTGGCTGCCGCCGAGGTAGATGCCATGATAGCCGCCAACCCTAACCAGATAAGGTACTACCTTTTGCTTGGCGAAATTTATAATTCAAACAACTTTAAGGAAAAGGCGCTTAAGGTTTTGCTGAAAGCACAGGAAATGGATAGTAATAATGGCCTGGTGCACTTAGCCCTTGCCGATATTTATAGAGATAAAAAGGATAACGAAGCCAGCTTTAAACAGCTTGAACTGGCCTTTGCCCTGCCCGATGTTGATGTTGAACAAAAAATAAGGATCATATTAGGGTATACCCCAAAATTTCCTGATCCGGATGCTAAGGCAAGCGCGTTGGAGTTAAGCCGCATTGTTACTGCAGCGCATCCAACTTCGGCAAAGGCCTATGCCATATACGGCGACATGCTGATGCAGAACGGCAAGTTTAAAGAGGCCCGCCCGGCTTACCAGCGATCCATACAACTGGATGATCAGGTATACCTAGTGCAGGAACAGCTGGTGCGGCTGGAACTTGGCGATAGCGATATAGATACCGCTTTAAAGGATGGGCAAAATGCGCTGTCGTTGTTTCCTAACCAGGCCTGGATGAATTATCTGGTAGGCGTAGCCTGGCTGCAAAAAAAGAATTATACCAAAGCTTTAAGCTATGTAAAAAACGCCACATCGTTAGCGTTGCAAGATAAGGACCTGCTTTCACAATCATACTCGGCCCTGGGCGATTGTTACCATGAGTTAAAGGATAACGCCAGATCTGACGAAGCGTACGACAAATCATTATCCTTTAATGCCGATAATGCCTACACCTTAAATAACTATGCCTACTATTTATCGGTAAGGAGTGAGCGGTTAGATAAGGCGGCAGAAATGTCAAAGCGCTCAAACGATTTACAGCCAAACACTGCATCGTTTGAAGATACTTATGCCTGGATACTGTTCAAACAAAAAAATTACACCAGCGCACGTATATGGATGGAAAAGGCCCTGACACATGATAAAGACCACAGCGCAGTTCAGGAAGAACACTATGGCGATATTATGTTTTACCTGGGCGACACCAATGCTGCTGTGGAAAGCTGGAAAAAAGCCAAACAGGATGGTGCACAATCGCCGGTTTTGGAGCGCAAGATAAATGAGAGGAAATATATTGAATAAGTTCATAATTTTAATTTGCTGCGTATCTGCATTAATTAGTTGTAAGGCGCACAAACAACTAATAGTTAATCAGCCTGCCCGGCAACCGCAGGTTGCCAACCCGGTAACACAAACCCCGCCAGTAATAAACGCAAAGGCTATAAATAATGCCATACTTGCCAACCAGGCGGTTTTTAATACCTTTAGCGGTAAGGCCAAGGCAAGGCTTGATATTGACGGCAGCAGTAATGATGTTACGCTTAACATACATATACAGCGCGATAAAAGGATTTGGGTATCTGTTACAGCTACCGTTTTGGTGCAGATAGAGGTTGCCCGGGCTTTGATAACACCAGACAGTATACTGATAATTAATAAGTTGCAGGGCGTATATATGAAAAAGCCTTTCAGCTATATTTACCAGTACGCCGGCAACCAGGTTGACTTTAAAGCCGTACAGGCACTCCTGGTGGGCAATGCCCTGCCCCAAACCTTAACTGATAATAGTACAGTTACCGCCGATAGCGGCAGCACTATACTAACAGGTAACCAGCAGGATATGCTGTACAGGGTTTTGGTTACCGGTAACAGAGTACGCCAAACCGATCTGAGCAATGCGCCGGCAAACCTGATGTTACAGGTGAGCAATAACGATTTTACACAGGTGGATAACCGCAGCCTGCCATCGCAGATAAATATCGTTTCATCGGCGGGGACCAAAAAAATTAATGCCAGCCTGCATTATAACAGTGCGGAGTTTGATAAGATATTGGAATATCCGTTTAACATACCTGGTAGTTATACCCCAGTTAACTAATGAAGTATCTTAAAATATTTGTATGCAGTATTTGTTTTTTT
>CAZZVY010000278.1:0-4623 GCA_964657585.1 uncultured Mucilaginibacter sp. | reverse complement strand
CAGAAATTAATTTTGATGTAACGAATGTATTTAACCTCTCAGGCTACAGCCTGCTTGGCATACTAATATTGTGTTTTACTTTTTTGTTGTTTTATTTAGCAAACGATACATTTCTGACCATCCTGCAGCAGTTGATGATCAGGAATAAATATAAGGTTTACATTTTTGGCGGTTTTGTACTGGCCGCTACGGTGGCCGCTGCCATAGCTGAAGGGTTTACCCTCTATTACCTGTTGACCGGTTTATTTGTAGCCGTTAGGGCTTACACCGTATGGAATAACAATGGCAAGCTTAATGCCCTGTCATTACTGGTGCTTATAGCAATATGTGCAATAATATCGGCCATTAAACTGAACAGCTTTGAGAAGGTTAAAGAAGACAGAGAACGGAAAAGCCTGATAAATAAACTGGAAGCTGCTGACGATAATGTGGCCGATTCGGCTTTCATGCATATCGAAAGGAATATCACGGGCGACAGGCACATTATTGCCTACTTAAATGATGATAAAGCCCGGAACGAGGCATACCTGAAAAACTATCTGCAAAAAACATACTTTGATGGCTACTTAAGCAAGTATGACCTTATGATGTATGCCTTTGATGGTACCGGCCAGCCAATAACCGCCGAGAAAAACTACTCGCTTGATGTATTTAAAAATCTGGTGGCATTCAGCGCAATAAAAGTATCCGGTTTCTTTTATCATGATGATGATTTAGGCCTTCAAAGTTATTTTGCCATACTCCCGGTATACCAGGGGAATAACTATTTAGGTACACTTGTAATTAAGCTGTTATCCAAGCCGCTGGGTGTAATGGCAACTTTTCCAGAACTGCTTACCAATGGCTACGTTAAAATCGGCATAAATTTTAAACCCTATTCTTACGCGTACTATATAGACGGCGTATTGCAACACCAAAGCGGCACTTACCCTTATAAATTAACCAATGCCGAGTTTAAGAGCCCGCTTAAAAAATATGCAGTTAATATAATAAAGGATCCGGCTGCCAAATGGTATGAGCCGGCCAGGCGAAATAACCATCTGATTTATAAGCCTAACAACCGGATGATGATTGTAGTAAGCCGCGAGGAAACCCCGGTGGTGCAAATAATAGCATCTATAACCTTCTTCTTTTTAACGCTATTAGGGTTTACCGCCGTTATCATATTTATTTTTTGGTTATGGGTACGTGTACGGATTTTCAGCGTGGAGAACAAACAGTTAAAATGGGGTTTTAAAATTAACCTTGATAAAATTGCCTACCGCAGCCGCATACAGTTCTCGGTAATGTTTACGGTTGTAATAACATTATTGCTGGTTGGCGCCATTACGTTTCAATCTATAAGCGTGAAGTACGATATGCAGCAAGATGAAGGGATACGCAATAAAATAAGCGGTTTAGCGGCAATATTTGGCAAAGGCCTGGAAGACGGGGCCTATAATAACTCACAAAACGGGCAGGTGAATTTTAACGATTTTGCCCGCACATACCAGGTTGACCTGACCCTGTTTGATTTGCAGGGTGTGCCGGTACTTAGCACCCAGCCTAAGATATACGATTATAACTTGCTGGCCAGGCGTATGAATGGCAGGGCTTACATTGCCATGGCCCGGCAGCGCCAGTCGCTGTTGTTAAATGATGAAAAGCTTGGCGATTTAAGTTACAAGGCAGCTTATGTGCCTGTTATAAATTCGCGTTTTGAAACCATGGCCTATTTGCAGCTGCCTTATTTTGATAACCAGAACGATAGCGCCGAACGTACAGGCGCATTACTGAATACCATGATAAATATTTATGCCATTGTATTTATTATGATAGGCTTATTTGCTGTAATTATAGCCCGGCAAATAACCTGGCCGCTGCAGTTTATACAGCAAAGCATAAGTAAAACAATATATGGCCGCAAGAACGAACCCATAATTTGGGACCGTGACGACGAGATTGGCGCCCTGGTAAAGGAATATAACAAAATGATAAGCGAGCTGGAGGTTAGCGCACAACGCCTGGCCCAGAGCGAAAGGGAAACGGCCTGGCGCGAAATGGCCAAACAGGTGGCGCACGAAATTAAAAACCCGCTAACGCCGCTTAAGTTAGGCCTGCAACTGCTGGATAAAGCCTGGAAAGACAAAGACCCTAAATTTGACCAGAAATTTGAGCGTTTCAGTAAATCATTTGTGGAACAGATAGACAGCCTTTCATCCATAGCCTCCGAGTTTTCAGCATTTGCAAAAATGCCCGATACCAAGATGGAAAAAGTAGATTTGCTTGATATTATAAACCAGGCGGTAACAATTTTTAAACAAATGGATAATATTACCATTGCTTACAACCCTGCCGGGGCGTTTTATGTAAATGCAGACCGCGACCAATTGATGCGCTGTTTCAATAACCTGCTTAAAAATGCAATTGAGGCCATACCGGCGGGTAAACAGGGCATCATCAGCATTGATTACAAGATAGAGGATAAGCAAATACTGATAACCCTTACCGATAATGGCAATGGCATACCCGCAAACCTGCGCGACAAGATATTTGTGCCAAACTTTACTACCAAAAGCTCGGGCACGGGCCTGGGCCTTGCCTTTGTTAAGAACTCCATCGAAAACTCGGGCGGTAAAATATGGTTTGAAACAGAAGCGGGTAAGGGCACTTCATTTTTTATCAATTGCCCGGCTGCGCAATAACGCCTGTAACGCTGCCTTAACAAAATCCGTTTATATTTGCTGCGCCGCAGGCAGCAAGCACTTCAGCGCAGCTATAACATTGGATAAAATAAAAGTTTTAACACAATACATGCCGGCAGAAGCCGCACCGCTTATTGGCCGCTGGATAGATTATTTTAAGTGCGAGTTTAAAATATCGCGCAACAGGGGCACCAAGTTTGGCGATTACCGGCCTCCGTTTGATGGCAAAGGACACCGCATATCAGTTAATTACGACCTTAATGCCTATGCCTTCCTGGTTACTGCCGTGCATGAGTTTGCCCACCTGCATACCTGGAACCAGCACCAGCAAAAGGTGCGCCCGCATGGTGCAGAATGGAAACTGAATTTCAAAAAAATGATGCAGCCCTTTTTTGAAAAGAACATCTTCCCGCCCGATGTGCAGCAAGCAATCAGCAACTATCTTCATAACCCGGCAGCCTCCAGTTGCTCAGATCTTAACCTTTACCGCGCATTGCGTAAATATGATGCGCCCAAAACATCGGCTGTAACGGTTGAAAAGCTGCCCTCAACATCACTGTTTAAGCTAAAGGACGGCCGTGTTTTCCGTAAAGAAAACAAATTGCGCAAGCGTTACAAATGTATTGAGGTAAGCACAAAGCGGGTTTACTTGTTTAGCCCGGTTGCCGAGGTTGAACCGGTTGCCGGTTAGGCTAACAGTTTTTACAAGCGTGAGGTTATTTTCGGTGATCATTAAAGATCAGCAGGTCAACCGGGTTTACTTCCAGTATCTGGGCGATATGAAATAGCCTTTCAACCGTTATCTTGGTATAACCTAATTCAATTTTGCTGTAAGCATTTTGGGATATGCCTAACTTAGCTGCCAGATAATCCTGGGTATAATCTTTTGACTCCCTTATCTTCCTGATGTTAATCGCAACCGTCTTAATCTTATTTTCCAGTACTTCGTTCATAAATAGAGCTTAAATGTTTATTTCTTTATAAACGTAAAAGGTTTAACCCCGGATTTTTACAACCTGTTAATCCATTTCATAGAAATGTCACGAATTGGGCAGCCTGTAATTGTTATTGCGGCAATGGCTGGTAAGTATATTTTATCTGCACGGCAGGCAACAGCGATACTAAGTTAAGCGGTATCTGGTCGGTGGCTATAATGGGGTTTCGGCTATTGTAAAATTTTAGCATGGCGGCGCCCGCGGCCTTGCCCGGATTGTCGATACTAATGGAAAAAGGGATCAAAAAATCATAAGACTTTTGTTTATCAGGTATTATCCACTTGCCATCTGTGCTTTTCAGCACTTTGATAATGGGTTCAACCAAACTAACATCATCTGCATGGTAAACCACCATTTTAATAATGCTGCCCTTATCGTCTGATGTAAATTTCATTACCACCAGTCCGCTGGCTGCGCGTTGTTTAATTAGGTTGGTTATGGCTATATTGTTATGAAAATAATCGGCCATAACCTTACTGCCCCCCTGAAAGGGAAAATCCATCTCGGCCTGTGCCATTGCATAGGTGAAGAATAGGGCTGCCATCAGCGTTAAGATCAGTTTTTTCATTAGCTTATTCGGTTTTGGGTTCACGTTTGCTGCCATCATACAATTCGTATTCAAACAGGCGGCAATCTAATTTACCATTATAAAATTCAATACGGCGGGCAGGGCGCAAGCCAATCTTCTTGGCCAGGTCAGGGTTGCCCGTAAAAACATAGCCGCGGTAACCCTTGCATTTCTGCTTTAAAAAATCGCCTATCCGTTTATAGGTAATTTCCAGTTTAGTATGTACCCCCAAACGCTCGCCATATTCAGGGTTAAACATAACTACTCCCGGCTGTTCGGGTACTTCCGTATCCTCAAAGTCACAAACGGCAAAATCAATCAAGTGTGCTACCCCGGCGGTGTTGGCATTCTTTTTAGCTATATCAACCGCATCTTC
>CAZZVY010000277.1:0-4630 GCA_964657585.1 uncultured Mucilaginibacter sp. | reverse complement strand
GAATTGCTATAGTTGGAGATAAAATCATCCAGATGACCTATCGTGAAAAAATTGGTTTTGTGTACGATAAAAATACTTTTAAACTACTTAAAACATTCCCCTTCAATGTTGGGGTAGAGGGCTGGGGCATGTGTTATGATGGCAAACAGCTTTATATGGACGACAAGACCAACCGCATCTGGTTCCTGAATAAGAATACCTACCGCGAACAAGGTTATATTGATGTTTGTGATGATAAGAAGGCCATCGATGCTGTAAATGAACTGGAAATGATAGACGGCAAGCTGTACGCCAACGTTTATACCACCAACGATATTTTAGTAATTGACCCAAAAACCGGCGCCGTATTGCAACATGCCGATATGACCAACCTTTGGCCGTTGAAAGACCGCCCCGCCGATTTTGACAGTAATGACAAAGTTTTGAACGGCATTGCCTGGGATGCTAAAGGCAGGCGCCTGTTTGTAACCGGCAAAAAGTGGCCGCACCTGTACCAGATCAGGTTTGAGAAAAAATAACCAGGATGCTTAACAACCAATGTTACAAGATAAATAGCAAGCACAAATACAAATGATGTTATTTTTTCGTTTTCATTTGCATAGCTGCATTACGCATATTTGCACGTTAATAATGTTGAGTAATTTAGCTGCATGGTAATGAAGGGCCGGTATATATTAATAGTACTTACTGCTGTGGTAACAGTAACCATGCTAAGCAACTCGTGTAAAAAGGATGCGCAAAGCACTGTAGAAAGTTTACTGGCACGCGGCACCTGGCAACTGGCATCGGTAATACGCCTTAATTATGTTGGCGGCACCAATGTAAGTACTGATACTTTGAACACTAAATGCCTGTTATCGCAAACCTTTATCTTTAACAGCGATAACACGTGTGCTTTTCAAAACTTTTCCTGTATAAGCCAAACTGCTAAAGGAATGTGGCAGCTTTCGGACGACAAACTTACGCTGCAGTCAACCTTAAGCGCTACAGATACACTGGCCGGGGTTATGGTTACGGCCACCCCCTTCCAAACCGCGCGGATAGTTAACCTGGGGCAATATTCGCTGGTGCTGGAAACCGGCGATCTCAGTTCTTACTACCTTTCCACAGATAAGCGGCATGTAAAGCGCTATGGCTTTATCCGTAATTAAATACATTTGATAAAACATGTTTGTTAACAGCTCAAAATTTTATATTTGAACTGTAAAGGCCGGTTGCTGCAGCTTATGGTAAACCATATGTAAGCAAATCATAAACTACGCCGACCCTTAAAAATGATAATTCATGAAAAAACGTATTGCCATTTTTGCTTCTGGTTCGGGTTCAAACGCCCAAAAAATTATGGAGCATTTTAAGCGCAATCCCCATGCCGAAGTTATACTGGTTTTAACCAACAACCCGCAGGCTTACGTTTTGCAGCGGGCCGATAATTTTGAAATCCCTACCCATATTTTTACCCGCAAAGAATTTTATGAGACGGATGATGTGATACGTTTATTAAAAAACCTGCAAGCCGACCTGATAGTGCTGGCCGGTTTTTTATGGCTGGTGCCGCCAACCCTTTTAAATGCTTTCCCCAACAAGATCATCAACATCCACCCGGCGTTGTTGCCCAAATATGGCGGCAAGGGGATGTATGGCGATCACATCCATAAAGCCGTACTGGCCGCTGGCGAAGAAGAATCTGGCATTACCATACATTTTGCTAATGAGCAGTTTGACGAGGGCGAGATACTGCACCAGTCAAAATTCAGGATTGACCGAGGCGATACATTGGAAGTAATTAAATTTAAGATACAGCAACTCGAGCATCACCATTTCCCACGGGTAATAGAAAATTTATTGAAGAAAATGAAGAGTTAGGAGTGATCAGAGAATGGTTGAGCTATGTAAAATTCGATATACTTTAAAAATGTCTTTCTCAATTTTAAGAGTATGCTTAAATAATTATAGCTCCTGCAACTAAAATTTGATCGGGCTATGTCAATATTGTTTTCATAACGAGTATTGAAGATCAGGTTGCGCAACATCTTCGATCGCATTTACAAATCTTAATATGTATCGTTTGCCACTCCCAGCAGTACTTTTCGATTCTACAAATTCAGCAATATAATACAGAGACTGCGCCGCTTGCCGCGTGAATAACATTTTCAGTTCTGCTTCCGTCGCTTTTTCCTAAATCCAAGGGAAACATCTTTGGTTATTAGCACTCTGTGTTCATCATCCGTTTTTTACCGGCAGGCCCGATTTTTCTGCATATGCTACTCACAGGTTCGTTGTTTCTTCCGAGTTTAGTTTAATGGTTATCACTGTCATATCACTAAGGTACAAATAAATAAACATCAAAAAAACTGATAATCAATCCCTATCTCTAATCACAAAAAACTACCTTTGCCACTAAAAAAAGCCCTGCCAATGAGCCAGTCTGTTCAAATAAAAAATGCCTTAATTTCAGTTTATTATAAAGACAATCTTGAACCCATTATACACCAGTTAAGCCGCTTAGGAGTTAATATTTATACCACCGGCGGCACCGAGGCCTTTATAAAAAGCCTGGGCGTGGATGTGGTGAAAGTGGAAGATCTTACCTCCTATCCATCAATTTTGGGGGGACGTGTAAAAACCCTGCACCCCAAGGTATTTGGTGGTATACTGGCCCGCCGCAGCTTTGAAAGCGACCAGCAGCAATTGACAGAATACCGCATACCGGAGATTGACCTGGTGATAGTTGACCTGTACCCGTTTGAAGAAACTGTACGCTCGGGCGCGGGACAGGATGATGTAATAGAGAAGATAGACATTGGCGGCATATCCCTGATCCGTGCCGCGGCTAAGAATTTTAAGGATGTAACCATCATTGCTTCCAAAGATGATTATCCTGAACTGGAAGATTTGCTGAAAACACAAAATGGAAGCACCACGCTTGATCAGCGGCGAAATTTTGCCTGCAAGGCTTTTGACACAACGTCGCATTATGATGTGGCGATATTTCAGTATTTTAACAATGAGGCCATAGTACCCTCATTTAAACAAAGCATACAGCGCAGCCAGGTTTTACGTTATGGTGAAAACCCGCATCAGAAAGGAGTATTTTACGGCAACCTGGATGCCATGTTCAATAAGCTAAGCGGCAAGGAGCTATCCTATAACAACCTGGTTGATGTGGATGCGGCTGTGTCATTGATCGATGAGTTTACCGAACCTACCATAGCCATATTAAAACACACCAATGCCTGCGGTGTGGCCAGCCGGTTGTTCATTAAAGAGGCCTGGATTGACGCCCTGGCCTGCGATCCTGTTTCGGCATTTGGCGGTGTTATTATTGCCAACGATGAAATAAATGCCGAAACTGCCGCCGAAATAAGCAAAATATTTTTTGAGGTACTTATTGCCCCGGCTTATACGGATGAAGCGATACAACTGTTAACCGCTAAAAAGAACCGCATTATTTTGATCCGGCAACCGGTAGAACTTGGTCTTAAACAGTTTAAAACGCTTTTGAACGGCGTAATTGAGCAGGATAAGGACCTGGTTATTGAAGGACCTGAACAAATGGCCCCCGTAACTACCCGCCATCCGAACGAACAGGAATTAAAAGACCTGTTATTTGCCAACAAGCTGGTGAAACATACCAAATCCAACACCATTGTTATTGCCAAAAACCATCAGCTGCTGGCCAGCGGCGTTGGCCAGACATCGCGTGTTGACGCCTTAAGGCAGGCTTTGATAAAAGCTAAAGAGTTTGGCTTTGATGTGCGGGGAGCAGTTATGGCCTCCGATGCTTTTTTTCCCTTTCCTGATTGTGTTGAAATAGCTGCCGATGCCGGAATTGCCGCCGTTTTACAGCCCGGCGGTTCCATCAATGATAAGCTATCGGTTGAAATGTGCAACCTCAAAAACATCAGCATGGTTACCACCGGGGTAAGGCATTTTAAACATTAAGCTATTGATTAGGTGAATTAAGTGAGCAGTTAAATTTCCCTGCATTCAATCCAATAACTTAATCAACTTATTCAACCTAATCAACTTATAAATTACTTAGCTTTGCAGATTATTTTGAAAGACACGCCACATGGGTTTATTTAATTTTTTCACACAGGAGATAGCAATAGATCTGGGTACTGCAAATACCCTCATTATACATAACGATAAAGTTGTGGTCGACGAACCGTCGATAGTAGCTTTTGACCGTACTACCAACAAAGTAATTGCCATTGGCAAACAGGCTATGCAGATGGAGGGCAAAACCCACGAGAACATCCGCACTGTTCGCCCCCTAAAAGACGGGGTAATTGCCGATTTTAATGCTGCCGAGCACATGATACGCGGCATGATCAAAATGATTAACAAGGGTAAGGGCTGGTTTTTCCCTTCGTTGCGGATGGTGATCTGCATCCCGTCAGGTATTACCGAGGTGGAGAAACGCGCCGTGCGCGACTCGGCCGAGATTGCCGGCGCTAAAGAGGTTTACCTGATACATGAGCCTATGGCAGCCGCCGTAGGTATAGGCATTGATGTGGAAGAGCCTATGGGTAACATGATCATCGATATTGGCGGCGGTACTACGGAGATTGCGGTTATTGCATTGTCGGGTATCGTTTGCGATCAGTCTATCCGTGTGGCCGGCGAT
>CAZZVY010000276.1:0-4632 GCA_964657585.1 uncultured Mucilaginibacter sp. | reverse complement strand
ACATTAGGAAATGCGATCACATATTTAACATCGCCCTGCGCAAAAGCAACTGCTGTGCAAAACAGGGCGGCAAACGTTGAGTAAAATTTTTTCATGCAATAATAATTTCAGCGGTCAAATTACTATTAAATCGGTAAAAAGCATATCAGGCTGCTAATTTACAAGCTTGTGTAACAGTTATTTTGTACAAAGCTGCACCGCGTTGCGGCGCTTTTGATTTTACATACGGTACGTAACCCTGCAATATCAGCACATCCAGTTGCTTAAAGTTAAAAAACCCTGTTTATGCCCGTTTTATTTAAAGCTATTATACATAACTTTGGAAAAAAAATAATTGTCTTAATGACAATTTAAACCGCCAAATAAAATACCCATCATGCGTAAAATACTTATCCCTGCAGGCTTGCTTTGTCTTTTTGCTGCACCTAATGTTCAAGGGCAAAACCCAAAACTAACACTTGATTTTACCAGGCCCGGGGTGGGTGTAAGCCCTAAGCTGTACGGCCTGATGACCGAAGAGATCAATTACTCCTACGATGGTGGATTATATGCAGAGCTGATACGCAACAGGATTTTTAAAAATAGCCCCAAAAACCCTGACAGCTGGGACTTAGTGCAGGATGGCGGCAGCAAGGCATCCATTCAGCTTATTGGCGCCGATCCTGAAAACGTTCCGGGCGATCAGCGGCACAACGCCATTAATACTTCGCTAACCACCTGCCTGAAGCTAACGGTGGAGAAAGCGGATGGCCGTGCGGGCATAGCTAACGAAGGTTACTGGGGCATACCTGTAAAGCCAGGTACTACTTATAAAGCGTCATTTTACATTAAGGGAGGAACAATTGCCGATCCGCCCCGCGGTAACCGCCCGCCAACCGTACAATCGGCCCCTGTCATTAATGAGGATACCCCCGGCCCTATCACCGTTAGTATTGAAAGCAACGATGGCAAAACGGTATATGCAAGCGGTACCATTGATCTGGCTAAAAGCATTTATTGGAAGAAGTATGAATTACAGCTAACCACCGCTGCCGGTATTAAACCAACAACTGATGCGCGTTTTGTAATAGCCACTAAACGGACCGGGACTTATTATTTTAACCTGGTGTGGTTATTTCCGCCAACTTACCATAACCGGCCTAACGGCAACCGTACAGACATTATGCAATTACTGTCTGACATGAAACCGGCATTTCTTCGCTTTCCTGGCGGTAATTTTTTAGAAGGCCCTTACCTGGCAGATGCTTTTCCCTGGAAAAATACGCTTGGACCGTTGGAGCAGCGCCCCGGCCACCCAGGCAGCTGGAGCTACCGCGCGTCCGACGGAATGGGGCTGCTGGAATTTCTTGAATGGTGTGAGGACCTGAAGATGGAACCCTTGCTGGCTATATATGCCGGATATTCCCTTAACGGCGACCATGTAGATGCAGGTCCGCTGCTTGAACCTTATGTGCAGGATGCGCTTGACGAAATTGAATATGTTACCGGCGATGTGCATACTTACTGGGGCGCCAAACGTGCTGCCGACGGCCACCCGGCACCGTTTAAGCTTACAGATATAGAAATTGGAAATGAGGACTGGTTTGACCGGTCGAACAGTTACGATGCCCGGTTTACCCAGTTTTATAAAGCCATAAAGGCTAAGTATCCGCAGCTGCGCTGTATTTCCACCGTGGAGGCTAACCGCCCGCAAAGGGTAAACAGTGTAGTACCGCCAATGATTGACGAACATTACTACCGCAATGCCTGGCAGATGGAGGAGGATGCCGCGCATTATGATAAGTACGACCGCAAGGGCCCTAAAATATTTGTAGGCGAGTGGGCCACCCGCGAAGGTGCGCCTACCACTAACATGAATGCCGCCCTGGGCGATGCCGCCTGGATGACCGGCATGGAACGCAACTCGGACCTGGTGCAACGCTCCTGCTATGCCCCGCTGTTTGTGAATGTTAATCCTAAAAGACCTGCTGCCGACGGTAAGCCAGCGGATCCGGGAGGTATGCAATGGCCGTCGGATTTAATTGGTTATAACGCGTTAAGCAGCTATGGCTCGCCATCGTATTACGCGCAAAAAATGTTCAACACCAATCTTGGCGATAAAGTAGTACCTATCACCGGCGAAAATATCCCTATGCAAACCCGTCCGGCAACACGGCGCGATAGTACCGCCGGCGTTATGCCCAAGCCAATACCTTCATTGTTTTACGTGGCTACGCGCGATACTAAAAGAGGGATGGTATATATTAAGATCGTAAATGCCTCAGGCAAGGCGCAATCCATCACAATGGATATGAAGGGCGTCCCGGGGGTTGATAATAAGGCAACGCTGATCACCCTGAAAAGTGACAGACCAGAGGACACCAACACTATTACCGAGCCTGAAAAAATTGTGCCGTTAACGCAAGCCCTTACAGGTGTAAGCACTATTTATAACAGGGTTTTTGAGCCTTATTCTGTAAGTGTATTACAAATAAAGATAAATGAGCAGTTAAAAAAGAAATGAATATCAAACCAATAAAGAAATAGTAAGATTACGCCTGAGGGCTTAACCGGCTTGAGTATTTTTGATAACATAAGCGGAACTAACGAAAGCAGCAGAATACTGGGTGTGTCAACCAGTAATCAGTAGAGCACGCAAGAGGTTATGACTATCCCCATCCAAGAACGGCCCGCTGTAAAATTGTAAATTTAAATTACCATTATCCGGGATAAATACCCGGCCATCCATGATCCGAGAGATTGAAATAGTATGTGCCCCGGAGGTACACAGCGATGAAGCGGCCATAATTAAACAAGCCGCACTGCAAATAAATACCCCGGTTGAAAAAATAAAGGGGATAAAAATCCTTAAACGTTCCATAGACGCCCGCGGCCGCAAGGTGGTATACCGTATGCAGGTAAAGGTGTTTATTAACGAACCACCTCTACCCGAAAGCTTTACCGTAAATTATCCCAACGTTAAAACCGCTAAACAGATAATTATTGCAGGAGCTGGCCCGGCAGGTATGTTTGCTGCCTTGCAATGCATCCAAATGGGTTTTAAACCGGTTATTATTGAACGCGGGAAGGACGTGAAGCAACGCCGCCGTGATTTGGCTGACATTAACAAAAATGGCATTGTAAACACTGAATCGAATTACTGTTTTGGCGAAGGTGGGGCGGGCACCTATTCGGACGGTAAGCTGTATACCCGCTCTACCAAGCGTGGCAATGTTAACGCAGTGCTTGAAACATTTGTGGCGCACGGCGCCGATAAGGACATTTTAATTGATGCACGGCCGCACATAGGCACTAACAAGCTGCCGCAGATTATAACCGCCATGCGCGAGACCATATTAAACGCGGGCGGCGAGGTGCTGTTTGATACTAAGGTTACCGGTCTGCAAGTTGAGTTTTATCAGATAAAAGGTGTACGTACCTCCAACAATGAGGTGATAAGGGCAGATGCGGTGATACTGGCTACCGGGCATTCGGCACGGGATGTATTTGAAATGCTCCACCGGCAAAACATAGCTATTGAAGCCAAACCCTTTGCGCTGGGTGTGCGCATTGAACACCCGCAGGAAATTATTGACCGGGCGCAATATCATTGCGATGTGCGCGGCGAAAGCCTGCCGCCTTCTTATTATAACCTGGTTGAGCAGGTAGATGACAGGGGCGTATTTTCATTTTGCATGTGCCCCGGTGGCATTATAGCCCCTTGTGCTACTTCCGTTAACGAGATAGTGGTAAATGGCTGGAGCCCATCTAAACGGAACAACCCATATGCTAACTCGGGCACCGTAGTGCAGGTTACCCTGGGCGATGTGCCTGGCAAAGATAATGATCCTTTTAAAATGCTGCGTTTTCAGCAGCAGATAGAACAAGCAGCCTTTGCTGCAGGCGGCGGTAAGTTGGTGGCCCCGGCACAGCGCATGGCTGATTTCGTAGAGGGGCGGCTATCCGCCGGTTTGCCTAAAAACTCCTACTTACCCGGTACTAAAAGTGTGGAGTTAAAAGAAATTTTACCTGGTTGGATAAATGAACGTTTACGTAAAGCCCTGCCTGTATTCGGTAAAAAAATGAAAGGCTATTATACCAACGAGGCGGTACTGGTAGGGGTTGAGTCACGTACATCGTCCCCTATAAAGATACCGCGCGACCCCGAAACGCTGCAGCACCCGCAGGTAGGCGGCCTGTTCCCCTGCGGCGAGGGGGCTGGTTATGCAGGTGGCATAATTTCTGCTGCCATAGATGGTATTAACTGCGCCGTAGCCGCAGCAAAAATGTAATTTTATCCGGCAGGCGGTTTACAGCCGAATTGGAAAATGCACTATAAGGCTAACCTGGTACAGGTGCCTGAAACATTAGCTATATGAATGAAGTAAGTAGTTATGTCCGCAAAGGCAGCTGGCCAGCAATGGCGCAATGCTTAACGCTGTTACTATTAAGCCTATTTAGTTGACCGGTGAGTTGCGCAGTACCATTAATTATCATTATTTTGATCAATGAAACAAAACATGCCAAAAATCCCCTTAAGCCTGCTTTGGTTTTGCCGCATTGCGGTAGGGCTGTTGTTTATTTTTTCGGGACTGATAAAGGCTAATGATCCGTTAGGTTTTTCATATAAGCTGGAGGAATACTTCGAGGTGT
>CAZZVY010000275.1:0-4637 GCA_964657585.1 uncultured Mucilaginibacter sp. | reverse complement strand
CGGATTATTATTACGCGGATTATTAGTTGGCGGCGTACGGTATTCCACGCGGTTTAAGTTAATGTTATCTTCCAGTTTCAGTTCGCCTTTTGATAATTCGCGCAGATCTGCTAATATGCTTTCGTCCGCTACCGAATCTTTATTCCATTGCACGTAGGCCATTTTCATAAAATTGGCAATAGCCTGTACCATGTGCTGCCTGCGTGCAGGTTCCTCAATGCTTTTGGCTTTCTCTATCATCAGTTCAATAGTTTTTCCATAATGCTTGTACCTGATGCGTTGACTTGGATAACGGAGGGGTTCAGGTTTAATATGTATGGCATCAGGTGAAGGCAATGGATATGGCGAATCAACATCGATCTTAAAATCAGAAATGATATGCAGGTGGTCCCACAATTTGTGTTTAAAATCGGCCACATCCCGCAGGTGAGGGTTTAAAAAACCCATTAGCTCAATTACTACCAGGGCGTATCTGTTTCTTTCTTCTTTTGTGGGCAGGTCAACAATATATTTTACCATATTCTGAACATTCCGTCCATATTCAGTAAGTAATAGTTTTTTCCGTGTGGAATTATAATCAAACGGTATTGAGGGACTTAAGTTAGCCATGTAAATGTTTTTTTGTGAAATATAAATGATTATTTATATGCTGAAATTAGCACAGATCCGGCCGGATAGGTAACGACAGGCGGCTAAAGTTGAATGTTATAAGGTAACAAATATAATCATTAAAAAGTAAATTCACAAATTGGTCTTGGATTATCAACATTTCAGGCGATTTTTACTTTATGATCATTACCAGAACAGACATCTACCGCTTCAGCATACCCATGGAACCATTTACCATTGCCACCGGTACTATGAATCATGCGCAGAATGTATTTATCCGCGTGCATACGGATGCGGGTTTTTATGGGGTGGGCGAGTGCTCGGCCTTTCCGATGATTGTGGGCGAAACACAGGAGACTTGCCTGGTAATGGCCAAAGAGTTTGCGCGACTATGGAAAGGGCAGGATCCTTTGGCTATACCTGTCCTTTTACAGCAGTTAAATAATTTTACAGCAGGTAATACTACCATTAAAAGCGCTTTTGATATGGCGCTATATGATATTGCAGCCAAGAATGCTGGTATACCGTTATACCAGTTTTTAGGCGGCTTGCCGCGACAGATTGAAACAGATATTACGGTAGGCATAGCCAGCCCCGATATAATGGCAGCAAAGGCATTAACATTCAGGGAACAAGGGGCCAACTTTTTAAAGGTGAAATTAGGCAAGGATTCCGCGGAAGATGTTGAGCGCATTAAACAGATCAGAAATGCCGTTGGCCCGAAGATGATGATACGCATTGATGCCAACCAGGGCTGGAGTTTTGATGATGCAATTTATGCTTTACAAAATGTAAGTCAATACAATATTGAGTTTTGCGAACAACCCATGCGTACCTGGTTTGATGACCGTTTACCCAAACTGATGCAGCTATCGCCGGTAAAAATAATGGCCGACGAAAGCGTTTATAATCACTACGATGCACTAAAGCAGATTAAAACAGCCTCCTGCCATTATATTAATATTAAGCTGGCAAAATCAGGCGGGATATATGAAGCCATTAAGATACATGATGTAGCTGCGGCACATAACATACCCTGTATGATGGGCGGTATGCTGGAAAGCCGCATAGCCTTAAGCGCTAAGCTGCATTTTGTTTACGCCAGTCCAAATATCCGATTTTATGATATGGACACCTGTAAATTAGGGCATTTAACAGACCCATGTATTGGCGGTGTAACTTATAATGGGTACTTTTTGAATATGCCGGAAGCTATTGGCATAGGCGCCGATGCAGATAATGAGTTTTTATCAAAATGCGAGCATTTTGAAATTTAATGTAACAGCTGGCCTAACCGGCACTTAATTCGGCAAAGTATTTGTGAAATAATGGTAAAGTTTCAATGCCTTTGTAAAAGTTATATATGTCGTATTTCTCGTTGGGGGAATGCAGGTTATCACTATCCAGTCCAAAGCCCATTAAGACCGTTTTTATTCCAAGTTCGGCTTCAAACAAAGCCACAATAGGTATACTGCCGCCGCCGCGTGTAGGAATAGGCGCCTTACCAAACGATTCTGTTATGGCTTTTTGTGCTGCACGGTATGCCACACTATCGGTAGGGGTAACAACAGGTTCGCCGCCATGATGTGGTGTTACCTTTACTGTTACACAAGTTGGGGCTGTTTTGCTAAAATGATCTATAAACAACTGCGTTATTTTATCTGACTTTTGATCAGGTACCAAACGCATGGATATTTTAGCGCTTGCTTTTGAAGGTAATACAGTTTTAGCTCCTTCGCCAATGTAACCACCCCATATGCCGTTAACCTCTAAAGTAGGGCGTGTACCAGTACGTTCAAAGGTAGAGTATCCTTTTTCGCCCCAAAGTTCTTCGACTCCGAGATCGTTTTTATATTCATCCTCGTTATATGGCGCAGCGTTTAAATCGTTACGTTCATTTTCGGTAAGCTCCAATACGTCATCATAAAAGCCGGGGATGGTGATGTGGTTATCATTGTCATGCAGCGAAGCGATCATTTTTGCCAGAATAGTTGCCGGATTAGCTACCGCGCCGCCATAAACGCCGGAATGCAAATCGCGATTAGGCCCGGTTACTTCCACCTCCAGGTATGATAACCCACGTAAACCTGTTTCCAATGACGGATTGTCCATACTGATCATCGAGGTATCTGATATCAATACCACATCTGCTTTCAAACGTTCTTTGTTGTCTTTTACAAATATCCCCAGATTGCTGGAACCAACCTCTTCCTCGCCCTCAATCATAAATTTGATATTGCAGGGTAGGGTATCTGTTTTCATCATCAATTCAAATGCTTTAATGTGCATATAAAACTGACCCTTATCATCACAGGCGCCGCGGGCAAATATTTTACCTTCGCGTATGGTAGGTTCAAATGGCGGGGTATGCCATAACTCTAAAGGATCGGGCGGTTGCACATCATAATGGCCATAAACTAAAACTGTTGGCTTTTTAGGGTCAACAAGCTTTTCGCCATATATAATGGGGTAACCGGCTGTAAGGCAAACCTCCACATTATCTGCGCCGCTGTCGGTTAGTTTTTTAGCTACATAATTTGCTGTATCTACCATATCACTTTTATGCCCGGGGTCAGCGCTTACTGACGGGAAACGCAGCAGCTCAAGTAACTCATCCAGCATGCGCTGTTTATTAGCTTCAATATATTGTTTAATGGTTTGCATCATATTCAGTTCAGAGCAAATATATATATATTATGTTCTTTCGGATTTTATAAGTCCTCAATTACTTATTCTTATAAACAGGCACGATTTTTAACACATACAGTGTTTAAAACTTGCTCACTCCATAAGTATTAACAATCTTACATATTACTGGCAATTAAGCCATTAAAATAATTTAATTAGTAATTATATTTGTATTAACTACAATTGCGCTTTTGAGAACATATATTAATGATTATCGGCTGATATTCTGCGCCCTGTTTATTATATTTTCTTCTAAATCGGCCCATGCACAAACGCCGAGTTGCAGCCCTGGCTCTAAATTTTACAGTAAAGACAGTATTAATATTACCACCTTCGGCGCCAGTACCGTTGCTGGGGTAGGAGGATTCTCTTTTCAGCCTGGCTTGCAGCAAAATTTTGAATATTGCTTTGCAGGTAAAGTTGTTAATATAACTAACAATGGGGTATACGGGGAAACAACTACCCAGGGACTAATCAGATTCCCAAAGGCTATATCAGGCCGGACCGGGTTTATTGTAATTATTATGGGGGCTAATGATGCCCAGGCCATGGCCAATGGCAAAATGAAACTTAGTGAGACTGAAAAAAATATGCGGTATTACATTGAGGAATCAGTAAAAAACAATCTGATACCCATTGTTGGCACTATTCAATATTATAACGATACAAATGACCAGTTTTTAAAAACCTGTAACTTATATATTAAACAAATTAATGCGTTATATAAAAGGTTAGCCACAAGTTATCATATTTATCTTGCTGATATTAATATGGCGCTTGGGCGAGATTTTTCTTTATATCAGGATGCGGTACACCCTAATGCGCAGGGATATAAACTGATTAGTTATGTGCTGTTTGACACTATTGATGAAGCCATAGAAGAAAAATTACTTTTAATAGGGATAAATCAAAATTACCCCAATCCAGTAAAAGATATTACCCATATTGGATTTAGTTTATCGCAGGCAGGCAAGGTAAATATTAAACTTTACAATATGCTTGGCCAGCCTATACGTATATTAGATGATGAGTATCAGGGTGCAGGATACCATGAAGTATCCGTTAATTTAAGTAACTTAAGCGCAGGCATGTACATTTATGTAATGCAGGTAGGAGGGCAGCAATTGAGTAAAAAACTATTGCTGGTAAAATAAATACTGTTTTAAGTATAAAACTAACATTCAATACAAATTACAAATATTAAATTCTGTAGGTTATATAAGCAGTAAAAAGCTGGTATTTTATGAAAAACTCATTAAACAAAAATAGTTAACTAATATCGGAGCGTATTAGTTAACTATGATAGTGTTTAAGATTTGACCAGCCGTAATTAAGCAGTT
>CAZZVY010000274.1:0-4638 GCA_964657585.1 uncultured Mucilaginibacter sp. | reverse complement strand
TTCTTCAGTAACTTCTACATCTAAAGCGCTGGCCAGCACTAATTTTAAACTATCTATTTGTCTGTCTGGCATAGCTGCAACTTTGCCTGAAAAATAAATGAACCGGGCAATGCCTTTAGTCATTAATACTTCGGTTTGGTCGGCCTGTTTAATGTTTACAAACAAATACGATCTGATCAGCGGTTCTTCCACCCATTTTTTTCGGTCGCTCCATTGTTTAAGGGTTTTGCGCAGGGGTAAATACGCAATTATTCCTTTGTTAAGTAATGCCTGGTAAGCTTTTTTTTCGGCACGCGGATGAGTATAAACCGGGTACCAGCTGGTTTTAACCGCTAAAGCCATAACGTTAAAATTTAATCCACCGCTTAATGTCCCACCATTTCTTATCTTCATTATCTACATAATAGCCCGAGCTTGCATAACCGGAGTAATCCGAGTAATAGTAATACCTGGTACCGTAATTTTCGCCGGTAAATTTGCTGGTGTAATATCGCGAATGGAGCAAATCCTCTTCAAAAGCGTTCAGTACAATTACCGTGTTATTCAAATGGTACTCCTGGGCAATACGCTGCGGTATGGTGGCTGCATAATATTTTGATTTACCCGAACGTATAATGAATACGTTAATGTCGCTAACACGGATAAGTGGTATTGAATCTGACACTAAACCAACCGGCGCGGTATCTATAATAACAATATCATACCTGCTTCGCAACTCGGCTATAAGTTTCGTCATTCTTTGCGAGTGCAAAAGCTCTGAGGGGTTAGGGGGAACCGGTCCTGAAGTAATAAAATCAAGGTTCTCAACTTCCGAGTGATGAATAATGTCGTCGGCGGTTGCCTGGTTGGCTAAATAATTGCTTAGCCCCATATCATTTGGCACGCGGAAAGTTTTGTGTATCTTTGAACGGCGAAGGTCAGCGCCTATCATTATCACTTTTTTATTAATTAAGGCCAGTGTGCTTGATAAATTTACAGCCACAAATGATTTGCCTTCGCCAGCCACCTCCGATGTGATGCATATTACCTTACTCTCGATATCCGATGCTAAAAAATTAAGATTGGTGCGTACAGAACGCACTGATTCTGCAAACATGGAACGTGGCTTGCTTAAGGCCAGTAACTGCGAGTTGTCTTCATCTAACGAAATAGGAAACTTTCTGATAACGCCAATAATAGGAACGGTAGTTAAACTCTCTACTGTTTCCTTATCATAAATATAAGGGTTAGTTATCCTGATGAGGATGATGATACCTAAGCCCGATAACAAACCTAAAATCAGGGCGTTGCGGTTAACGTCATGCTCATTGGGCGATATCGGATTATTATTAGGCTGGGCGCGGTCAACTATGGTGGCCCCGGGTAATATGGCCGAGCTGCTGATCTGCGCATCAAGTTTCTTTTCCTTTAAATACGAATATACTTTGGCATTAATATCAAAATTACGCTCAAGGCCAATCATATCCCGTTCTGATGCTGGCAACACCGAAATTTGATTGTTTACCTCTTTAGTTAAATTATTAAAATAGGCCAAACTTTTTTGAATGCCCTGCTGCGATGAATTCAAATTGTCCAAGGCTGCAGTTTTAACGCTAAGCATCTGATTTGTTAAATCCTGCACGGGAGCAGAGGCCGGACGATACCTTTTAAGCGCAAGATTACGCTCGTTTAACAAGTTGTTGTATGATACCAGGAGGTTATTCAGTAACGGATCCGTTATACCTGATAAATTCAGATTGATATCGGTATTGTCTTTTTCACTGACGAGTCTTTCCTTCAGGTTATTGATAGTTAACAACTGCATTTGCAGTTCAGTGCGCTTTGCATCAATATCTTTTGCTTTGCCCAGCACCGCATCTGAAGCGGTAGGCACACTTATGATCTGTTTATTCTGTTTATACCTTTGCAGTGATCTTTCAGATTCATTTACCGAATCACGGATGAAATTTATTTGCTTGTCAATGAAGGTGATGATCTGATCGGCTGATTTCGTTTTCTGCTCACGGTCATATTTCAGGTATTCAGTCAAAATAGCATTTAATATGTCGGCAGCAAAAATAGGATTAGCATCAGTTTGCGACAGGGTAATTATATTGGAGTTCTTAGGTACGTCGCCTGGATGAAACCCACCCTTAACGCGGCCTAAAAAGCTATCAGGCGTATTAAATTGTATAAGATAAACTGTTTTACTGGCTTTGTTTACCGGTGGCTTTATAATAAATGTGGTAGCCCCAAGTGTTATGGGATTGTTATAGCTATAGTTGTTTTGAATTATTTTACGCCCCTGCCCATACGATAAATTAAAAACATGATCATTAACCGGCGTATAAATAAGCTGGTTGCTAAAAAGATTGAGGCTATCACGGGTGATAAACTCTATATCAAGTGGTTTGTACGGATACTGCTCGGTAGTACGTACCCTGCCGGATATATAGAAGCTTATTTTATAATCAAGGTTCTTGATAGCTCTTAGTATCAACTGGTTACTTTGCATAACCGCAATTTCGCTTGATATTCTGGACGGGGTGCGGTCGGTGGTGACGATATTTCCGCTCAGGTCAGATAGCTCAGATTTTTTTTCTTCAAATTTTAAAGTGGCGCTGGTTGCATACATTTTTGGGGTATACCACAGGTATACCTTTGCCGTTGCCATGCATAATAAAACGGTGCAGGCAATCCAATACCAGCGGCTTAGCAGGATTTTTCCTAACTTAAAATAATCAATCTCCTGGTTCGGTAACTTCTTCTGAAACTTCTCTGTCTCCTGCATCTATCTGAAAAGCGTGTATATAATTAGCGCTGTGTTAAAGATAAGTAACGATGGCTGTACTAATGTTGAGAAATTTTGAAGTTTCTCGTCGCGTATGGCCCGTTTGTTTTGTGCAATATAAACTATATCGTTATCCTGCATTATTAGCCGAGGGTCGGCCAGGGTTTTAATATCGCTCAAATCAACCGTTATTTCTTGTTGATTTGTCCCCCGTACAATTTTTATATTTTTTTCGTTTGCATTATTTGTTAGGCCCCCGGCTTGTCCTAAAATATCAATTAACGAAGTGGTTTCCTTTGTAAGTGCATAGTTGCCCTGTGCCTTTACCTCGCCAAATATATGCACGTTAAGATTTAGTATCTTAAGTTCAATTATAGGGTTTACCAAAAGGCCATCGCTATATAATTTTTCGATTTTCTTTTGCGCCTCAAGCCTGGTAAGGCCTGCAATGGCTACATGGCCAATTACGGGTAAAGAAACATTGCCATCATCATCAACCTGGAAGGTTTGCGCAGGCGGCCCCTGATTGCTGACTTGCGCAGTGGCTTCGTTACCAAATGCTTTTGGGTCCTGTAAATTCCTTAACTGTATAATATCATCGGGCTTAATACGATAAAAATAACGGGCAGGTTTTTGTGTGGCCGTATCAGCGCTGGTTGTACCACGGTTTTCAAATAGTACATGCTGTTGTTTTAAGGAGCAGGAAAAACATAGCAAAATAAATACCGTATAAAAAAAAAGCTTTTTAAAACGCATAGGCTATGGTAAAACCGGTGTTTAATTAAATTAAACTCAAGTTTTCAAAAATAGTATATTTTTGCGGTATTTAAAGTATAATTCGCAAGGGTGGGCAGTATCAGCATATCGTTAATAACAGTTACTTTTAACGCTGCCCGTACCATTGAACGCTGTATCCAATCAGTTATTGATCAGGGATATCCATGCCTTCAGTACATTATTATTGATGGTTTATCAACCGACGGATCAATGGCCATAATCAATAAATACCAGCAGTACATCAGCCATATAGTTTCTGAACCGGATAGTGGTATTTACGATGCTATGAACAAAGGCATTGCCATGGCAACAGGCAATGTGGTTGGTATACTTAATGCCGATGATTATTTTGCCGATAATACAGTTTTAAATAAGGTGGCACAAGCTTTTGCTCAACCGGATATTGATATTATTTATGGTGATATTGATTATGTAACTATGAGTGGAAAGATTACGCGTAAATGGCGGCCAGAAATGTATAGGCGAAGCAGTTTTAATTGGGGCTGGATGCCGCCCCATCCTTCGTTTTATATAAAACGTGAACTTTTCAGCGTTTCAGGCGCCTATCAAATGCAATACGGCAGCGCTGCTGATTATGAACTGATGTTGCGTTTTATGCACAAAACTCCAGTAAAAGTGCATTATCTAAATGTGTTAATGGTGAAAATGCAAACCGGCGGCGTAAGCAATAAAAGCCTGTTGAACCGGATAAAAGCCTGGCATAACGATTTAAAGGCGATGAAAGCTAACGGCATTACTTATCCGTATATTGCAGTAATATTAAAGCCAATTCGTAAATTATTACAGTACATCAGGTAAATAATTAGCTATATTTAACGCAATATATTTGTTATCACATCTATTGTTCTTACTGAATGCCAGAGTTTTTACATAGTCATCAGTTTTTGTATTATACGCTGATATTAGTTTTATCCGTTCTTATTACATTACAGTCAATTCCTTCTATATTACATGTAGCCCGGGCAAGGCACCTTTATGATGATCTGGGGCATTTCCGTAAACAGCATGATCATGGCATACCCCGGCTGGGCGGCGTGGCTATTTTTGTAAGTTTTATGATCACTCTCTTG
>CAZZVY010000273.1:0-4724 GCA_964657585.1 uncultured Mucilaginibacter sp. | reverse complement strand
TCCTTAAATATTATACAAAAAAACCGTCCCATAATTTTACTTATGAGACGGCCTCTTTAATTTCAATTTACTATAGTTGACATTAAATGAAAGGATAGTCATGTCAAAATTTTATAAGAAAACATCATTTCTGACAGCGGTGCGTTGTATTTGTTTAATTCTCAGCATAAACGTTTGTAAAGGTCAGGGCTTACCCAGTAAGGAGCAGGTAGCTTGGGCGAATGCTGAAATGGGGGTTATTATCCATTTAGATATTAATATTTACGAACCTACAACTTTTAATTATAAGGACAGCAAAACGCTACCGGATATCAATGTATTTAAACCTTCTAGGTTAAATACAGACCAATGGGTAAGAACGGCAAAGGCAGCGGGTGCCCAATATGCTGTCCTTACTGTTAAACACGGTACCGGTTTTTGTTTATGGCCTTCGAAAGTAAATAATTATAATGTCGCCCACACGAAGTGGAGGCACGGAAAAGCGGACATCCTCAAAGAGTTTATTGCCTCTTGTAAGAAATATGGTCTTAAGCCGGGTTTATATTACAATACCAATTCAAACACTTATTACAACGCAGGCTACAAACCATTTTCAAGCGATAGTGCGCATGCGGCCTACAATAAGGCTGTATTAGCGCAGTTTAGCGAGCTTTGGAGTAATTATGGCAAAGTCTTCGAAATCTGGTTTGATGGAGGTATCACGACCGATAAAAAAAATGGTATAGCAACCCAGGTATTAGAACTTATACATGATAGGCAGCCGCAGGCAATTTTATTTCAGGGTCCTGTAAGTGTAAAGAACATCATACGTTGGGTTTGGGACGAAGATGGAGTTGCGGCCTATCCGCAATGGAGTAATACTAATGTGACTACTTCCTCAAACGGTTTAGTGAAGATCGAAGGTTTGCATGGCGACCCTAACGGAACAATATGGTGCCCCGCTGAATCGGATTTTCCAATTAGAAGAAACAATGCGTGGAACGGGGGGTGGTTATGGAGGGCTAATCAGGAAAGCTATTTATTTACTGTAAAAGCTTTAACGGAAAAATATTATAAAAGCATAGGCAGAAACACAAATATGCTTATAGGAATGGTGGTTGATACAAGCGGATTAATACCCAAACAGGATTCATTAGTGTTTGATAGTTTGGGAACCAATATAAGGCAGCTTTTCAGCAAACCGGTTGCTACGATAAAAAATTTCAACAAAAAATTAGTCGAGATCAGTTTATCAGAACCTCAATCCGTCAGCCAAGTTGTTTTAGAAGAGGATATTAGCAAAGGCGAAAACATCCGGAAATATACATTGGAAGCCTTGATTGGAAGTAAATGGCAAAAAATCGCGGATGGACAGTCTGTCGGTCATAAAAGGATCCAAACGTTTGGCCCCGTCATCGCTGATAAAGTAAGATTCACTATTAATGAGGCAGTTAAGGATGTGGCAATAAAAAAAATCACTTTTTATAAATATCGACTTAGAATTTAATTCATTATGTTTAAAAAATGTTTAATTTTTCTACTGATTTTGTTCATAGGATCGATAACATCAGCGCAGATCAGGCGAACCGTCAATAATATCGATTATAAGATCATCGCCGATTCTTTGGGTATTCATACCGCACCATTTAAATTCTCAATAAATAATTTATATCAGAAAGGCAACTGGAAGGGTAAATGGATTTGGCTTGACAGCGCCGGTTTTAGCAAATATCAGCATACTAACACCCTTTGGCTACCCAGTGCCATTCCCAATTACCAGGCGCTATTCCGGAAGACGTTCACGGTTAAAAAACTTCCCGAATCGGCCGTTCTATTTATAAGCGGGGATGTGTTATTTCGCGTATTTGTGAATGATAAGCTGGTTGGAAGAGGTCCGGTAAACGTCGGAAGTGATTATGCGGATACCCGAAGTCCGAATTATTGGTATCATTCATCATTTGACGTAAAACCTTACCTGAAAAAAAGCACCAATGTGTTAGCTGTTGAAGTATTTTCGACCGCATTTGAAATCTCCGCAACGACCTCTACACTTGGACGGTTTATTTGTGATCTGTCATTTAATAACCGACCTGCGTTTTTATTCACGGATAGTTCATGGAAATGTAATATCGATATACTTTATTTAGAAATCGATCCCTCTTGACCTATGATGCAAAAAAAGAACTGATCGGCTGGAAAAAGGCTGATTACGACGATCGTAATGGCAAAGTGCAGGTATAAGAGCAGTTGCGAACCCCCGATCATTTAAATCTTTTGTAGCTAACTTCTCATCTTATCCCGTACAATACCAGGGACAGTTCTCGTGTTCAAACCCATTTTACAATAAATTATGGGATATTACCAGGTGGACAACCCAAATGTGCATGAATGATATGTTATATGATTCACCAATGCACCAGGAACCAATAGGTTGTACGGGTGATTATTTTATTGAGTCTTTAAATATCTATACGCTTTCGCCGATGCCTGGTTAGTAAGACAAAATCTGGTACAGACTTCCCAAATGCTCGAAAAAAATGATTACAAAATGTTTCATACCTGCTATTCGCTGCTATGGGTGCAATGGTGAAGAAATATTACGACTACACCGGCGACCGAACGTTGGTGATACAGTTGTTGCCGGATATAAAAAAACTAACCAAAAGATTCAGCACCTACCTTGACAAGGATTATCTGTTATCAAACACCCAAATTACATGTTTATGGATTGGATCAGTATTGATGGTTTTAATGCGCATCATCCACCTGCCGTCATCGGTATGGGATATCTGACTATGATGTATTATAAGGCTTTGACAGACGCTTCCTCCTTATACAAGCAATTCGGAAACGACCAGGCATCCCAAGAAAATGACGCCCTTGCTTTTAAAATCAAGGAGGGACTGAATAAAAAGCTATGGGTAAAAGAAAAGGGACTATACAAAGACGGAATACCTTTTATTACAACGACAAAACCAGGCACCTGGCTTCCTGCTGATAAAGACATCGTAACCTATAGCGCACATGCGAATACATTAGCCGTCCATTACGATATCGTTCCTAAAGCCGAGCAGCCAAGATTGATGAATTATATAGTCACACAAAAAGAATATCAGCTACAGCCTTATTTTATGTCCTATGTGCTTGCTGCCTTAAATCATATCGATCAAATCGATCGAGGATTAGAACAGGTTGACCTGTGGAAAAATGCCATCGATACAGCAACCTATACCCCTTAAGAAAAATTGGAACGAGAAAACAGAATATGGATATTCGGGTGATTACAGTCACGCGTGGGGTGGCTCTCCTTTACTATTTTTCTCACAAAATATACTCGGCATTTCGCCTGCCAGCCCCGCTTATAAAGCCATTCAGATAAACCCATATACCGGAACAAAACTAACCTGGGCCAAGGGTATCGTTCCGATCGGCAACCATAATCGTGCAATGGTCGACTGGAAGAAGATAAAAGAGAAAACATACCTGTATCACATCAGTATACCCGAAAGTTATACAGGTATTTTCTTTAGGCCGAACGATTCATTTGTTTGGCATGTCACCATTAACGGAAAAACGATACCCGATTCTGCAAAACAATCCTATCTCAAAAGAGGGAGCTATGTTATCCAATATACTCATGATTAATTTCTTACCTATAAACAACATTTAAATGAAAAAGATACATTTAGCCATATTATTAATTTTTATAATACCGGTAATTTCACTTTCCCAAACCGAAGTGAACGCTGATAAGCCGGTTAGCCGACTTAATTTTCCGATACTTGCTGTGTATTACCAAACTTATTTAGTACACGGGCAAACCACCTTTGCTTTACCCACTGAAAAATTTTATAAACATGCGTCAATCATGCATGTATGGGGCGGGGGCTTTACGGTAAATCAGGGAAACTCACCATCCGATCAGCCGGTAGATGGGGCTACAAATATAACCTGGCGAAAAATGATCCGTGAGATCAAAAAGGTGCAGCGCTCTGGCACAAAACTGATCTGCCCAATATTTACCAATGCAGGCTGGAACCGCGGCGAGCCAACATTTGAAGATTATGATCCAGGCAAGCCTGGCAACAAGTATTATTCTGAAACGTATAAAGATAAGCCTCAATCAGAAAAAATCCACGATTTTGTAACTCATTTACGGCAAAGGTATATTAACGAACTTGGTGTTGACGGTCTAAGTATTGATGCGGAAGCACGAGTTAGGGCGGCAAGCGATTTTTATTTAGCTATTGTTGACTCAATCAGTAAATATTGGGGACCAAAATCCGGAAGCAACAAGCTACTAAGTATTGTAAGCAACAATCGTTACCGTGAGTTCGAGCAAACTATAAAAGCCCGTCCTGATAGCTTTGACTGGGTCGAATTGATGGGCTATGGCGGTTCATTTCATGCCACATAAAGGATAATATCAATTTGTTTAACGAGGTAGCTGCGATGTATCCCAAGGAAAAAATATTGATGGGGCTTTACAACGACGGAGCCAACGGCAAGAATGATTTTGCCAACTCAATTGATGATGCTATAGCGCTGACCAACTAGGAACCCAAGAATGGAAAAAAGGGTGGCATTATGATCTTTGCATCTGACGACAATGCGGATATTGATTTTACAAAAAAAGTGATTAAGGACTGGGAGAAAAAGGAGAAAAAATAAAATTGATTTATATATTAGTTACCTGTTGTGCATTTAGCAAAGATTGACTTTTATATTGTTTAGTTTACGGCTGA
>CAZZVY010000272.1:0-4731 GCA_964657585.1 uncultured Mucilaginibacter sp. | reverse complement strand
TAGCCCAGTGAAAATTGGAGAACGATGCGCGCTGCCCCTGCGGCATCTTAAAAAATAAGTCGGCCTTTCCGTTGGCCAAGTCGGCAATATAAACATCGCCCCTGCCGCCGCGCCCGCCGCCGCCAAAGCCGCGTTGCTGCGCCGGTGCTGCCGCCGCGGCCGGGGCACCAGGAGTTGCATTTACAGCAGGAGTTGCCGCCGTTGCAGGCGCGCCAGGGGTGGGTGCTGCAGCACCGTTGCGGTTCCTGCCACCATTCCCACGGCCTGCGCCTGGCGCTGCCGTAGCTGCCCCACCAGGAGTTGTAACCGCCGCAGGGGCAATTCCGCCAAAACCGCCGCCAGCAGTAACCGGGTTAGCAGGGGAACGCAAAAAAGCTATCTTTTTGCCATCAGGTGACCATTGCGGGTTGGAATCACGGAAAAAACCGGCCGCCACCCATTCAATAGGTGTATTCTCATTGGTATACAGTCCTATAAAAGCATGGTCCGTCCTGTTACATTCAAAAGCCAGTTTGGTACCATCCGGCGACCATTGCAGGCCCGTGCAGGTGCCCAGTGGATCGAGCCCAAGCTTCCCTGCGGTAATGCCGCTCGTTGGGGCTATCCAAACGTGGCTGTCCGTGCCTATCCAGGCTACCCGGCTATTGGATACTACCGGGTAATCGCCGTCGCCCAGCAGTTTAGGAACGCCGCCTGCAAAGGGGATGCTCCAAACCTGTATCTTCGGAGTAATGGGGTCGTTCCCGGGGTTTACCACGCGGCTGCGGTCGTAATTACCGCTGTGCTCGCCGCCCCGTACATATATTACGTATTTACCGTCCTTTGAAATGGTGATGCTGCTCAGTTCCTGCCCGTCATCCTTATTATAGCTGGTTAGTTTCCTGATGGTAAAATCAGGCCCGCTGGCTACATAAATATTGCGCCGGCCCTGCTCTTCTACGGAGTAGGCAATCTTTGAGCCGGTGGCCGCGCTGGTCATATCGCGCGGGAAGGGATAGTTGCAAACATCGGCCATTTTGTAACTTTGTGCCGATGCTGTTAAGCAATTGAAGGCAACAGCCAGTATGGCCATACCACAAATAAGGGTAAACTTTTTCATTATGAAGGGTTAGTTAAATAAATTGAAGTGAATATAATTTTTTTCACAACAGAATTGCCTGATAATTAAATTTTTAATTGTAAAATCTTTATTTCATTAAGAGTTTGATGATTAATGTCGGGTTTGAAAATCATTAATCAAATAAGCTCTATTAAGAAAGGTAATCCCTGGATATAAACTGCCTTTAACCATCTATAGATTAAAGGGAACATAAACCATTAAGATTGTATTATCGCCATCCGTTACAAACAATGCTATGCCACCAAAAGCATGATTATTTAACTATAAGTATGCCAGGCTTTTCCAGCAATGCATCGCGCCAGTGGGCGAAAAATATTTGCTTACGGTAAGTTTGCAGCCTAAAGCATCTCTTTCAGGCTCTCTGCATTGGCGGTAACCTTTTATTTTATTGGCTAATATTTAATATAAGATGCCGTTATTGGGCATGTTATATAATGATAATAATGTTAAATTGCTATTTTTAAAAACCGGCATCATTTAAATGATTTTTAACGTATTTCAAAAAAATAAACAAAATATACTATACGGCATTTCATTAGCCACGCTGTTGTTATTGCTGAAATGGCTGGAGTGGCGCTTTGTTATTATGGACCACGCGGTGGAGATTTATGCAGGGGCCATTGCCCTGATGTTTACAGCTTTGGGTATATGGCTGGCCAAAAAGCTTATAACCCCAAAAGTAAAAACTGTAGTAGTTGAAAAACAGGTGATGGCCCATCCGGCATTTGTATTAAACCGTGAAACGGCAAACAGCCTTCGCCTTAGTAACCGTGAGCTGGAGGTTTTACAATTGATGGCCAATGGGTTAAGCAACCAGCAAATTGCCGAACGCTTGTTTGTATCATTAAACACGGTTAAAACCCATACTTCAAACCTTTTTTTAAAACTCGAAGCAGAACGCCGTACACAGGCTATTGAAAAGGCAAAGCGGTTATGTTTGATACCTTAACAGGCTTGATCTTTAAAAATCAAAAATTTTAAAAAATCACCCGAAAGTATGAGCGGAAAACCAAACCCTTAACCCAATTTTGAACCGGAATAAACTTAGAAATATGAAAAGAATAATCCTGATTTGTGGTTTAATAGGCGGATTAATAAGTGTTGGCTGGTTTTTAGTAAGCGAACAGTTTATCACCACCCATATGAGTATGAATACCCGCATGTATTTTGGGTATGCTACCATGATACTGGGTTTATCGGTAATATTTGTGGCCGTTAAAAACTATCGTGATAATTATAACAACGGCACCATCAGTTTTGGCAAAGCGTTCAGGATAGGGTTACTGATTACCCTGATAGCCTCAACAATGTATGTGGTGGTATGGATGATAGATTTTACCTGGTTTATTCCTGACTTTTTTGTTAAATATAAAGCCCTTATGCTGGCCGATATGAAAGCCAGTGGCGCCAGCGCAGCTGCTATAAAAAAGCAAATGGATGGGATAGACAGTTATGCGCACTTATATAAAAACCCGCTTTTTAATGCCTTGTTCACATATATGGAAATTGTGCCGGTGGGCGTAATAATTTCGCTGATAGCCGCCCTGATCTTAAGAAAACGCCCTGTTGAAGCAAAGGCTGCATAGATTACACCTGGCAACCCCTGTAATTATGGCGTTATTTACCTTATTAGTATAGTACTTACATAACTTATAAAAACCAAAAAATGAAAAAAGTTACAGGAATTGGGGGCATTTTTTTTAAATGCAAAGACCCTAACCAAATGAAAGAATGGTATAAAACCCACCTGGGTTTAGATACTAATGATTACGGGGCAACATTTGAGTGGAGGGAAGCGGCGGAGCCTGATAAGGAAGGCTCTACCACGTGGAGCCCCTTTGCCGAAACAACAAAATACTTTGAACCCTCGGCAAAGGACTTTATGATCAACTACAGGGTGGCTGACCTGGAAGCGCTTGTTGAAGAACTGAAAAAAGAAGGCGTAACGGTTGTAGACAATATTGAAACCTATGATTACGGTAAATTTGTGCATATTATTGATATGGAAGGTAACAAAGTGCAATTGTGGGAACCTCAATAATGTAAATATGCGTTATCAGCCGGGAATGTACTTTCAACCTTTGCAGGGACAAGACTTGTGCTAAATAGGGGCCATCATAAACATAATTCCCGCCCTGTCGGGCGTGGACGCCTGACGGGGCGGGAATGTACTTTCAACCTTTGCAGGGACAAGACTTGTGCTAAATAGGGGCCATCATAAACATATATCCCGCCCTGTCAGGCGTGGATGCCTGACGGGGCGGGAATTAAATTGTTTGAAAAATACTATTGTGTTCTAATCTCATGTAGATCGCTTGTTGTACTGATTAATTTGTTATTTTTAAAAATTAAAATCCATGACCTCGGTAATGTGATACCCCTGAGGTCAGTCGGTGTTAAAGGCTCCGTGTCTTTTGAAGTTGTTTGTGATGGCGTGGACTTATCCAATGGCTTATCTATCCAGTAATTGTTGATAATGAAATTGGTGAAACTTACATTAGGATCAACAAAATCTGCCAAGTCTTGATGTATTAATACTAATATTCCATTACTGAATGTAAAATACGATGCATTAAAGAGTGCTATAAAGGATTTTGATATTATTACATTAAAAGTAATGATATGAGTGTCTTTGAAGTTATCTTGGTCTATCGAAATTATATAATTAGCCTTTCTATTATCAACGGCCCATTGTTTGATATATAAACTATAGTTGTCAACTTCTTGTTTAAACTCTTTGTTTGTGATGTTAATTTTTAAATCATCAAAACTTTGAGCATATCCAAGCTTTATTATTATAAATAGTGTTACGATTAATAATGTTATTTTTTTCATTGTGTATTATTTAAGGACATATATAGGTTAGTAAGATAGTTATTTATAGCTAATTGATCTGTTATATTAGCGCCATCTTAATATAGGCTTGGCCATTAGCAGAAAGAACAACCCTTCATTTGCGCCACGCTTATTTAGATTATTGATCCAATCATAGTCTGCTGGTCCCAAAGAATACTGGTAGGTATCACCGCCAGGAGCAGACCACGCGCTGGCGCGAGCGTGCCGCTCGTGCCTTGTTCTTTGAAACAAGCAGTAAAAAATCGTAAAATCATGGTTTACACTTTTTATACTTCCCCGCCCCGTCAGGCGTCCACGCCTGACGGCGAATTAACGTAGGAGTCCACGCTTAAGAAAGGTAAAAAAAATAAAGCGGGAACGCTTACAGGTATGATCCACGAGGCATCGATACGTTAAATACTTCCGAGTGGAATTTGTTTTTTACAAACCTAATATGCCGCAGACTTGCTTTAGGTAGTTACTTTAAGGCATCTATAGCAGCAGGATGCTCATTTGCTTTGTATTTCCCCGCGCTTAGCTTTGCTGCAGCGTTTGATCTGGCTTTAGAGATTGCCTGGGATTGTGCTGCTGATTCACATACGGCAGCCCCGCTTGCATAAACAATAACAACTATCAACCATAATACGCTAAAAAATTTCATCCTGTTCATTATATTAGATATGGGAATGACCGCTTTACAAACAAACTGATCAATGCTATTATTCCGCTTTTACGTAACAGGCAATGTTTTGTTACCTTATAGTTTTTGTTGTAAT
>CAZZVY010000271.1:0-4737 GCA_964657585.1 uncultured Mucilaginibacter sp. | reverse complement strand
CTCCTCAAGAGAATTAACCACTTCGCAACCCGTAATTTGCAGTTTTTGCCGGGTGATAATAATATTACGGCGGTTTGGCAATGGCTTACCAACCGACTCATAAGTTTTACGGCCCATAATAATTGTATGGCCGCTGGTTATCTGCTTAAAATGTTTCAGATCATTAGGCAGGTGCCAAAGCAACTGGTTGTTTTTGCCAAGTGCACGGTTTTGGGCAATAGCTGCCACAGCTGATATAATCATGTAAAGGAACTGCGTTTAATGAAAGTCTGGCATTTTAATTTTAACCATTTTGTAGTGCCTTATCCCTGCTTCTTCAAATTCAGGGCCGGTTTTGCTAAAGTTAAATTTTTCATACAAACCCACTGCTTGTATCTGCGCATGCAGGTAAATATAATCTGCATCAGCCGGCAAATCAGCTAACACTGTTTTCACAAGCGCCTGTCCTATACCTAACCCTCTGAATTTATCTAATACAGCAAAGCGTTCCAGTTTATAGCCTTTATCGGTTTTACGCCAGCGCGCAGCGCCGGCACCTTCACCGTTAGCTGTAGCTAAAAAATGGTTAGATTCATCTTCAAATTCCCATTCCAGTTCGGGCGGGCAATTCTGTTCAACAACAAAAACTTCCCGGCGTATGGCATATACTTTTTCAAGATCAGCCGGTTCAGTTACCTTACTTACCTGAATCTTTTTGCTTTCTGGCATTGTTATAATGAGGTTTGGTTTTAGAGTGCTCTAATTTAATATGATGGTTTTCTTCTGCTGCATCTATAGAATGGCTACAGGTAATGTCGTCCTCTTTTTCTGCCAAGTCAGATAATTTTACATAATATTTATGCAACTGATCTAATTCTTTTTCAGTTAAATCTTCAATATCAACCATGCGGTTGCTGGCGCCCTGGTGCGATGCTAACAGTTCGTTCAATTTTAGATGAACCGCTTTTGAATCTTTATTCTGCGATTTCTGAATGAGGAATACCATCAAAAAGGTAACGATAGTTGTGCCGGTATTAATTATCAGTTGCCAGGTATCGGAGTATTTAAAGATGGGCCCGGTTACAATCCATATCAAAATAATTGCAATGGCAATGATGAATGCGGCTGAACTGCCTGTGGCCATAGTTGCCCAATTAGAAAATCTTTCGAAAAGATTTTTATTTGGTTTTTTGCTCATGGTAATAATTATAGGGGTTTAAATATTTAAAAATAAAAACGCCAGCACACAAATGTACTGACGTTTCAGGTAAAACTATAAGTTTTAAAGCTTGCTGTTTACATCTATACAATTAAGATCGTTAAAAGCTTCGGTTAAACGTTTTACAAAGTTTTCCTCGCCTTTTCGCAACCATACCCGCGGGTCATAATATTTTTTGTTAGGCGAATCTTCACCTTCCGGATTGCCTATCTGTGTCTGCAGATAACCTTCTTTAGCCTGGTAATAATTTTTGATACCTTCCCAATAAGCCCATTGCATGTCGGTATCAATATTCATTTTAATAGCGCCGTAAGATATGGCTTCCCTTATTTCTTCCTGGCTTGAACCTGAACCGCCATGAAAAACAAAATTTATGGGTTTTTCGGCAGTCAACTCAAACTTTTTTTTCACATACTCCTGTGAGTTATGTAAAATAATTGGCTGCAGCTTTACATTACCAGGTTTGTACACACCATGCACATTGCCAAATGCAGCTGCTACAGTAAACCGTGGACTAACTTTTGAAAGCTCCTCATACGAATATGCTACATCTTCGGGCTGGGTATATAAACGGGAACTATCTACATCACTATTATCTACACCATCTTCCTCGCCGCCGGTAACACCCAGTTCAATTTCAAGGGTCATGCCCAGTTTAGCCATACGTGCCAGATATTTCGATGATATTTCAATATTTTCCTCAATAGGTTCTTCTGACAGGTCGAGCATATGTGACGAAAATAAAGGCTTGCCTGTTTCTGTAAAATGCTTTTCCCCATAATCAAGCAAACCATCTATCCAGGGCAGTAATTTCTTTGCTGCATGGTCGGTATGCAATACTACCGCAACGCCATAATGTTCAGCTAATAAATGCACATGTTTGGCAGCTGATATTCCGCCTAAAATACAGGCCTGCAATTTTGAATTATCAAGCGATTTACCTGCATAAAACTGTGCGCCACCGTTTGATAATTGTATCATCACCGGCGATTTTACCGCCGCGGCGGTCTCCATAACCGCGTTGATGCTGTTTGTACCAATAACGTTTACGGCAGGCAAAGCAAATTTATGCTTTTTGGCTATTTCAAACAGTTGCTGCACCTGGTCGCCATGCAATACCCCTTTGTAACTTTTTAGATCCATAATTATGAGTGATTTTATAATCGAAGGTAGTTAATAGAATTTAGATGTGAGATATGAGATTTAAGATAATTAAACTGAGAGGAATATTTTTGATTGCCGGTAAGGCATCTCAAATCTTGTGTCTGCTGCTTCAATGTAAGTAAAAATTTGTTTCTTTGCAGATATTGGAAGAGAAAGAAGATAATATGTCGTGGTTTAAAAGGGAACTTAAAGGAATCATAACGTCTACAGAGGAAAAGAAGGAAGCCCCCGACGGGATTTGGAACAAATGTCCTAACTGTAAAAAGCCTCTTCATTATTCGGAACAGGTTGAAAATCAATATGTTTGCCATTATTGCGGTTATCACATACGCATTGGTTCAAAAGAATATTTTGCTATATTATTTGACAACAACGAATTTACTGAATTAGCGCCAGGCCTTACATCAGGCGACCCGCTGCATTTTGAAGATACTAAAAAATATAGCGACCGGTTAAAGGAAACCATAAAAAAAACAGGATTAAACGATGCCATCCGCGCCGCTTATGGTAAAACCGATGGACAAGACATTGTAATTGCTTGTATGGATTTTAATTTTATCGGCGGCTCCATGGGGTCGGTGGTAGGCGAGAAGATTGCCCGGGCTATTGATCATTGTATTGCGACTAAAGCCCCCTTTTTAATGATATCTAAGTCGGGCGGCGCGCGCATGATGGAGGCCGCGTTTTCATTAATGCAAATGGCTAAAACATCAGCCAAACTGGCCTTATTGGCCCAAGCGAAAATCCCTTATATTTCGTTACTGACTGACCCTACAACAGGCGGCGTTACAGCATCTTATGCCATGCTGGGAGATATTAACATTGCTGAACCCGGATCTTTAATTGGGTTTGCCGGCCCAAGGGTAATAAAGGAAACCATAAAAAAAGACCTGCCTAAAGGTTTCCAAACTGCTGAATTTGTGCAGGAACACGGTTTTCTGGATTTTATTGCAGACCGCCGCGAAATGAAAGATAAATTAGCTTCATTTTTAAAAATGATGAGCAATTAATTTAGGTAATCAAATCAAAGCTAAAGCCCATTACAAGCCGATTTGTTATAACTATATAACAGATCAATATCAGGCTATTGATAAATAACCGATGCTAATTGTTAGTAGTATCTGAGCAGAATATTGTTTTTTTAATTTTATTGCAATAATGTTTATGAAAAAGTCGATTGTAACATTTCACATACAGATTACTTTAAATCAAAACATCTTTAAGACTTAATCTTTTAACAATTATATTCGTAATACGGGATAATTTAACCTTATGAAAAATAAATACCTGTTAACTTCATTTTTACCAATGCTTATTACAGCTGCTATCATTTTTGCAGCTCCGGTGTTAAGATCTGATTTTTATAAAGCTTTTGACAATACCGGATTAAAACTTCCTGCTGGTTTTGAGGCTATTATAACTGCCGAAACCGGCGCACAGGCCAGGCATATTGTTGTTACCGCTAATGGGCTAATGTATGTGAAGCTTGCCCGGGTTAAAGATGGCAAAGGCATTTTGATGTATAAATTAAATGGTGAGGGAAAAGCTACATTGGTTTCTGGCTTCGGTAATTATGGCGGTACCGGTATTTATTTAAAGGATGGCTATTTATATGCATCGTCTAACCAGGAAGTATTTCGTTATAAACTTAATGCTAACAATGAAGTTGTTAACCCCAATGAGCCTGAGAAAATAATTACTGGTTTGAAAATGGGCCGGGAGCATGAAACTAAATCAATTGTGCTTGATAATGCCGGCAATATCTATGTTAATGTAGGCGCTTACTCCAACTCATGCCAGGAGAAAGACCGCCAATTGCACTCTATGGGCGTTAAGGGCTGCCCTATTTTAGACTCTGCCGGTGGTATATGGATGTTTAAGGCAGATAAACCAAATCAAACTTATAAAGACGGCGCTCGGTATGCTACCGGTTTGCGTAATGTAGTAGGTCTGGATTGGAACACACAACTGAACCAGCTTTTTGTAATGCAACATGGACGCGACCAGTTACATGATATTTTCCCGGAAATGTATGACACTAAACAGTCGTCATTATTACCCGCGGAATGTTTGTATGCGCTAAAAAAAGGGGATAACGCTGGCTGGCCATATATATATTATGATGAGTTTCAGCATAAAAAGATACAAGCGCCAGAATATGGCGGCGATGGTAAAAAAGAAGGAAGTAAAGATTACATTGATCCGTTGGTTGCCTTTCCCGGCCATTTAGCGCCCGATGGTTTGCTGTTCTATACCGGTAATTTGTTTCCTGAAAAATATAAGAATGGCGCTTTTATAGCTTTTCACGGTTCATGGAACCGTGCCCCTGAACCGCAGGCCGGAGCGTTTGTAGTATTTCAGCCCTTTAAAAATGG
>CAZZVY010000270.1:0-4776 GCA_964657585.1 uncultured Mucilaginibacter sp. | reverse complement strand
TATCCTTATTTATTTGTTTTTTAGCAACCCAAACTTTTGCCCAGGCGCATAAACCTGTTGGCGGCTTAACATCCGCTATAGCTTCAGGTAAAAAAGTGTATACTTTGTATTGTGTTACCTGCCACCAGCTTGATGGAGGTGGTGTACCTAATATGAACCCGCCTTTAATAAAAACAACCTATGTTTTGGGTGATAAAGGCCGGTTGGTAAAGATTTTACTTAATGGCTTTGCTGAAGATGTAGAAATTAACGGCAACAAGTACAGTAATGTAATGCCTGCACAAAGCATACTCAAGGATCAGGAAATTGCTGATGTGCTTACTTATGTGCGCAACAGCTTTGGTAACAAGGCCAGCGCAGTAACTTTAACAGACGTTAAAAAGGCTAAGGCTGCTAAATAATTTATGATTATAAGTGAACATGCAGGGCTGCCAGCGGCCACAAAACTTCTTTTATAAAGTAAACGTGAAAGAGTAATGGCATAGGCGCTATAAGCCAAAAAAAGGTCCATATCCGGCCAATAACTTTGTGTTGCAGCAATGTGATATTGCGTCTGATTAATAATTTTTCTATCAAGACCATTACACCTTGTATAATAAAATACAATAATGGCAACCCATAACCGGCGTTTACCGGAACGCTTAAAGCCAGTTCATGCAGCAAGCCTGAAAATGCAAAAGATAACATCAGCGCTGTTCCGCTACCAACCCGGTTTGCTAAGGGACGAAATACAGCAATAGAGGTCATTTCGCTAAAAGCCAGGTTCCATCGCCTGGACCATAACTCAGTAAGGCTTGTGGCTTTGGCAGGCTCCCTGAATAAGGAGTAAACGTTAACACCCTGTAAACGCCATACACCTGCACTAATATTTAATAATCCAAAATGTATTGTCAAGCTAAAGCCTATCAGCAGTATTATACTAACTAAAGCATATTCTATCTTAATATTTAAATTTAACGATAATACTATATGTGCAAAGGAAATTAACAAAAGCCCTGCAATAATGCGACTAGTGCCAAACCGAATCAGTGGCCATACATTTGATAAAGACTTATACCCTAAAGTTTCAAAAGGCTGTGCACGCATACCAGCCCATCCCAAAGCAAACATGGCCCATTGGTTAAATTTTAAGCACAGCTTTTTGCTTTTATAACTTTCTGTTGCCGTAACAACTTTCATACTGGTAAAAGTTGTGCATGTTATTGCCAGCATCCTTATAACCGGGCTTTCGCTTACAAACAAAAAATTAACGGCAATGATACTAAGCACAAACATCACCCATACTGCCAGTATTGATTTCCCTTTTATAAATAAGTATCCGGCGGAAACAATAAATAGGTTTATAAACGAAAAAAAGATAATATGTAATATTTGCGGCTGCATGCTTAGCTTTTTAGGTAATTTGTATAGCATGCTGCGGTATACACGGTGCTTAAAAACAAAAACAGTACATTCAGCGCAATCTCCCCTAAAATATACCATTTTCCGGTTGGAAAATATTTTCTATCAAAATAAAGGAACTGTATCAATATTCGGGATATCCAGTATACTGCGATAAAACCGGTCAAAAGCATGGATATATATGAGCCGTTGATCAACTCAGCATAATCAAATAATGAAATTAATCCAAAGCCCAGATTAATAACCAGGATATATGCAGCATACGTCCAGAACATTTGTTTAATGAGCGGTTGAACCGTAGCAAGTTCAGTTTTCCAGTTCAGTATTGCTGGGATAGCAAGGCTGCCAGCCGCCAGACAAATCTGCGCAATACCCGCCAAACAAATGAATTGTTGTATATGCCATATTATATGCATATACAAAATTAATAAAATTATTTAATTTTCAATAATTACTGAAATAAATATAATTTTATTAGCTTATCTTGAATCTATAAGATAGGGCTTATATCAGCATTCCGCTCCATAAATCAGTTGTCACTTCTGCATTACCATTACGCCGTTCATTAGCAAAGTACTCCCGCCATCGGCAACTATATTATATACCTTTTGTATACCGCCGCCTTTTTCAGATTTTTGCATTACAGTAAAGGCTTCATAACTACCGGTTTGCTCGTTAAGGCAAAGGACTTCCTGCCCTACTTTAATTTCACCAATTTTTATGTTGCCATCTTTGGTCAGCATCGGGTGGTTTGGTGTAGCCTGTAATACTTTACTGTTTAACCTGATGAACTGCCCTGTATTCGCAGTTTTAACCTTTGCTGAAACTAATACCAGCCGAGTCAACGCATAATTTTTAGCAGCATGGGTGGTTAGCTCTTTTACCTTTACAATGCTGGATACTTTTGTGGCCGGATCAATAGTGATCACCTCATCACCAGGCATAATTGTATTCAACAGTTTTTTGCTGCCGTTAGCCATGGTCACTTCCTCATCGCCTGGAAAGCAAATATCATTGCCATAGGTGGCGTTTTCCTCTTTCATATCTTTGCCGCCATTAATCACCTTATATTGCTGAAAAGCCATCTCTTTAGAAAGAATGTATGACAGCTTCAGGATAAAATTAGTCTCTTCTTTGTTAATGTTATCAATATCGTTAAAATACTTATCCCATACTTTGGCATCGGCAGTAAAATCCGGCACAACAGTTTTATATACCTTTCCCTTCTCGGTGGTATAAAAAACCATCAGGCCAATTTCCTGCATACCCTCCTTGGCCATTAGTTTATACAGGTCAATCCGTTTCTTAAGGCCGTCGCTTCCGGTTATAAAGTAAGGTTTGCGGCCTTCATAGCGGTCAAGCACATAGGCGTTGTCAAACTTTACATAGGTATCTTTATCCAGATCGGGAATAGTGTAAGTTAACGCCTTAGTATATTCATCCATAGTTAAAGGCCTTGGATTGGGTGCCTTGGCCTGGGCGTTTGCAAATGTTACTGCAACCGCAAGCAAAAATGTAATTGATAGTTTACGCATAAAATGTGTCAAAATCAGGAAATGCAGCTTAATGCTGCATTCCCTGGCAGATGATAGTATATAGACAGTCCCGGTAGTTTACGATAGTTGTTTAAAGGCATCAGCAAAAACCTGCATTTCTTCCATAGTACCTATACTTACCCGGCAGTAATCTTTACCGTTATAATTCCAGGTGCGTATACCTACACCCCGTTTGCTCATTTCCTGGTTAAACTGCGAGGTGCTCATTTTAATAGGGAATAATACAAAGTTGGCTGAAGAAGGAATATAGTCATATCCTTCTTTTTTAAGGGTTGAGTAAAGGAACTCTTTTGAGGCCATCGCTTTTTTCAAAGCTTCAGTTAAGAAAGGGGTTTCCTGGTAAGCAGCTATTGCTGCCGCAATAGTAGTAGCTGATAAAGCCATACCGCTGGTGGTATAACCGCCTATGGCCCTTAGGGTATCAGGCTGGCCCACAAAATAACCGCAGCGTAAACCTGCAAAACCATATAGTTTGGAGAAGGTACGTGCTACAATAATGTTTTGCCCGGCCTTAACGCCGCCCATTAAACTTACTTCCTGAGGGTTTGGTAAGTAATCAATATAAGCCTCATCAATCATGATGCAGGTTTTTTTAGATACCCGCTCGCAGAAAGACTTCAGCTTGGCGGTATCCAGCAAAGTTGCTGTCGGGTTGTTAGGATTACATAAATAGATAAGGCTGGTATTAGCGTCAACCTTAGCTTCCATAGCATCAAGATCAAGTTTAAAATCGGCCGTCATTGGAACTTTTACCCATGTACCTCCAAACTTTGAAACTGCACCCGGCAAATCATTGTACGACAGGTCGCCGCTGATGATCGATTTACCGCCCTTGCTAAAGTGCATGGCTGCAGCCTGTAATAACGGGGTTGAACCAGAACTTAATAATATATTTTGAGTTGTAAGACCTTCATGATCGGCAATCTTTTGGGCTAACACACGCTGGCTCCCCATTGGGTAACGGAAACTGCCATCGATAGCTTCCTGCAATGCTTTTTTTGCAGCAGGCGATGGGCCAAACGGATTTTCGTTAGCGTTTAACTTAGCTTTCATTTCGCCGGGGGGAACCTGACTTAAATAATCATGTTCAGATAAAAATTCAGGGGCATTAGCCAATGTTGTTTTGTTCAACAACGGTGCTGCAGCTAATTTTTCAATTGTGCCTGATGCAACAGCCAGTCCCCCGGCCATTAATGCGCTGGTTTTGATCCAGCTTCTGCGATTGATTGCGTGTGCCATGTGTTTAGTTTTTTGAGTGTTTGTTTGCGTATATTATTATCCCTTTACATTCTGCGCAGGGTATGTTATCCTTTGTTCTGTCATGCGCCCGTGTAAGGCCGCTACCACGCTCCTGGCCGATTCAAAAGCGCCGGCCATCCAGGCGTTTAAATAGGTAAGGTGTTCGCCCGCAAAGTATACGTTACCATCCGGTTTCAATAAAACCGGGTACTGGTTTTTGCGCGTATCGGTGCTATATTCCGCCCAGCCGCCTAAATTATACTTTGTTTTATGCCAACTAACAGAAAATGATTTTTCAAATTCGGTATCGTATTGAGGGTGAATTAACCTGCCTTTACTTAATGCGAGTTTCTCTCGATCGGCATAGCTTAGTTCACCCGTACGCTTGGCCTTATCATTAAAGTTATAGTAACCTATCAATATCCCTTTTTTTCCCAGGTAATCATAAGATGGGTAAAATATTTGTGTCAGCTCATTATTGGTATGGGTAATACCGCCATACAAATGCTCATCCTCCTCCCAAAACCGGCGCTTAAATTGCAGACCTATCTTACCCGTCTTCATATAATCGATATAGTCT
>CAZZVY010000269.1:0-4785 GCA_964657585.1 uncultured Mucilaginibacter sp. | reverse complement strand
AGGGTGTTTTTTGGGGTCGGCATAAACAAACTGCGATTCATATAACAGTATAATCGTTTATCCCGCTTAAATATTTTAAGGAATTTAAAACTTTAACATAAGTTAACATAGTTTGCACAACAACAACCTATAGCTGATCCTGCCGCTGTTTCAATGTATCTTGCGGTTTGTAGTAATGCTTATGCACTATTGCCCGCCCTTTAAACAATCTTTGTAAGGTATAATCGTAGCCTAATATGGCCAGCAGCACTAATGCTAACGCGAGTATGATGTGCTTTACATTTTTCATAATTGAAAGGGAATTAACTAAACGGTTAGTTAAATTAAAGGATAATCTACGAAATTATCGTAGATTATCGAAAATGTTACATACTTTATTACAGATTGTTTAGGCAGAGGTGGCCTTGGTGGTAACCACTGACATTGAGTATAAGAGATTGCTTGTTCCTTGCAATGCGATTCGAAAAAGCATTTCGGTCACGAATGAGGCCATCACGGCCCCGCTCTAAAACTCGCGCCGGTAATAAAAGTCGGCAGCAAAACTCAAGAATGTAATTTCGAGCGGTAGCGAGGAACCTTATACGACATGTAATCCGAAGATGCTTCTGGCGGTTATAAGATATCTCTTTACGTTAGAAATGGCTTAAACAAGATAGTTACTTCGATCCGCCAAATTCCATTAAATAAGCTTTCAGGAACTCATCCAGGTCGCCGTCAAGCACGGCCTGGGCGTTTGAGGTTTCATGGTCGGTACGCAGGTCTTTTACCAGTTTATAGGGGTGCAGCACATAGTTGCGTATCTGGCTGCCCCATTCTATTTTCTTTTTGTTGCCCTCAATGGCATTGCTGGTTTCCTGGCGTTTGCGCATCTCAATTTCGTACAACTGAGATTTTAGCAGGCGCAGGGCATTATCCTTGTTCTGCAATTGCGAGCGCGATTCCTGGTTCTTGATAATAATGCCTGATGGCTTGTGATATAAACGTACGGCGGTTTCCACCTTGTTCACGTTCTGTCCGCCTGCGCCGCCTGAGCGGAAAGTTTCAAACTCTACATCAGCCGGGTTAATCTCTATCTCAATGGTATCATCAACCAGCGGGTACACATACACCGAGGCGAACGAAGTATGCCGTTTGGCGTTGGAGTCAAACGGTGATATGCGCACCAGACGGTGCACACCATTTTCGCCTTTTAAGTATCCGTAGGCAAAGTCGCCCTCAAACTGCAGGGTTACGGTCTTAATACCGGCCACGTCGCCCTCCTGGTAATCCTGCTCGCTTATCTTATAGCCGTTATGTTCGCCCCACATCATATACATGCGCATCAGCATGCTGGCCCAGTCGCAGCTTTCGGTACCGCCGGCGCCGGCGGTTATCTGCAATACGGCATTCAGCTGGTCTTCATCTGCCGAGAGCATATTTTTAAACTCCAGTTCTTCTACGGCTTTAATGGCCAGGTTGTACTGCTCCTGCATCTCTGCTTCAGTAGCGTCACCGCTCTGGTAAAACTCAAAAAGCACGGCGGTATCATCAATAACCGACGACAGCTTCTGGTATTGATCAGTCCATACCTTCTTGCTTTTTATGGAGGCCAGCACTTTCTCCGCCTCTCTTGGATGGTCCCAAAAACTGGGCCCCACGGTTATTTCCTGCTCTTTGGTTAGCAGTTCTAATTTCTTATCAATGTCAAAGATGCCTCCTCAGGGAAGCTGTTCTATCCCTCAAATCCTGAACTTGTTCTTTAGTCATGCGGCAAATATAAAAAAGATGGATCGATAAAGCACTGCGCCTTAAGTAAAAATACCTGCCGCCGATTTGGCGCCATTAAATAATGTTCATTGTATTCAAACTGGCAGGCATTTTAAGGGCCATGGCAAAATTATGTTATTTATAACCTAATGCCTGCAGTTCAAATAGTTCTGCATAGCGGCCTTCCTTTAATAACAGTTCATCATGGCTGCCCATTTCAATTATTTCACCTTTTTCCAATACCATAATCCTGTCGGCCATACGCACGGTACTAAAGCGGTGTGATATAAATAAGGCTGTTTTGTTATTTGTAACCTCTGCAAAACGTTGGAACATATCATACTCAGACCGTGCATCTAAAGCCGCGGTTGGTTCATCTAATATTATTATAGGGGCATTGCGCATATAGGCCCTTGCCAAAGCAACTTTTTGCCATTCGCCGCCTGATAGCTCAAACCCTCCGGCAAAATGATGACCTAAAGTTTGCTGATAAGTTTGCGGTAACTTTTCAATAATAGTATTAGCATAGCTTTTCCTGGCCGATGCTTCAATTTGTTCCTGATTATCCAGTTCACTTATATTGCCCATGGCAATGTTCTCTGACGCTGACAGCTGATACCGTATAAAATCCTGAAATATAACGCCCATGTGCATTTGCAGTTCCTTTACATTATATTCCTTCAAATCATAGCCATCAAGCGTTATACGCCCCTCTGTAGGTTCATATAACCTGGTTAACAATTTAACAATTGTACTTTTACCTGCGCCGTTTTCACCCACCAGCGCCATTTTTTCGCCGGGCTTTATAGTGAAATTCAAATGCCTGTTAGCCCATCTGTTTGAGTTGTTGTATTTAAACCCTACATTTTCAAACGTAAACCCTTTTATTATCGGATTTGGAAACGGGCGAGGATTGGAGGTTATTTTTATTGTTGGCTCGATTGTAAAGAAATCAAAAAAATCCTGTAGATAAATTGCACCTTCGGCAACCGCCTTCATACGTTTACCGCTGTTCCCAACAAGAGAGGCCAGCCCTCTGATAGCGCCTAAAAAAAAAGTAAGGCCGCCTATTGATAATACGCCGGTAACTACCTGGTTAATAACATACATAAACGACATATAAAACCATACCGCCCCAGGTATTGCAAGTAGTGTGCTTGCTAATGATTGACGTATGCCCAATTTGCGTTTAGCCCGGTAAAAACTAACGGATATTGTTTTATATCTTTCAATAAAAAACGATGATAGATCAAACAATCTGATCTCTTTAGCGGTAAGATCGCTGCTACCCAGCAAGCTAAAGTATTCAAGCATACGTTTGCCATGTGTCTGACTCCTGACCAGCGAATAATTCTTTGCATTAAAATAGCTATATCCTATTAATACCGGGAGCATAGCAACAATAAGGGTTAAAATGATCCATGCATTAAATGCTAACAGTATTGTAAGATACGAAACCATGGTAATTGTATCCTGGGTTTGATTGAGTACCTGTGATAATAGCGCCGTGCGCCCTATTGTTTGTTGCCTGGCCCTTTCAAGTTTATCATAAAATACAGAGTCTTCAAACTGCGCTAAATCAAGCCTGGCCGCGTGCGACATTAGCATTACGTTAGTGCGGTTTGTAAGTAACTCACCCAATAAATCATCTAAAAGCATGCTTGCCCTGTTAAATATAGTAGTAAGCAGTACCATTATAAATTCAATAATTATCAGCCGCCATAAATCATGCCGGGACAAATCTTTGTTGCGTGTTATTAAAACAACCTGATCTATTATTGCTTTACCTATACCAAGGATAATAAGGGGCGAAGCGGCCTGCACTAAACGCAGCACTATACTTACTAATGTTAACCCCGGACTGGTTTGCCAAACAAGTTTTAGGAACTTTGGAATATTTTTATAGGCCGATAACCGGTTAAAAGCAGCTAACAGCGTACCTTTTTTATAAGGAACCTTATCAGTATCAACAATTTCCGCCTCGTTTTTAGTTTTCATACAAATTATTTAAAACCATAAAGGTTTGAGGCAGATGTTTAAATGTTAAATATTGATTTCATTAAGATGCTCCTGGAATATTTTAACCAGTTTGCCAGAATGAACCGGTTGGAACATAGCCGCGTGCTCGCCATCAACTTCGTAAATATTTACCGTAGCAGCATATTTTTCCCAAGCACTCCAGGCATCGGCGCTGTAAACCAGTTCTTTATAAACAACCCCATTCATGCGGTCCATAAAATAATAATGCTCTTTAGCGTAAAAAACCAGCAACTTGCCATCATGATGCTTCATAGTATAATTATTAATGGCTTTTTGAAGCTTGGCTGATATTTGATTGAAAACATTAAAATCGTCGGCCCTATTTAATTGTTGGTTATTCATTATAAGCTTTACCTTATTCAGTTTATACAGTAAGGCCTGCTTTGGGTGCTGCTTTAAAAGGAACCATTCAAATTTTACCTTCAGCGCTATCTTTGATATAAATCCTTTTATTGCCAACGGTAACTGACTGATATAAGGTAATGAGCCCGAAATAACCCTTTTTTCTTCAACAGGTACGCTATCAAACATGGTAAGCAAAACAACTTTTTTACCCATTGCCTTTAACTGTGCTGCCATTTCATAGGCAATTATACCGCCAAGGCAATGGCCGGCTAACGCATAAGGCCCGTCAGGATTTTCTGACAGTACTTCTGTAATATACATGGACGCTATATTTTCTATTGTATCTGGAAAGTGATCAAGGTCGTTAACGTCTGTAGATTGTTGCAATCCGTAAACCGGCTGTTCTGGATCCAAAGCTTCTACAAAGTCTTTAAAAGTAAAAATAGTACCACCTACACCACAAACAATGTATAATGGTATTTTTGTACCATGATCCCTTATAGGGACGAGTATGCGCGATACCTTTTTGTTACTGGACTTAAAATAAAACGCTAATCCTTCAACAGTAGGGTGCAAAAACAATTCCCTGATTGTCATATCAACCTTAAGTTCATTTTTGATATCAGTAATTGCTTTAAATGCCAGTAATGAATG
>CAZZVY010000268.1:0-4835 GCA_964657585.1 uncultured Mucilaginibacter sp. | reverse complement strand
ACTATCCAACCTGCCTCTACGGCTATAAAACCCATCGGCGTTGCGGCTATAAAAATTTTCAGGAACCAGTTTTTCCTTATCCATTCCGGCTTTTTAAAAATTGCAAAAAGGTATAGCAATGCAAACGCCAGCATTAACATGCCAAATGCTACCATTACCTGAAAGGCATAATGCACCACCGGTACAGGCGGCTGGTTATTTACAGGAATTTTATCCAGCCCGGTTACCTGGTAACTGGTGTTGCCTGCTATCATAAAACTTAGCAAGCCATGTACCTTAAGCGCATAATCCACCTTTTTATTCCTAACGTCTGGTATACCGCCAATGATCAGCGACGCATTGGTTTCTGTTTTAAAGTGCGCCTCCATGGCCGCAAGCTTGGCCGGCTGTGTATTGGCAACAAATTTAGCGGAAATATCGCCGCTGACAGGCTGCAGTATGGCGGCAACAGCTGCAAATACAATGGCTATTTTAAATGAAGTAGCATGGAACTGTATGCTCTTTTTCCTAAATATCATTAAAGCATGTATCCCGGCTACGGCAAAACCGGTGGCGGCAAAGGCAGCAATGGTCATGTGCAAGGATTGTGAGAACCAGCCTTTGTTGAACATGGCATCAATAGGATGTATGTTAATATATTTGCCGTTCACATAATCAAACCCGGCCGGACTATTCATCCAGCTATTAGCAGCTACTACCAGTATACCTGAAACTATGCCGCTTATGCCTACTACCACACCGGTAAACCAATGGAACCAGCGGTTAAAACGGTCCCAGCCATATAAGAAAAACCCAAGCGCTATGGCTTCAATAAAAAAGGCAGTACCCTCCAGCGAAAAAGGCATACCGAAAATAGGGCCGGCATGTCTCATAAATTCCGGCCATAACAGGCCCAGTTCAAATGATAATACCGTACCGGATACAGCGCCTGTTGCAAAAAATATGGCGACACCCTTGCTCCACGCCTGCGTAACGTTCCGGTAGTTCTGGTTGCCGGTACGCAGCCAAAAAAAATGCGCAACAGCCATAAAAAATGGCATAACCATACCTATGCATGAAAATACGATGTGAAAGCCCAGTGAAAGGGCCATTTGTGATCGTGCGGCAATAAAATCATCCATATGGTGAACTACGGTCAGATTAATTAATGGCAAGTACCGATTGCTTTATTTTCAGCCCAATCAGCTTATGCTGTAAAACTGTAGCCTTAGTGTTAAAGGTATATCAAGTCTGTTACAAACGGAAACAAATACATTATTTATATTGAATATGTATTAGGTTAATTGCGGTTGTTAATAGCGCATAATAATGAGTGCACCGAAAATTTTATTAGTGTTGTTTTATTTATCTTGATACTTTTATGGCCTAACAACACTAAGCCTTGCGGCTATCATATTTTACTTAAGCGGGATAAATGATCTATAATTCTATCTTTAATAAAAAAAAGAAACTTGCAGTAATTGGTTTGGGCTATGTTGGGCTGCCGGTTGCGCTTGCCTTTGCCAAAAAAGCATCGGTAATAGGTTTTGATATTAATAATGACCGGCTGGCCCTGATGCGCAACCATACCGACCCGAGCAACGAAATGCAAAGCAGCGATTTTGAAGGCTGCGATATTACCTTTACCTCCTCAACAGAGGTGTTAAAGGAAGCCGGTTTTTATATTGTGGCTGTCCCTACCCCGCTGGATGCGCATAACGTGCCTGATCTTACCGCTGTGTTTCTTGCCTGTGAAACAGTTGGGAAGGTTATTAAAAAGGGTGATTATGTGGTGTTTGAATCTACCGTTTACCCTGGCTGTACAGAAGAAGATTGTATACCTATAATTGAAAAACACAGCAAATTAAAATATGGTCAGGATTTCAAGGCAGGTTATTCGCCTGAAAGGATAAATCCTGGCGATAAGGAACACACCCTGAGCAATGTTACCAAAGTAGTTGCCGGCTGCGATGAGGAAGCGTTGGAAGAAATTGCTGCAATGTATGGCCTGATTGTAAACGCAGGTATACATAAAGCATCATCCATAAAGGTGGCGGAGGCTGCCAAAGTTATTGAAAACTCGCAAAGGGATGTCAACATAGCCTTTATGAATGAGCTATCCATAATTTTTGACCGTATGGGCATTAATACTTATGAGGTATTGGAAGCGGCGGCCACCAAATGGAATTTTCTGAATTTTAAACCCGGTCTTGTTGGCGGTCATTGTATCGGTGTCGATCCTTATTATTTGACCTATAAGGCAGCCGAACTGGGCTTCAATTCAAGGGTGATCCTTTCCGGCAGATATATTAATGATAATATGGGCAATTACCTTTCAAAAAAGATATTACAGCACATCATAGCCCATGTTGATAGCGTAAAGCAGTCGAAGGTGTTAATGCTGGGCATTACTTTTAAAGAGAATGTGAGCGATGTGCGCAACTCTAAGGTAACCGAGGTGGTGCATACGTTGCGGTCGTATCAGATAAATATGTTTGTGCATGATCCATATGCTGATGGCGCAGCCCTGGCGCAACATGGTATTAAATTAATAACTGATTTGGATGATGATTACGACGCTGTAATTATTGCAGTACCCCATGCGCCCTATTTAAAGTTTGACGATTTTTACTTTAAATCAATAACGAAAGACAGCGCGCTGATAGCAGACTTGAAAGGAATATACCGGGATAAGATACAAAGCCGCAAGTATTGGAGTTTTTAGCTTATCAAGTTAATTTAAACCATTAAAACACTAAGGCCTTTTGTGTGTTATCCGCTATAGTCTCATCAAATCCATATGCGCAAAGCTTTCCTTATTATTTGTTGTTTATATCCAGCCTGTTTATTAGCCCAAACTGCTTCGTCTATTATACCTGATAGTATTTCCAGGCGCGATACCTTGAGACAAAAAGACCTGATCGATATTGGCAAATCTATCATCAACATTAAACCAACCCCGGTCCACGTTGAAAAAGGCAAAAAGGTTTATTTTTCATTATTGCCATTCGGCGGTAACGTACCCGGGGGTAATGGACGGGCGTTTGTTACCAGTACAACTGCAAGCACCTACTTTGGGCCAAAGGCAACCACAAATGAATCAAGTGTAAACTTTGCCCCTTACTGGAATTTTGGAAGCCGGTTTGGCATACCGTTGCGTAACAGTTTATGGTACCCCAATAATACTTACACCATCCAGGGCGATATCCGTTTCCTGCGTTATCCGCAATATACCTGGGGCCTGGGCAATGCAACCGGCAATGACAGATCATTGGTTGACTACAATTATATCCGGTTTTATCAAAGCGTACTTAAAAGGATAAGTCCATTCTTTTTTGCCGGCCTGGGTTACGACCTGGATTTTCACTCCAATGTCCATGCAGATGAGCCTAATATCGACCTTAAACAATTTACACATTATCAAAACGGCACCGCCGGCAGCTCGTTTTCATCAGGCATTACCTTCAATGCCTTGTTTGATTCACGCAACCATCAGCTTAGCATTATGCCAGGCTCATACGGCAACATCGTATACCGTATAAATCCCACCTTTTTAGGAAGTAACGATTACTGGAGTTCACTTTACCTGGATGTAAGAAAATATATATCGCTTAACCATCATAAACAGCGGGAACAAAACACATTGGCCTTCTGGTCCTATTTCTGGACAGCATTTAACGGTGATGTCCCTTACCTCGACCTGCCCAGCATAGGTTGGGACCCTTATAACCGTTCAGGCCGGGGCATGGACCAAAACCGCTACCGGGGACGTTCGTTATTTTATTTTGAATCAGAATACCGGCGCGATATAACTGATAACGGCCTTTTTGGCTTTGTAATTTTCACCAATATAAATACAGTAAGCGGCTCGGGCAGCCTGTTCACTTCATGGCACCCGGCATTAGGCAGCGGTATAAGGGTGAAATTTAATAAAGCCTCAGCCACTAACCTCGGCTTCGACTATGGTTTCAGCAAAGGCTACAACGGCTTCCAGGTTAATCTTGGCGAGGCATTTTAGTTAGATATAGATTATTTCAGTTACCTTCAATAATTACACAAACTTTTGTATATTGACTGCGGGTTTTTGGTAGAAATAAAAAAAACCCGCAAAACAACGTGTTTTGCGGGTTTTTTACGTCGAATGGTATCGCTTTAGTCGTCTTGACAGGACAATTTTCGAACCACATTTGGCAGGATTTGAAGAAGTTGGCAGGATGAAACATACGCGGACTCAATCGCTCAATCCTCTGGTTATTAAAAGCAAAGTGTAACTACAGCAATTGCTTCAAGTAGCGAGGATTATCCGCTCTATAAACTACTTTGGGTGTTTGATTACAGTCTTAACCTAATAAGGTTGTTTTTACGGTCGGTAATAAATATCAATCATAACAGGGCAAAGATCAAATCCTGTTCTAAAATTCTCTTTAGCATTCAAATCATCAGAGACAATTTGCCGTTTAAAAGCGCATGAGGCAATAAAACACGAAAACACCAGGCAAATACATAGCCGGGGAAAACTCCCAAATAGTTCATTTCTCATGGTGAATCAGTTTATTTTATCGGAATATTAAATTCCTCGTCTGCAGGTGGTAAACACTGCTTGTCATTGCAGGTCATATATTCAAGTTTACCTTTTATAGTAGTCTGGCCTTTTTTCAGCTTTACCTTTTGCTGAAAAATAACACTGTTCTCAAAAAAGCCAACCTCAATGCCAAACACTTTTTCCATCCGCGTTATGGGTTTTGGCTCTATAGTCTTACCGGTCAGGATATAGTCAGGCGAAGGATCAAAGATGATAGTTGTTTTTACAGGGCCGCCCTCTTTTACAAATTGTGAGTAGACATGCCATCCCGCAT
>CAZZVY010000267.1:0-4851 GCA_964657585.1 uncultured Mucilaginibacter sp. | reverse complement strand
TTCTGAGTGTACAATTCATTAAACAGTAACTTGAAAGTACCATGAGATTGGCCGCGGAAGGTTATCTCCGGGCCGAATACGTACAAGTTACCCTTGCCTACCTGTGCCTGAAAGGCAGCCACATCATCCTTTAAATATTTTTGCCCGAATGCCCAGCCGCTGCGCAATGGTTTGTCTGTACTGAACCACATCAGCGGTTTAACGCCTTTAGCGGCAGCATCGGCATCCAGTTTAAACGCCGGGCTGCTATCATATAGTACATCTGCTTCTGTATTCATACCCCAGGTAGCAGGTAACTTGTTATCTACCGATACATGCAGCACCGCTCCCGGCACATAAAACTTATCGCCTGAAAACGGAGTTCCATTGCTTTCAACCAGGGCGTTTTTAACCGGCAGGTTCAGCAAATAGGCCAGGTTGGCGCTGCTGCCAACGGTGATAATAGTACCGCCAGCCTCCAGGAACTCTTTTAGTTTAGGTAATGTTTTATCAGCGCTGATACGGCCTGTCCATGAAGCAAATTCAGCCGGTACGTTATCCTGGCCGAAGCCGCCAAAACCACCGCCTCCGCCACCACCGCCTCCTCTACCGCCGCGGGCAGCATTAGGTATGGCGCCGCCAACAAATACAATAGCATCATATTTATTTTTAAGATCGCCGGCATCAAATTCCAGAGGATAAACAACTTTGAACGGAAAATGGTACTGTTCGAATAACCAGCGTGTCCAGCCGGAAGCAATAGAGCCGCCATAATTATCCCAAAGCGCTATACGCGCAGCCGATACTGGCACCAATGTTTTAGGTTTTGCAGCTGCGGTTGATTTAACACCCAGTTGCCTGGCTGCATTATCCAGCACTGTTTTGGCTTTCACCGAGTAGGGGACATAAAAATCGCCGCCATCAGCAACCCGGTAAACTTGTGCACCAGCCTGAAACAGATCATTCATGGCTATAAATGAGTTATTGGCCTTGCCGCTGATGATATAGCCTTTGGCCATTGCAGGGGCCGCAACTGCCGGCATTGGCTGCAGTTCGCCCAATGGTATCCTTGTAAAAGGGCCGTCAAAAGCGTCTAAGATACGGTCAAATTTGATACCCATCTGGTATGCCAGCGTCCAGCCGGTCATATCATAAGGGCGTATGGGCGGGCCGCCGGGATAAAGAAAATCATTCGGGTGGTCCTGCGGTTCAAAGCGGTCCAACACCTCCGGGCGATAAGCCTGGTTGGTTTTTATGATGAAAGAACCGGCAGGATAGCTTTTGCCGGCAACAGTGAAGGCCGCCGTAGCCTTATTCACTACCAGGCCCGAACGCAGACAGGTATTGATAAAACGAACGGCTGTTGCAAAATCCGGCTGATCGGCAGGGATAATATAGCCGCGCGGATCGCGCAGTGCCGGGTTTTTTAATACCGTATCATAGTACTTAAGCGCCATGCCTGAACGCCCGAAACCGCTGCCGCCGCCAATGGTAACTGCACCGCCTGCCCGGCCGCCCCGGCCGCCGCCTGCACCGGCTGTAGTATCGCTGCCTTTTGCCGCGGCGTTAATTTGGTCAACACGTTTGGGCGATAAGGTCCAGTAATCCTTATTGCCGCGGTCAATGGAATTTTTACCCATCTGGTAGCTGTTGTACAGTAATTCATCGCCGTAACGGGCCGCATAGTTTAATACCGCATAGTTTAACGATACCGAATAATCAATAGATTGTACGAAATGCCATGGGCGCGGTGTAACCGGGAACGGCGTAGCGCTGTTTGGTATTAGACGCTCGGGTACCAGTGGTATGCTGGATGGGGTAGGGCTGCCTATAATTTCGGTCAATAAACCTACCATGTTATGAAAATAAGTGGCGGTACGCAAGCCGCCGTTCCACCAGGTGGAAAATTCTGTGCCCGAACGCTGGGTGTAACCAGGCTTGCCCTCTATATTCAAGCGGCTGTTCATTGCCGAGCCTACGGCATCCAGACTGGTTACCAGCAATGGGTCAAACACATAGTTAAAAGGGTCGCGGAAAGGAGGCCCGGCTACAACTGATCCGGCAGGACCGGCCTGGTGATGATTATAAACGATCTGCGGTGTCCAATCCAGGTATTGCTCCCGTGTAATATTCTGGGTTTCCTTCATATTCATCATATAAAAGTCCCGGTTATTATCATGGCCTATATATTTTTCCCATAGGCGCGGCGTATTGGTATTACGCTTTTTAGGGTCTGTTTCCTTCATATACCAGTTAGATACCAACTCCTGGCCATCGGGATTGGCATGTACAAATAATATAATATCCTTATCCAGTATGCGCATGGTTTCATCATCGGTACGGGTAACAAAATCATAAGCTGTTTGTATCAGCTGATGGGCACCTACAACTTCACTGGCATGCAAGCCGCCGTCAATCCATACTATGGCTTTTCCCTGCGCGGCCAGTTTGTGCGCCTGTTCATCATTCAAACTCTCTGCCCGTGATAGTTTGTTGGATATATCTCTGTAAAAATCCAGCTTCTTCATGTTCTCCGGCGAGGAAACGATCAGCATGAACTGATGCCTGCCCTCTTCGGTTAATCCAATATCCACCATTTTGGCCCGCGGTGATGTGCCCAGTTTTTTAAAGTAGGCCTCGGTTTGGGTATAATTGGCCAGTTGATAATCATCACCTATGTTAAAGCCAAAGTGCTCTTTAGGTGAAGGGATGGTTTGCGCTTGCATGGTAAATGCGCAGAAAAGCAATGCAGTACACAGGGAGCTGAAGGATCTACAGGTCATTTTGTAAAGAGTATTAACAGAAATTTAATTACTGTTAAAATTAAAAAATTAAAGACAAAACGAAAATGTAATTTTATGAACAGCTAAGGATGTATTTAATAAGTTACAAATAAAGCGCTAATTGTATAAACTCACAACTTAGGCTGTTAAATACCAAGCAGTGAGGCTGTATACTTTATTACATTAATCCCTTAATTTTTTAACATAAAAGGCGTTAGGTAACAACAGACTAACTAACCGCCCTTTGAGTAACAGGAAAGTTAGTTATTGATGCTGTTTATATTATTAAAATTGTATTTTTGGTTTAACCAGTTAGATACCATTTTCAATGAAAGGACGCTATTCCTGTTTTGCATTAAATTTATTATTTATTTTATTATCGTTTAACCTGATGGCCGCTGCGCCGGGCAAACCCTCAAATTTACGGTGCTATAATAAGATCAACCCGGCAGGTACCAACAACAGGCCGTACTTTGGCTGGTATGTGAACGATGCTGATAAAAATGAAGTGCAAAGCGCTTATCAACTCATTGTATCCTCAAGCGCTGCAAAAGCGGCAGCCGGGATGGGCGATGTTTGGGACAGCGGTAAAACCAGGTCGGGTAAACAGGATTATATTTTTTATACAGGGAAACCGCTGCAAACCGCCACCCGGTATTATTGGTCGGTCAAAACATGGGACAAAACCGGCCTTGCAAGTCCTTACGCCGCGTCACAGTATTTTGATACCGGTCTGTTTGAAAGTAAAGACTGGGCAGGTGCCAAATGGGTTAAACGAAGTACGCAGGACAGAGATGATTATACTTATTACCGAAAAAGCTTCATGATTCCTGATAAAACCATTAAACGGGCTATTGCTTACATATCAGCGGTACATAACTATGAGTTTTACATTAACGGACAGTTTATCAGCAAAGGCTCGGTTAACCATTATCCCCAATACCAGTATTACCATGCTTTTGATATTACGGGCAGCCTGCATCCTGCGCAAAAAAACTTAATTGCCAGTTTAACACATTGGTACGGCGGCGGCCAGGGCAGGGCGCCAAACCAGCGGGGGTTTATTATGAAAACCGTTATTGAATATACCGATGGCACTAAAACAGTTATAGGTACGGACAGCACCTGGAAACAGCACCAGGCAGAATATTGGACTGTGGGCCAGCCTCAGCGCGGAGGCGAAGGCAACGGTTATCTGGATAAAATAGACTCACGTAAAGCAATTACGAACTGGAACACTGTGGGGTGCGACGACAGCGCCTGGCCTGGTTCGGCTGAAATAGGCGCACCGCCGGTGGCCCCATGGGTAAATAACCTGCAGACTGACCTTACCCGTGTGATAGAAAAAGAGATTACACCGGTTAGTGTAAATAGCCTGGGAGGTAATAAATACCTAATAGATCTGGGAAAAATTTATGCAGGTATGCCGGTTATTACATTTAACGGCGGCAATGCAGGCGATATGGTAAGCATGCGCGGCGGCTACGTATTAAATGATGATGGTACGGTTAACGAAAAAATTAACCAGAGCACCAATATGGCCTATTATTTTATCCTGAACGGCGGCAACGCCGTCTTTAAGCCGATGGTTTATTTAGGCATGCGTTATCTGGAGGTTGATAATTCGCCTAATGTGCTGACGACAGCTAACGTTAAATTTATTATGCGCCATTTTGAACTGGATCCTTCGCGCTCGTCGTTCACTTCATCATACGAAATGCTGAACCAGGTTTGGGAACTTATGAAATATTCGCTGATAGCAGGTTCGCAGGAAGGTTTTGTAGATACGCCTACGCGCGAAAAAGGTTCGTTTTTAGGTGATGGCTGGTCGCAGGGTACACCTAATTTAAGTGTGATGGACGACAGGGTAATGAACGACCGCATCCTGACCGAATTTATGCAATCGCAGGATCAATACTGGCCGGATGGCAGATTAAATTCGGTTTATCCCAATGTGGATGGCAAGCGCGATATTCCGGATTACACACAATCATATCTGGTATGGGTTTGGGATTATTATATGCAAACCGGTAACACACAGTTTTTAATAGATAATTACACACGACTTAAAAAGATAGGCACCTATGTA
>CAZZVY010000266.1:0-4857 GCA_964657585.1 uncultured Mucilaginibacter sp. | reverse complement strand
ATAATTGGTTAGTAAAGGCCGCCTGCCCATCAGGTGGCCTTACTTATTTTAAGTGTTGCTTGCGGCAGCCTTATGGTTTTCATGTTCCTGGGCAATATCATATTCCAGTGCAGGGTCAATATTTTGCTGTTCTACCCGTCGCTCTTTTTCCAGCAACTGGTCGCGGTTTGCCTGTAACCACTCCAGCTGTTTTTTACCGTAAGAGAACCTGGTGAATAAAACAAATAATACCGGTACTATAAAAATAGATATGGCAGATGACGCTATCATACCACCTAATACCGTAATCCCGATGGTATTCCTTGATTCGGCCCCCGCACCGGTAGCCAGCACCAGCGGCAGTACGCCTAAAATGAACGCCAGCGAGGTCATAATAATCGGCCGCAGGCGCAGCCTTACCGCCTCAAGGGTCGATTTTACAAGTTCCTCGCCATGGTCAACCCTTATTTTGGCAAACTCAACTATAAGGATAGCGTTTTTAGCCGAAAGGCCGATAAGCGTAATGAGTCCTATCTGCGCATAAACATTATTAGTGATGCTTGGCGCCGTTGTTAGTGCAACAATAGCCCCAAAAGCGCTGACAGGCACTGCCAGCAACACGGAAAACGGGACCGACCAGCTTTCATACAAAGCCGCCAGAAACAAAAACACAAATATAATAGAGAACAGGAAAATATACACCGTTATTGACCCGGCTTTGATCTCTTCATAACTCAAGCCCGAAAATTCATAAGTATACCCGCGGGGCAGTTCCTTAACCGCTAATTGTTTTAAGGTTTCAATAGCCTGTCCGCTGCTGTAGCCAGGTGGTATGGCGCCATCTACTTCGGCAGAACGGAAAATGTTAAAATGCGTGATGAGCGGGGCAGCTACCGTAGGTTTGTAACTGATCACCGCGCTTAAAGGTGTCATTTCGCCTACCTGGTTGCGTACATAATATTTGTTAAGATTGGATATCAGCGCACGATAACCGGTATCCGCCTGCACAACTACGTGATAAGTACGGTTATACAACGTAAAGTTATTGACAAACAGGCTTCCCATGTAAGCCTGCATGGTAGAAAATACATCTGAAATATTTACACCAAGTTTCTCGCACTTGGCACGGTCAACATTCAGGTCATAGCTTGGTGTATGTGCCGAAAAATAGCTGTACGCAGTAGAGGTGGCCGGATTTTTTTGCGCAGCTGCCACAAATTTTTTCACCGCCTTTTCAAAGGCATAAATATCATCGGTTGAACTTCCCTGTTCAATCTGCATACTAAAACCCGCTGCCTGGCCGATACCCCTGATGGGTGGGGGCTGTGCCACTACAACGTTAGCGTTCTTTATACCTGCCTTAGCTATTCTGCGCTTGATGACCTCCATAATGCCCGGTACACGTGTTTGTGGAGTGGTACGGTCGTCCCAGGGTTTAAGCATGCAAAACATGGAGCCATTATTTGAATTGGCACCCCCGTTAAGAATATTAAAGCCGGAGATAGCCGTATAATGCTGCACGCCCGGCACCTTAGCAATAATTTTCATCAGCTTATCCATTACATTTACAGATTGTACAGTAGCCGACGACTCGGGCAACTGGTAAGTTACGTATAACCGGCCCCCGTCCTCTGACGGTACAAACCCGGATGGTTTGAACCTGAACAACAGGTAGGCCCCTATACAAATACACAATAACAGGATAACAATGTACCTGGCCCCTTTGATACAGCGGCGAACGCCATTGGTGTATTTGCCAGTCAGTTTTTCAAAGAATACGTTAAAGTGATGAAAAAACTTATCCAGCCAGTTTGATTTTTCGGAATATTTGTTAGACGGCCTTAACAGTAACGTACACAAGGCCGGGGTTAATGATAAAGCAATGAATGCAGATAGCATTACAGAAATTGCAATAGTGATAGCAAACTGCTGATACAAACGCCCTACTATTCCCGGTATAAAACCTACCGGTACAAATACCGATGCCAGTATAAGCGCAATGGCTACCACTGGTGCGGAAATTTCTCTCATGGCATGATAGGTAGCCTCTTTTGGCGACATGCCCTGCTCATCAATATAATGCTGTACTGCCTCTACTACAATAATGGCATCATCCACAACTATACCTATGGCCAGCACAAAGCCGAACATGGTGAGTGTGTTAATGGTAAAGCCCAGGGGAATAAAGAAACAGAAGGTTGCCAGGATAGATACCGGAATAGCAAGTATGGGAATAATGGTTGACCGCCAGTTTTGAAGAAAAAGGAGCACCACTACAGCTACCAGCCCCAATGCTTTGATCAGCGTGCCCACCACCTCATCCATGGACACCTTAATAATGGTAACCGACTCAAAGGGTACAACATAATCTACATCGCTTGGGAATGATTTTTTTAACCTGGTAAGGGCCGCATATACATTTTGGGCTGTTTGCAGCGCATTGCTTCCCGGCGACTGGTATACCTGTATGGTTGACGCGCGGTTACCATCAACAAACGCATTGCTGGAAAAAGTGAATTTGCCCAGCTCCACACGGGCTATATCCTTTAAGTACACCAACTGCCCGGTGGCAGGTACAGATTTAACCACTATCTTTTCATAATCAGCCGCTTTGTTAAGCATACCGTTAACAAGTATGCCGGTTTCAAATGATTGATTTGAAGGCTGCGGCGGTGCACCTACCGAACCTGCCGCCACATAAACGTTTTGCGCCTCCAGCGCCGCCGTAACATCAGCCGGGGTTAAACTGTAAGAGGCCATTTTATCCGGGTTCATCCATATACGCATGCTAAACTGGTCTACACGGGCGCTTACATCGCCCACGCCCGGCACACGTAAAATAGCATCTTCAATAAACGTGCTGGTGTAATTATCCAAAAAAGTAATATTGTGTGTCTTTTTTGGCGAATAGATAGCTATAAGCATCAATTGGTCCGGGTTACTGGCACGTACGGTAAGGCCCAGGCGGCTTACTGTTGATGGCAGTATCGGTTTGGCAATGCCCACCCGGTTCTGTACGTTCAATGCAGCAATCTGTACGTTTGTGCCCACGTTAAAGGTAACCCTTATGCCAACACCGCCGCTGTTAGTGCTGGTACTGGTCATATACTCCATGCCCGGCGTGCCGTTTACCTGTTCCTCTATCGGTGTAGCTACGGTTTGTTCAACCGTTTGTGCATCCGCACCGGTGTAAGAGCCGTTTACAGATACGCTTGGCGGCGATATGTTAGGGTATTGGTCTACCGCCAGGTTAAACAGGCAAACAATGCCTGAAATGCTGAGCACTACAGATATTACAATTGCTGTAACCGGTCTTTTTATAAACGTATTAGCAATCATTTATGTTAAGTTTTGTTCAGCTCACGTGCTTTCTCTATTTCAAACTCCAGTTCCGGGTCAATATTCTGGGCTTCCACCTTGCGCGCCTTTTCCATCAGTTGTTCATGATGGGCTTTAAGGTAATCCAGTTTCTCCTTACCATAAGATACCCGGGTAATTAGCACATATAGTACCGGTACAATAAATATAGCCAGGGTTGATGCTGCCAGCATACCCCCTAACACGGTAAACCCTATAGTACGGCGGGCAACAGCGCCCGCACCAGTTGCAAACACTAAAGGCAAAACACCTAATATAAAGGCAAGCGATGTCATAATAATTGGCCGCAAACGTAAGCTTACCGCTTCGAGTGTTGAAGCCAGCAGTTCTTCGCCCCGGTCAACCCGTACCTTCGCGTATTCAACTATCAGGATGGCATTTTTGGCTGCAAGGCCAATGAGGGTGATGAGCCCTATCTGTGCATACACGTTATTGGTAAGGCTGGGTATTACAAATAGCGCCAGAATTGCGCCAAAGGCTCCTACTGGTACCGCTAACAGCACTGAGAAAGGAACCGACCAGCTTTCATAAAGCGCAGCCAGGAACAAGAACACAAATGTAATAGAGAACAGGAAAATGTAGATAGTAGTTGACCCGGCCTTTATCTCTTCATAACTCAAACCTGAAAATTCATAAGTATAACCTTCCGGTAAATCCTTATCAGCAACCTGTTGTATGGCTGTTAAAGCATCGCTGCTGCTGTAACCGGCTGCTGACGAACCATCTATCTCGGCTGTGCGGAAAATGTTGAAATGAGAAATAAGCGGGGCCGCTTCTGTCGGCTTATAGCTTATCAGCGTACCAAGCGGCACCATGGTACCTGCCTGGTTGCGTACATAATATTTATCCATCTGCGATATGGCCGTACGGTAGGCCGTATCTGCCTGAACCACAACGTGGAAGGTGCGGTTATAGGTAGTAAAGTCATTAATATACAAACTGCCCATATAGGCCTGTATGGTAGTGAATACATCGGCTACATTTACGCCGAGTTTTTCGCATTTTTCACGATCTACCGTCAGTGCATAATTTGGCGTATGCGCCGTAAAGTAACTGAACGCTTTGATAATTGCCGGGTTTTTATTGGCATCGGCCGTAAGCTTGTTCATTATCCGCTCAAATGCATGTATATCGTCTGTCGTGCTGCGCTGCTCTATCTGCAGGCTGAAACCAACGGTAGTTCCTACGCCAGGCAGCGGCGAAGGCTGGATAACCTGGATGCTGGCGTTATCTATTCCCGCATCGGCAATCCGCTTTTGCATTTCGCCAATTATACCGGGCACTTGCTCACTGCTTCGGCTGCGGTCGTCCCAGGGTTTTAGCTGCACGTATATGGTGCCGTTATTGGAATTGCTGGCGTTTGTTACCACGTTCAGGCCCGAAAGTGCTGCATAATGTGCCACACCGGGCGTAGCAGCAACCACTTTCATCAGCCTTGACATTACCGCTACTGATTGCGCCGTTGATGATGCAGGGGGCAACTGGTAGGTTACATACAGG
>CAZZVY010000265.1:0-4885 GCA_964657585.1 uncultured Mucilaginibacter sp. | reverse complement strand
TGTTGTTAAAAATACGGGATAACGAGTTTGTAACCTGGCAGGGCAATTTCCGCGCTCCGTTAAATAACCTGCCGGTTTATCCGCGTTCATTACAGAAGCAACTTCCCGTTTGGCTTGGTGTAGGCGGCACGCCGGAGTCATTTGCGCGTGCCGGTGCATTAGGTTTGCCGCTAATGGTTGCTGTAATAGGCGGCGAAACGCACCGCTTCAGGCCACTGATTGATCTTTACCGGGAAGCAGGGCACAGGGCTGGTTATACGCCCGCTCAGTTAAAGGTAGGATTACATTCGCCGGGGTATGTGGCAGCAACTAATGAGCAGGCCATTGCTGATTACTATCCGGGATATGCGGAACTTTGGACAAAGTTAGGCCGCGAACGTGGCTGGCCGCCTGTAACCAAAGGCCACTTCGATTCGCTGGTTGCGCCAAGGGGCGTACTTGTTGTTGGCGGCCCGGAGCAGGTTGCAGAGAAACTGCTGCGCCATAGCGAGGCCCTGGGCGGTGTAGACAGGTTTACCTTCCAGATGGATAACGCCGGGCTGACGCATGATCAATTAACACTGTCAATAGAACTGATAGGGCAAAAGGTTATCCCTTTAGTAAATGGTTAGTTAATTTATTTAAGGTTAGGCCTGTAATAATCGCTTACCATGCGTTCTACTATCTGTGCAGTTTCATCAGGGAAGTTTACTTTGATATTATTGGGAGCATTAAGCCATTGTTCCAATTGCAGGTTAAAGCCATTGTTTATTTCATTTATTACAGGCACACCTAATTTAGATGCAGCAAGGGCATTGCATAACTGCTCATATTGTCCCTTCATAGGTATCATCATCACTTTTTTACCCAGAAAGAGGGCTTCGGCCGGCCCTTCAAAACCACCGCCGGTGAGCAGGCCGCGGCAATTGGCAAGGCTGGTATTAAAGCGCTCATTGTTTACAGGGAGCACCTGCACATTCCCGTCGCGATACGGCGTTTTTTGCCGTTTAGAGAATATATGCCATTCTACATCGGTTTTTTTCAGGAAACTTACCAAAAGCTTATCATCATAGGCGGGCAAATAAACCGAATAATGATCGAACATTTGGGTGGCCATACGGCGTATTTCGCTGCGGATAACAGGGGTATGGATAAAATCGGCATAACGGTCAAAATGAAAGCCGATATGATAGGTAGTGGGCGAATAGAATTTAAAAAGCAGTTCGGCATAATTCCACCTGTCCGGACGTGGCGTGTTGGGCGATACGAACGAGCATTGGTGGCTTAACGATACCGACGGTATTTTTTGTAAACGGCAAGCCCAGGCGCTTACCGGTTCAAAATCATTTACTATCAGGTTGTACTGTTTAAGCGGCAGGCTGTGCATATCGCGCCACAAACGGCGCAGATTCATTAGTTTAAGGGTAGCCCAGTTATCAACCCCGCCTTTGGTACCAAATACAAAGCTGAAACCATGAAAACGGTATTTTAAAGGCTGCGATAAAGCCACCTCGGCCTCGGTGCCGCTAACCAGCAGGTCAACTTCGCCATATTGCTGCAATAGCGGTACAATTTCCCTGGCCCGGCTGATATGGCCGTTGCCGGTACCCTGTATGGCGTATAAAATTTTCATTGCTGCTATGCAGCAGGCAATATAGCAAAGATAAAAGGAATAGCCTTACCTATCCTCCTTCAACGCATACAGATTATCATTAAGGTCAGGCATGCCTATTTAGGAGTATCCCGGCAGGTCCTGCTACTGCATCCTATATACCAATACCGAAAATGTGTTAGGAAGAGTATTACGGGTGCCTTTTTCCATGTCGGCAACGCTCAGATATATTTTATGGGTCTTAGTGTCCAGCGCTAAGGTTTTGGCACGTACCTGCGTATTCAGGGTTTGCAACACGCTGTACTCATCGGCCGTTTTCTGTTTAATGATGGTGGTTGTGCCATCGCCGTTAGAAACAAATACCAGTTTCGTTTCCTCGTCATAGGCAACTGCATCAACACCTGCGCCAATAGGGATAGTAGCTACCACTTTCCCGCTGGCCATATCAACCACGCTCATCCCCTTATTTTCGCGGCACACACTAAATACTCGGTTGTTTTTAAGGTCGAGCGCCAGGCCTGTCGGGCCGCCGCAAGGTGCAAGCGAATAGGTTTTTATCACCTTCATGGCTTTGGTGTCAATAACATCAAGGCTGCTTTTATCTTCGAGATTGTTGTAAATTTTACCTTTTCCATCGGCCACGCCAAATTCTGGCGCACCGCCCAGTGCAACCGTACCTACCTGTTTCAGGGTATTAGGATCAATAACCGACGAGTTATTACTGTCGCCGTTAAAGCTGAATACTTTATCCGAGAATGGGTCGTACGTAATTGCATCCGGGCCTTTGGCATCTACAGGTATAGTGGCCAGTATCTTTAACGTTTTCAGATCAAAGGCCACCACTGCGTTGGCTTTGCCATCAGTTATAAAACCTTTATTGCTTTTGTTTACTACTGCAATACCGTGCACGCCTTTCATCCCTTCAATTACGCCCACCTGCTGCCCGGTGGTCAGATCAACCACGTTCACCATGGTACCGTGCGATACATACAGGCGGTTATTTACTTTGTCAATTGAAAGATAATCATAACCGCCGTTGCCGGTGAGGCTTATTTTTTTATCCAGCACATAAGTTTGGGCATATAACCATACAGGTGCAAAGCTTAGCGCGGCCGCAATAGCAAGGCCTTTAAATATCTTCTTCATCGTTATTTTTAGATAAAAATCAGCATAAAATCTGTAGGAAAGTAGGATGTATATTTTTTAATTTGTTTACAGTGCAAAGCTAAATTTTCCCATCAGCGCTGCAGTGTTATCACCTATAACCAAAGGTTCGCCAAAAAGGGCTTCATTGCCTAACAATGCAAATAATATAGCCTCTTTAGCATCGGGGTTTATGCCCAGATAATTGGTATCGCTAATAATGGCCGGGGCAAGCGCCTTTATTAACTCATTTACTATAAACCTGTTTTTAACGCCGCCGCCGCTAATTAATATGCGGGTTACAGCCTGCAACGGGCAGCAGGCGCTAATAAAGCTTGCTATGGTATTTACCGTTAACTGGCTTAACGTGGCAATAAGGTCAGCAGCAGCTATATCAACCGTGCCAGATTGTTGTTGTGCCTTTAATACATAATCTAAATTAAACAGCTCGGGCCCTGTTGTTTTTGGGGCAGGTTCATTGTAAAAAGGGTGATTTAATAAGGCATATAATAAAGCCGGCGCCACCTTACCCGATAAGGCTATCTTACTGTCTTCATCATAAGCCTTGCCAAAATATTTCCGGCAGGCGGCATCTATAAGGGTGTTGCCTGGCCCGGTATCGCAGCAAATAACGTTTTTACCATTAGCGGGCAGCCAGGTAAGGTTGGCTATGCCCCCTATATTTAACAGTATACGGTCTTCACCGGGGCTGCTGGCTAATATTACATCGCCATATAAGGCCAAAGGCGCCCCCTCTCCCCCGGCAGCAATGTGTTTTTGCCTGAAATCGCTGATGGTCATAACGCCGGTCTTTACCGCAATATGATCGCCGTCGCCTATTTGTAATGTGGCATCCGGATAAGCGGCTTCACCATGCAGGCGTTTTGGCGCATGATATATGGTTTGCCCATGGCTGGCTATAAAATCAACTTCAGCAGGCTTAACCTGCCATTTGGCCAAGGCATCCAACACCATTTGCCCATGCAGGCTGCCAATAAAGGCGTTCAGCAAACACAATTTTTGCAGGTCGGCTTGCTTATTGGCAAAAAGTTGCAATACCTCGTCCTTAAAAGCTTGTCCGTACGGCGTTGTTGTAAATTCCAATAAATTTATGCTGGTAGCCGCAGCATTGCCGCTGATCCGGCATAAGGCTATATCCAGCCCATCCAGCGAGGTGCCCGACATTAAGCCGATAGCCAGGCGCACAGGCTTATGAGCCATACGGAATAAATGCTGCAGGTTAGTATTCAACTGGCAGGTTTTAAAGTGTTTGTATACCGCTAATCTATAAATTATATAAACTACGTACAGGATAAAGATATATTTGTGGTGCCCTGGCCGGGCCACTAATCAATAAGCAACACCGCCAATGGCTGCAAAGGCAAGCTTAAGCTTGCTCCAGGCAGGAAATTTCCACCGGTGCCCACCAGGCTTTAACCGGCGGAAATATTATATAAATGCCTTAATGCAGTTCTTCCTCGTCCGGCTTATAATTAGCGTGCAGCTCCTCCAGCTTCTTTTTGCCGTAAGCAGCCTTGGTGATAATGTAATACAGCACCGGCACTATAAATATAGCCAAAGAAGTGGCAGCAAGCATACCGCCAAACACCGTCCAGCCGATGGTTTTACGGGCCTCGGCTCCCGCCCCCGAGGCAAACAGCAGGGGCGCAACGCCCAATATAAAGGCCAGCGAAGTCATGATGATGGGGCGTAAACGTAACCTTACCGCCTCAAGGGTAGCTTGTTCCAGGTCCATGCCCCGGTCTACCCGCTCTTTGGCAAACTCCACTATCAGGATGGCATTTTTTGCCGCCAAACCGATCAGCGTTATTAAACCTATCTGCGCGTATATATTATCAACCAGCGTTTTATTGAGGGTGAGGAACAGTATAGCCCCGAAAGCGCCCAGCGGCACCGCCAGCAATACCGAGAATGGTACCGACCAGCTCTCGTACAAGGCAGCCAGGAAAAGGAACACAAAACCAATGGACAGCATAAAGATGTATACCGTTTTCGACCCCGACAGTTTTTCCTCCCGGCTCAAGCCCGAAAACTCGTAGCCAAAGCCCTGCGGCAATGTTTGCGCCGCGGTCTCTTCCAGCGCCTTCAGGGCATCGCCGCTGCTGTAACCCTCTTTAGGGTTACCATCAA
>CAZZVY010000264.1:0-4966 GCA_964657585.1 uncultured Mucilaginibacter sp. | reverse complement strand
TACTACCTCTGCCACCCTATCGCGGTTATCCAAGATTTTAAACAAGATCTGGGATGAAATATTATACGGGAAATTACCGATAATGCCAAACGGGCCTTGTGACACGCTGCCAAGATTAAAATCAAGAAAATCGGCATTAATTAACCGGCTGCCCAGTTGCGGGTATTTTTTTTGCAGGAAACGATAGCTTTCGGTGTCAATATCTATCAAATAAGCTTGCAGACCGTTCTTTTGCAGCAGGAAATCGGATAGGATACCCATACCCGGGCCAACTTCCAGTACGTTGGTGTATTTGCCTTCGTAACGCAGGCTATTTACAATTTTTTCGGCTATGTTTTTATCCGTTAAAAAATGCTGGCCCAGGTGTTTCTTTGCGCTTACTAATAACATGGGGGCAAATTACCGCTTTTAGCCGAAAAGAGGAAGTTATAAGCGGTAAAGAAGCTGAAGCTAAAGGCTTAGAAGCATAAAGCAACCGCCCGGGTTATGCTTTCACTCAAAATATATTAGCTTTGTGCCTCGGCAATTGGCTTTCAGCTTTTTGCATTAAGTTTCTGCTCAAAATGGATAAATTTAAAATAGGGATAAGCATAGGCGATGTTAACGGAATAGGGTTAGAGATCATTATTAAAACCCTGGCTGATGCCGCTGTTCTTGATTATTGCACACCTATAGTTTACGGCCATACCAAGGTGGCCTCGTTTCACCGCCGCACGGTGAACGCTTATGATTTGAATTTTAATGTGATAAATTCGCCGGCGAATGCGCATACCAGGCGGGCGAACATGATTAACTGCTGGGAAGAGGATGTGGCTATAACTATGGGCCAAAGCAATGAAACTGGCGGTAAGTATGCTTTTTTATCATTGGAGCGCGCCACTAACGATCTGTTAAGCGGGCATATTGACGCATTGGTTACCGCACCGATAAATAAGGACAATATACAGAGCGAACAATTTAAATTTCCCGGCCATACCGAATATTTGCAGGAGCGCGATAATGCGCCCGAATCGTTAATGTTTTTAGTGAGCGATACGCTGCGGGTTGGTGTATTGACCGGCCATATCCCCGTTTCGCAGGTGCCGCAAGCCATTACAACCGAAAAGATATTGGCCAAGCTTAACCTGATGGATGCCAGCCTGCGCAAGGATTTCTGGATACGTAAACCCAAAATTGCCGTATTAGGTTTAAACCCCCATGCCGGCGATAACGGCTTAATAGGCGATGAAGAACTAAAGGTAATTATCCCGGCCCTGGAAGAAGCACGTGCCGCCGGAATATTAGCCTTAGGCCCCTATGCCGCGGATGGCTTTTTTGCCAACGCCACCTACACCCAGTTTGATGCTGTGCTGGCCATGTACCACGACCAGGGATTGATACCGTTTAAGCAGATATCCTTTGAATCTGGCGTGAACTATACCGCCGGGTTAAGCTTTGTGCGCACCTCGCCCGACCATGGCACGGCCTATGATATTGCCGGTAAGAATAAAGCCTCGGAAACTTCTTTCCGCGAAGCGCTTTTTACCGCCATCCACATTGTAAAACACCGCCGCGAAACTGCGGTGCTTAACGAGAACCCGTTAGCGTTCACTAAGTTGAGCAGGGACAGGGATTAACTTTTTTAATATTTAAAGCCATGCTGAAATTATTTCAGCACCTCTCGCGCTGGCCATCACCTTGCAAATGGCTGCTTATATGATGGGGTGCCGAAACAAGTTCTTCATAACTGTTTGTTCTATGATATAAAAAGCCTTAAGTCCAAAACAAAACTTCAGACTTAAGGCTTGATACTTCAATTTATTTTTAAAAGCCTTCCCTTCCAAGGATGGTTTGGGTGAGGCTGCTATCTTTCCAGTTTAGCTACCCTTGTTGGCGTATCCTTGCCCGAAACGATAGTGCGCGAGCTTAGCGCAATAGCACGGATAGCTGCAGTAATGTTTGCCACATCCAGCGTCTTCAATTCATCAGTTACTTTGTGGTAATCGGGGTCAGGATTGGCGGAATCCATCTGGACGGTAGATATCGTATGCGCGGGTACCCCAACACGCGCCAGTGAGGCATTATCGCTGCGGTAAAAAAGATTTTGATCAGTATAGGGGTCCGGGTAAAACTTAAACGGGGTGCCTTCTAAATTCTTTTGCAGGATAGTTCCAAAATCCGAACGTTCAAAACCTGTGATGTATGCTGAACTTTGCCCCCATTTTGATGGCTTGCCTATCATTTCGATATTGAACATAGCTACTACTTTATCGGGGTTTACTGTTGTGGCAAAATGCTGAGAGCCATATTCGCCTATTTCTTCGGCGCAAAAGCCTACAAATATCAGGGTACGGGCATTGTTGTTAAGCTTTTTGTAATACTTAGCCAGTTCAATAACCGCTGTAGTACCCGATGCATCATCATCGGCGCCGTTGAAAATACTGTCGGGCTTCATACCGGGACGAACGCCCAGGTGGTCATAATGCCCTGAAAAAACCACATATTCATCAGGTTTGGTTTTGCCTGGAATAACACCTGCTACATTAAACAAAGGCATTGCCGTTACGTTAGCGGTATATTTTACCTCATAGTTTTTTACATCGGCAAAGTTGCCTATAACGTAAACCAATACCTGGTTATCATTAAGCGGCATACGGGCTGCACGGCCTGTACCACCGCCGCCGCGCCTGCCCTTAAGGTTCATAGCAAATTTAGGGTCGGTAAGGATCAGCATTTTTTTACCGCTTGAGGCATAAGCTGCAGATTCGGTTTGGAAATTTTTATCGGCGGTAAGTTTTACAACCTGTACATCGCTGCTGTTAGCCCAGTTAATGGAAGCCGCGCTGGTGCGTATCACTACACTGTCGGCCGGAATAGCTTTACCATTAATGGTAACTGCCGAGCTAACCGGCGTAACGCTTGCCATAGCCCAGTTTTGCCGGAAGCCGGATGGCCCGGTATTACCCGCCAAAGGCTTTAGGCCTATACTTTTAAATTCACCTTCAATAAACTGGGCGGCTTTCTCAATGCCCGGCGTAAAAGTGGCCCGCCCCTGCATATCATCTGCCGATAATGTTCTTATAATGCGCTCCACATCATTTTGGTCTATCAGTTTATTTACATCTTGTGCATAAACACCAACAGAAGCGGCTATAATGGCGCCTGATAAAATATACTTTTTCATGGTTTGCTATTATTTTACTTTGGTTGATAACCAGGCGGTGCGAAATGCAGCCTGTTCTTTTGATAATGGTAAGCCGGCAGTTTCATTTGTTACTACTTCAAAAGCCGGGTTTTCTTCCAGCGTTAAAGTGGTTTCATGCATGCCCGTGCGGTTTTTATAAGCGATGCTGATCTTGTCGCCTGGTTTTTTGGCGGCAATAATATCCTGCAAAGTACCTGCATCAGCCAGGTCTTTGCCGTCGGCTTTCAGCATGGTATCGCCGGCATCAATACCTGCTTTATAAATCGGAGTATTTTGTGCCGTACTGCTTGTGATGGGGATACCGGCTGCAGGCCCGTTAGCCGGCGCGGTACGCGCTACGCCCGCACGGCCGCGCCCCTGAAAACCGCCTATTGATCCTGCCCAGGCCTTGCCTGGCTGTGCTTTGCGCAATAACATACCTGCTTTGGCTAAAAGTGCTGCGTAATCATTTTTTTCGATACCATAAATGTATTTAGTAAAAAAGTCGGCGGCAAATTTAGGGTTGGTTACTTTGGCTAAAACGGCTTGCAGGTCGGGGATGGTATAGGGGTGCATTACTTTACCTAAGGTTAACCAAACCGCCTTCATATAATCATCCAGCGTAAGGTTAAAATCGCTGCGCAGGCGCAGGTCTAAGGCCAGCGCAGTAGCGCCCCCGTAGGTATAATAGCTGGTAAAAACGTTGGTATTGTTATTCGGGTCGATAGATACCCCGGCATCTGCAAATACCGAGTAACGGCTCATTTGCGCAGGCGAATATTTAAGGGCAGCAGGCGATGTTAACACGGTATTAATGAGTCCGGCAGCCGTGCGGGTATACTGTTCGGGCGTAGTGAAACCCGCGCGCACCAGTACAAGTACGCCATAATACTGGGTAAAGCCTTCGGCAAACCAAAGTTCGCTGCTCATATCGGCGTGGTTAAAATTAAACGGCTCCAGCGATTTTGGCCGGATGCGTTTCACATTCCAGCTGTGGAAATATTCGTGGGCATAGGTGCCCAGTAAACGGGCTTCGTTGCCCTCCACCTTATCAGTAGTTTGCACTATACAGGTGGAGTTGCGGTGCTCCATGCCATCGCCGGAGTTGGTGGGGTAAACATCATCCAAAAAGGTATAATTTCCAAAATCGTAAACCGGCAGTTCGCCGTAAACGGCCTGCTCTTCCAGCACCACCTTTTGCACCATTTTACCAAAATTGTCTATTACCGGCTGCGGGTCATCAGAATGGATGGTTAAATTGATTCCCAGCTTTTTCCCGTCAGGGTTAGCAACCGTCCAACTGGTTTCCCTGAAATTGGATAACTCGGTAGGGCTATCCATCATATACTGGAAACTTGGTGCAAAGTAGGCGCCGGGCGCACCTTCGGGCTTTAGCTGGGTGGCGAAGCGCCAGCCATACTTATCAAAGTCTTTGAACAAAAAATGTATGGGGCGGGCATCCATGCCAATGGCCCACATCAGGGCGGCGGGCATATTGAGGTGTGCATGGCTGGGGTCTATACTGGCATAAGTGCCGTCTGTGTAGTTTGCAAACAAGGTATAAGTAACCTTTACTACATCGCTATGTTTAGCTACTTCCCAAACATCGCCCTCAACCTGGCTAACGGTTAAGGCTTTGCCGCTGCCGTCAAATGCTTTTACATTGTAAACGTTTTTGCCAAACTCATGCGTGGCATAACGCCCGGCGGATGAGCGGCTCATTCGGAAACGCAGCGGTGTAGCCGGCAAAGCGTTAACCGTCATGCTGATCTCGGCCTCATGATGGTTAACATTAGGAAATGA
>CAZZVY010000263.1:0-5048 GCA_964657585.1 uncultured Mucilaginibacter sp. | reverse complement strand
CTTACAATAAGGATATTTGCAACATCTATGCGGATGTTAATCTTCTTCAAGCGATCCTGCACTAACGCCTGCACGGTTTTGTATGAACACAATCCTCCCAAACTAAAGTTTTAACAAAAAAAATTAGAAAACAGGATAGTAAAATTGGTTTCATAATCAGGTTTTTAAGGCTAATTTATAAATTATTTTAGTCTTAAAAAACTGATATTTTATTCGTTTCTATCCAAGATCTAACACTTAATTTTTAATCGTTGGATATGTTAGGCAGTTGGCCTGTCTGATCCGTGCAGGTTTTTACTCACCATGAAGTGGTGCAGTTTAGCCTGCAAAGCTGAACTGCTGTCATCAGCATAGGTGCCATACGCGTTTACCAATGCTCCCTTTAAATTATACTTTGATGACGATATTGCATAAAGTATTGACATATCTGAAGGATTGGTAGGACCCTCAAAGCGGTAAAATTCATCAATTTCAAAATCATCAGGGCCCATATGTATGCCTGCAGATTTATCATCTATCGTATCGCCCTCCAGACTCAGGTTAGCAGAATATCCTCTTTTATTCAGGTCGTTCAATGCATCGACCATGGTTTCGTAATTCTTCATAGTATTGGTTTTTAGGGTTGAATTGTTTACTAAGTATTAACCACCAAGTAAGATTGTTGTTTTTAGTTTTTGTTATTGAGATGCGCATCATTAAATTGTGCCGCCGTTTAGTTATATCATAAAGGAGTTTTCGTTATCAATAGCTAACTTTGCCTGATGCCTGAACAACTCAACAACCCGCTGCATGGCAAAACACTGGAAGCTATACTTACCCACCTGGTAAACCGCTATGGCTGGCCGGAACTGGGTTACCGCATCCGCATCAATTGTTTTTTAAGCGAACCCAGCATTAAATCGAGCCTGAAGTTTTTACGGAAAACCGATTGGGCAAGGAAGAAGGTAGAAGAGTTATATTTGGACAGTTTGTAACTTGGCGACTTAATTGCCAGCTATACCGGTTTTAAACTGTCCTGTCAAACATTGTAAACACTGCGGCGAGCTGGTTATTCTGCAGGCTATATATAAGATTACCTTGCGTAAGCAGCTATAAGTTGCCAACAAGTCAGGGTGCTACTACCATAATGCCGCAATTAAGCAAACTGTTTAATCACTTACAATTTATCGGCTTAAACCGAAACCGGCTTCTTGCAAAATCTATTGGTGCTTTTTCGTCAAAATAGTTGCGGCCCAGGTAGCTCATTATCCTGCCCGAACCCATAATCAGGCTATCGCCCTTATGCATAAAGGCCACGGGGTTCTGGTACAATATGTCACGGTTATGCCCGCTTGTAAAAACCCAGTCGGCAATTAAGGTATCGCCTTTAAAACCCCCTGTAATGTTTCCAGAGTTGATTTCAAGTTCTATAGCTTTGGGTTTAATTTTGCCATACTTAATATACAATTTACCGGCGACGCTGCCATAAGCATCAACAGCAAAACTTAGCATGGCACTGTCTTTTTCAAATAAAGCCAGGTAACAATACCTGCCCGGCTTAAAATGGCCCGTATTTATTTTTTGTTTTGTTTTGACCGGATTGCAGTTAAAAGATAAAATTAACAACACTATTGTATTAAAGAGTATTAAATGTTTCATGAGATAAAACTAATAATTTAGTTATAAATACTCCAAACATTATATAATTTATGCAGGCTGACAATTTGACAACAAAATGCCGTTTGGAACAGGCATTGATATAGTGCGTATATAAATTAAACAACATTATAAAACATTAATATTATGCAAGAAAAAGGCACCATTTCGATTCATACCGAAAATATCTTCCCCATCATTAAGAAATTCCTTTATTCTGATAATGAGATATTTCTGCGTGAACTGGTATCAAACGCTGTGGATGCTACCCAAAAGGTTAAGCGCCTGGCATCATTAGGGCAGTACAACGGAGAACTGGGCAATTTACAGGTAGAAGTTGCTTTTGATAAGGAGGCTAAAACTATTACCATATCTGATAACGGTTTAGGTATGACTGCCGACGAGATCAAAAAATACATCAACCAGATTGCATTTTCCGGCGCTACCGAGTTTATGGATAAGTTTAAGGAAGCCAAAGATGCTAACGAGATCATCGGCCGTTTTGGCTTAGGCTTCTATTCTGCATTCATGGTGGCCGATCAGGTAGAGATACAAACCCTATCCTACCAGGAAGGCGCTGAACCTGCGCACTGGAGTTGCGACGGCAGCACCGAATTTGAGATAAACGTTGGTACACGCACCACGCGCGGTACCGATGTTATCCTGCATATTAATGCTGAAAGTGAAGAGTTTTTGGATAAATATAAACTACAGGGCATATTAGATAAGTATGCTAAATTTTTACCGGTGCCCATTAAATTTGGCACCACTACCGAGCAGGAACCGGATGGTGAGGATGCCGACGGCAAACCAAAAACAAAGGATGTGGAGGTTGATAACATTATCAATACTACCAACCCTATCTGGACAAAACAGCCGTCGGAATTAAAGGATGAGGATTACCTGAACTTTTACAAAGAACTGTATCCCTTTACTGAAGATCCCCTTTTCTGGATCCATCTGAATGTGGATTATCCGTTCAACCTTACGGGTGTATTATACTTCCCAAAAGTGAAGAACGATTTTGAGATAACCAAAAACAAGATCAAGCTATTCTCGCGCCAGGTATTTATCACTGATGAAGTAAAGGACATTGTTCCTGAATTTTTAATGCTGCTGCATGGTGTGATTGACTCACCGGATATTCCATTGAATGTATCGCGTAGTTTCTTACAGGCCGACAGCAATGTAAAAAAGATCAATAGCTATATCACTAAAAAGGTTGCTGACAAACTTTCAGACCTGTTTAAAGCCGACCGCGCTGCTTATGAAGAAAAATGGAGCGATATTGGCCTTTTTGTAAAATACGGTATTATCAGCGAAGATAAATTTTATGATAAGGCTAAAGACTTTGTTTTACTTACCAGCACTGAAGATAAAAAGAACTATACCCTTAGCGAATACAGAGACAAAGTTTCGTCAATACAAACCGATAAGGACGGCCAGCTGGTTTACATTTATACCAATGACCCGGCCAAGCAGGACGCCTTTATCCAGTCGGCTAATAAAAAGGGTTATGATGTGCTGCTGATGAATTCGCCTATCGATAACCACTTTATCAGTCACCTGGAGCAAAAACTGGAAAAAACTTCGTTAAAACGTGTAGATGCCGATGTTGCGGACAAATTGATAAAAAAGGACGACGCTCCTGCACATGTACTTACTGAGGAACAAAGCGTAAAGGTAAAAACCATATTTGACAGCGCTATAAATAAGCCTGCTTTTAAAGTTGAACTGGAAAGCCTTAGCCCAAACGAGTTGCCTGTAACTGTAACCATGGATGAGTTTATGCGCCGTATGAAGGATATGGCAGCCATGGGCGGAGGTATGAGCTTTTATGGCAGCATGCCTGACAATTATAAGGTGGTAGTTAACGGTAACCACAAGCTTATTACCCGTATTTTACAAACAGAAGATGCGCAAGAACAATCGCGTTTGGCTAAGCAGGCGTTTGACCTGGCCCTGTTATCGCAGGGTTTGCTTACCGGTTCTGAACTGACCGAATTTGTAAACCGCAGCGTGAGTATGATATAATCCCGTTGCGATAAATATTTATAAAAAAGCCATCTATCCTGCAGGAGATGGCTTTTTTATGGCCTGAACTTTGCACCATACAATATATTTTAAACGATACGAAAAATCGTTCATAAAATTTTAATTAATTATACATATATCGAGCATCTACATACAAAATTGAACATTATGAAAAGTTTAAAAACATCGTTTATTCTGTTGGCCGGTATTATGATCATTGCCATTAAGGGCTATCCACAGGATACGTCAAAAGATAAGAAAGCAGCAAAGGCCGCTAAAACCAGGCAAATGGTTGATGCAAAAGATTTTACCTTCACGGCTCAATCTGCTAATCCTTTGCGCGGGGGCACCATTAACCTTACGGCGGAATACGACCTGAAGATTAAAAGGGACAGTTTAATAGCTTACCTGCCCTTTTATGGCCGCGCGTATGTTGCACCTATAGACCCAATGGAAGGCGGCATAAAATTTACTTCCACAAATTTCAGTTATGCATCTGCTGCTAAAAAAAGCGGGTATGAAATTGTAATTAAACCTGCTGATACTAAAGATGTGAAGCAAATGGTGTTATCGATATCATCAGACGGCTATGGTACACTGCAGATAATTAACCAGGACCGTGACCCGATAACTTTTTATGGGTATGTGGAAGCTAATAAAATGCCAAACCAGAATTGACCATAAAGTAAATTGTATCTATCTTGCGGTAACACGTTAAATATGAAAAAATTGCTTATTGTTTTAACATTGCTGGCCGGCACTGCAACGTTTGCACAGGAAACTAATACACCCACCGTTAAATTTACTATAACCGGAAAGATTAAAAAAGAATCTGTTATTACTATAGATTCCTTAAAGCAATATACTATAAAAACTTTGGGCGATTTAAAGGTAACCGACCACCTCGGAAATTTCAAGCATGAAGACGAACAATTAAAGGGGGTGTTATTACGCGATGTTTTAAGCCATACCGTTTTTGCAAGCGCCAGCCCTAAACTATTAAGTACTTTTTACTTTGTATGTACCGGGATAGATGGCTATAAGGTAGTATATTCATGGAACGAATTATATAACACCGTTGTAGGCGATAACGTATTTATCATTATGGAGAAGAATGGCGTTAAAATAGATAAAATGCCCGAACGCATACAAATGACCTCATACGCAGATTTTAAGACCGGCCGCCGGTATCTGCATAACTTGGATAAAATAGTGGTGGCGAATGTAGAGTAATTATCCGGTACCTATATAAATTTCTGAAGTTGCCATATCTGTTAACTCCTGCGGGTTATGACTTACAATGATTACCGTAGTTTGCATTTCATCCCAAAGCATTTCAAGGCCGGTTATCAAACCGGTCTTTGTTTTTTGGTCGAGGG
>CAZZVY010000262.1:0-5079 GCA_964657585.1 uncultured Mucilaginibacter sp. | reverse complement strand
AGCCAATGTTATATATTTACTTTGCACAAATGAGGCCGCCTGGATAAACGGCGCATTATTGCATGTGGATGGGGGCGAGCATTGCCTTTAACAACAGGATATTGAAATGAAGAACCGTATATTAAACCACCTGCCATATAAATCATCATTCCGTTTTGTTGATAATATCTCGCGGCTCACAGAAAGTGAAGTGATAGGTGATTTTACCCTGAAAGAAGACGCCTTTTTTTATGAGGACCATTTTGCCGGCAACCCTATAACGCCGGGTGTGATTATTACTGAAATTATGGCCCAGATAGGCCTGGTGGTAATGGGTATATTTTTAATACTGAAAGATACCGAATTAAATTTTGGTGAAGATACCGACCTCTTTCCGTTGCTTACCTCTACCGATGTTTCATTTAACAAAATAGTGTTGCCGGGGCAAAAAGTAACGGTTGTATCAAAAAAACAATATTTCCGGTTCGGAAAGTTGAAATGTTACGTAGAAATGCTGGACAGCAGCGGCGAGATTGTGGCTAAAGGCATGTTCTCAGGCATTATGAAGCAAATTAACGGATTAAAATGAACAGGCGTGTAGTGGTTACTGGTGTTGGGGTAGTATCGCCTAACGGCGTTGGCATCCCCGCCTTTTTAAAAGCCATTCAGCACGGCGTATCCGGTATAAAATTTATGCCGTTATACCGCGAACTTAACTTTAGCTGCCAGGTAGCCGGGAAGCCCGATTTTGATTGGGACAGCCTTAAAAGTTATATTTCCGAGGTTACCTTTCACGGCCTTAAAGGCACCAATATTGGTTACGGCATTACCGCCGCGCTTGATGCCTGGGCCGATGCCGGGTTTGAGTACGATACCGATGAGCCACGCTGGGATACAGGCTGCATATTTGGCAACAGCGTGGCCGACACCGAGGCCATGAAAAACGTTATTGAGAAGGTTGATAATAAGGAAGCGCGTAAACTTGGTTCGAGGGTGGTAGAGCAGGCCATGAACAGCGGAGTTACCAGTTATATTGCTGGCCGGCTGGGCCTGGGCGGTATGGTTACCACCAATTCATCGGCCTGTGCAACCGGCACACAGGCCATTTTAATGAGTTATGATTATATAAGATATGGATCAGCCAAACGCATGCTGGTAGGCAGCAGCGAGTATGTTGATCCTTACGTTTTCGGCGCTTTTGACAGTATGAGGGTGCTATCGCGTAAGTTTAACGATATGCCTGAAAAAGCCTCCCGGCCAATGAGCGCAACCGCTGGCGGGTTTGTGCCCGGCTCCGGCGCAGCGGCCTTGATATTAGAAGATTTGGATGACGCCCTTGAGCGCGGGGCCAATATTTACGCTGAGATATTAGGCGGTTCAAGCAACTCGGGCGGGCAGCGGGGCGGCGGGTCTATGACGGCGCCTAACCCCGCCGGCGTAATTAAATGTATCAATGATGCCGTAATTTCATCTCATATTCATCCGGGCGAGATAGATTTGGTGAGCGGGCATTTAACCGCTACTATGGCTGACAAGCACGAGGTGCAAGCATGGGCTACAGCGCTTAAACGTAGCGGCAGGGATTTTCCGCTCATTAATTCCATGAAGTCAATGATAGGGCATTGTTTAAGCGCGGCAGGGTCAATAGAAGCGGTGGCGGCTATATTGCAAATAAAACATAACTTTGCCCACCCCAATATCAACCTTGACGATCCGAACCCCGGGATAGCTGAGATTGCAGATTTGAATTGTTTGCCAACGCAAATGATAAAAAGAGATATTAATATATTAGCTAAGGCTAATTTTGGATTTGGAGATGTTAACACCTGTTTAATATTTTCAAAATATAAGTAACAAATGAACAGAACAGAGATTTTAGAGGAGTTAAAAAAGATACTTGCCCCATATACCCTTGATAAAGAACAACTGGCCGGAATAAACGAAGGTACCGACCTTATTAAAGACCTGAAAATAAACTCGGCTAATTTGGTGGATATTATTATTGATGCCGAAGAAAAGTACAATGTGGAGATTGATTATGATGACGCCGAAAAAATGATAATTGTAGGCAGCTGCATTGATGTGATAGCTGAAAGGCTGAATGTAAAATGACAAGCGTTGGGAATGATGTTGTTGATTTGAAACATATTGATAAACAACGTACCTGCACGCCAAAATTCTATTCAAAAATACTATCCCCTGCCGAGCAGCAGCTTCATAACCGGCATCCTCAGTTACCCTTTGAGTGTTTTGTATGGCTGCTTTGGTCGGTTAAGGAGTCGGCTTATAAATACCTGCAAAGGCACCAGCCTTCTCTGGTTTTCTCGCCGGTCAAGATTAAAGTGGAGTCTATAGATATCCCTCTTAAAGCCGCACCCTTATTTATTTTGGATGAGGTGACATGCAACGGGTTTAATGAACCATGGTATTATAAAGCCGAAGTTTATTTTAATAACCAGCAAATTTATGCCCGGTCTGTGATATATGGTGATGAACTGATAAATACCGTTGTTTGTTTGGAAGATGATTTTGATAGGGTTCACTGGGGCGTAAAACTTAATGAAACTGCTTATCAATCGGCTGCGGTACGCTCCTTTCTGTCAAACCAGCTAAGCGTATTATTTAGCGGCAATACAGTAAGCGTAACTAAAAATGCCGCAGGCGTTCCATCTGTGTCTATTAATAAAAACAGTTTCCCCGTTTCTTTATCACATCATGGGGGTTATATAGCCTATGCGTACTGTGCTGATTTAACCAATAAGGTAAAAGCTGGCATTAGGTGAAAGCTATTACCGGCGGTGTATTACCTATGAAACTGATGATGTATAACGCGATAAAGGCATAATTATAGGATCAGGCACCCAATATCGGCAATTATATATACGGGCAACCTATTTTTCCATAGCTGAGGTGTAAGCGCCGCTTCTGGCCGCTTTGTTGCATAATGCACGGTGCAGCAGGGCCTGCTGTGCAGGGGCCGTATTTTCATCTCGGCCAAGCCAGATCTCCAGCGCAGGCTGCTGAATGGCCCTGGAGAAGGAAAATGTAAGCGCCCAGGGCATAACGCTATCATATTTTAAATGCATGGCATTAAGCCGTTCCGAGGCTTCTGTTGCAGGCTGGCCGCCGCTTAAAAAGGCAATACCGGGTACTGCAGCCGGTACAGTACGCAAAAAGCAGTTAACGGTAGCATCGGCAACCTGTTGGGCATCGGGCTTTTCGGTGCTGTTGTTACCTGGCAGTACCATATTAGGTTTTAGTATCATACCCTCCAGGTTTACACCCTGCTGGTACAGCGCATTAAAAACATGGTGCAATACTTCGGTTGTTACAGATGCGCATGTTTGCATGGAATGGTCGCCGTCCATTACTACTTCCGGCTCAACAATGGGCACCAGCCCCGCCTCCTGGCATAACATGGCATAGCGCGCCAACAAATAAGCGTTTGCTTTTAGGCAAGCCGCTGTCGGCAAGTTAGGGCCAATAGTAATAACGGCACGCCACTTGGCAAAGCTGGCCTTCATTGCGGCGTACTCTTTTAAACGCCCGGTTAAACCATCCAGCCCCATGGTTGTTTTTTCGCCAGGGAAGCCTGCCATAGGCATTGTGCCCTCATCAACCTTAATGCCCGGGATAATGCCCTTTTCAATCAGTATAGTTATAAACGGCTTTCCGCTGGCTGTAGCTTGCCTTATGGTTTCATCAAATAAAATTGCCCCGCTTATGGCCTGTTCCAATCCGGGTGTAGTTACAATCAGCTCACGGTATTTGCGCCGGTATTCTTCAGTAGCCGGTATATTTAATTCTTCAAAGCGCTTGTTGCAGGTAGGTGTGCTTTCGTCCATAGCCAGCAGCCCTTTGCTATCGGCCATCAGCGCCTGGGCAGTGCTTTTAAGTTGTTGAATATCCATTGCAATATAACAACAGCAATTGTGCGTGGTTGTTTTGATGGTAATGCGCAGCATACAGGTGCGCCAGGTTTGCAGGGCAACAATTGATATGGCCTGCACCGTCCTTATAACGGGCATTTACACCACAAATGTTAGGTTTAAAAAGTACAGCCAAACTACCGGAACGCTGTAAAAGCCACCTGCGTCGGCTTGTGCCGTTTATTAGTTCTTTGTAGTTAATAGGTGTTGCTGCCGCGTCACATCTTAACCTGCGCTTAGCAAAGTGGCGGCCCCCAGCCAGGCCACTAATCAGCCACCCTGCAGCAAAGGCACTTTAAAACTAAAGGTTGAACCCTTGCCATACTCGCTTTGTACTTTAATTGTCCCTTTGTGGTGTTTAATGATCTCGGCAGAAATATATAGGCCAATGCCCAGTCCGCTGGCGCTGTAAGTTTTATCTTCAACGCGGTAAAAGCGTTCAAATATCTTATCCTGCTGTTCCGCGCTCAACCCTATGCCTGTATCGGTAACCGATACAGTGGCCATACCACCGTGCGCCCGGGCGGTAGTAATAATAGGGCTGCCTTCTTTTGAATATTTTGCGGCATTGCTTACCAGGTTCATCAGCACCTGCTCTAACCTTTCCGCGTTGCCGTACACCATTAACGGTGTTTCAATATAATGTTCAAAGTGATGTTGGGGGTGTATCTGGGCGGCGTTTTCAACTGCAGCGTTCAGCATATCGGCCATGTTAATAGCCGCCATAGGATAATCAAGGCGGCCGGCCTGTATCTTACTCACATCTAACAGGTCGCCTACCAGGTGGGTTAGCTTATTTACAGCATTGTTAGCTTTGGCAATATATTGCTTAATGGGCGGGGGTACCTGCTCTTTCTTATAGATATCCATTATTTGCAGATATCCCTTTAAACTGGTCAGCGGGGTTTTAAGTTCGTGACTTGCAATCCCTATAAACTCATCCTTTTTATCCATCTCCAGCTTTTGCTGTTCAATATCAGTAGCTGTACCTACCCAAAAAAGTATTTCCCCCTGTTCGTTCTTTAACGGCACGCCCCTAAGCAAATGCCAGCGATATACCCCATCGGCCCTTTTATAGCGGGTTTCCGTTTCAAAAATATTACCGCTCTTTAAGGCATTATGGTACTTCTCAACAGATGCCTCCACATCATCCGGGTGGACAATATGCCTA
>CAZZVY010000261.1:0-5096 GCA_964657585.1 uncultured Mucilaginibacter sp. | reverse complement strand
TGCCTTACCTGATAGCTTATGTGAGCCAGTTCATGACCTTATTGCCGGGCGATATCATATCTACCGGTACGCCCGCTGGGGTAGGGCTGGGGTTTAAGCCGCCGGTATACTTAAAACCAGGAGATATTGTTGAACTGGGCGCTGATGGATTAGGTATAGCAAAGCAAAAATTAGCAGCTTATGAAAATTGATGCCCACCAGCACTTTTGGGTATTTGACCCGGTAAGGGATAGCTGGATAAATGACGATATGAAGCTAATTCAGCGCGATTTTTTACCTGCTGAACTGGAATATACATTAAAGCAGAATGGCATGCATGGCTGTGTGGCAGTGCAGGCTGATCAGAGCGAAGAGCAGAACGCCTTTTTACTGAACTTAACCGAAGGAAACGATTTTATTAAAGGCATAGTAGGCTGGGTTGACCTACAGGCTGAAAACGTTGAAGAGCGGCTTGAGTTTTATAGCCAAACCAAATTAATGAAGGGTTTTCGCCATGTATTGCAAGGCGAAGCCAACCGTGCGTTAATGCTGGAACCTGAATTTAAAAGAGGCATCAGCTTTTTATCCAAATATGGCTTCACTTATGATATACTCATCTTCCCGGACCAGTTAAAATATGCCGACAGATTGGTTAGGGAATTTCCTGAACAGCGGTTTGTATTAGATCATATAGCCAAACCTGATATTATAGCCGGAAAGATTGACAGTTGGTCGGCCGAGATAGCGTTGCTGGCATTAAATGAGAATGTTTATTGCAAAGTTTCGGGCATGGTAACCGAAGCCGATTGGAATAACTGGACATACGATACCTTTACCAAATATCTCGACGTTATTTTTAAATCATTCGGGCCAAACCGCGTAATGTTCGGGTCGGACTGGCCGGTGTGCCTTGTAGCTGCACAAGACTATGCGCAAGTAAAAAGTATTGTAACCAACTATGCACAGCAGTTTCGCCCGGATGAGCAGGAGAAAATATTTGGCGGCAATGCAGTTACGTTTTATGATCTGTAATAACTACCTTTTGCAGTAAAAAGTGCTTATTTAAGGTTTTACCATTCGGAGGGCAATTTAAGGTGCGGCAGGCAGTTCAACCTCGCTTGCCGGTATAATACGCCCATCAGCGCCCGTTAAAAAGCTCATAGGGCGCTCAGGGTCCTTAATGATCTCTAACAACAGGAAGCCCCATTTCCCCCAAAAATTTTCCAGCACCTGTCCGTAAGTTTTGTTTTGCCAGTGTTCAAATAATGGCCGGCTATCCATACCGCGCAGGGGCATGGCCTCTACATATAATTCGTCTGCAACAGGCAGCAGGTTATATTCAGGCAGGCGGTTAAAAAGGTAGGCGGAATAAAATACCCGGGCGCAAAATTCTTCAAACTGTACCGGGTGCAGTACCTGCCCGTTAATTTTACCGGTCAGTTCGGTATGATAGTGTTGATTGGCGTTATTATCCTGTAAACATATCACCAATCCAAAATCGCGCAGGCGTATGGAAAAGGTAAGCGTATTGATCTCGTCGCGGTAAACAAAATCATTTTCGGTATTGTTTACCCGAAACAGGAACAGGCTGAAAGGCTTAAAGCCATCAAATATTACCGGTTTATTCAGGCTTTGCAGCATCAGGTGCAGGTGGCTAAATTTGTGGATAACAGATTGCGAGATATTGAATTCTTCGCCCAGGGCATACTGCATCTTAATGCCGGCCTGTAGTTCGTTAAATATCATCCCATATAATAGCTTACCGGCCCATTGGAACAATTTAAGTTCATCCAGAAGTTTTACCGCATCATAACCCTGGTCAAATGCAGCGGCTACCTGGTGCTCCAGGGGTATAAGAAAGTGGTTGTTAATGCCGGTGGCACAGGGTATTTTAAGGTCTTTATAGGTGGTTATGCTTTCATCTAACAGTTTAAACGGCTTTTCTTCCAGATGGTAGCGTGTCATAAGCCATTGCGGGAAAACCTGTATGCGTTCTTCATCCGGGTTAACCGGCTGGCCGGTTAAAAAGCATACACGGTTACTGAAGTTAAAGGCGTCAAAGGGATTATAAACAGATACCGGCATGGGCACAAAGATAAGCAATGGAACACCCAAAAATTTTTAGCTTTGATTTTTAACATGGAACTGACTTACCGCCCCTTTGAACTCCAGTTGAAATACCCGTTCACCATATCGGGCTTTTCACGCACTTCTACGCCTGTTATGCTGGTAGCAATTGCGCACCAGGGCGTTACAGGTTATGGCGAAGCAGCTATGGTGCCTTATATGGGCGAAAGCCATCAAAGCGCGGCCGCATTTTTAAGCCGGGTAGATGTAAAAGCGCTGGCTTATCCTTTTGATTATGCCTTTATCATCACTTACCTGGATAGCATTGCGCCCGGCAATCCTGCGGTTAAGGCTGCCATTGACATTGCCCTGCATGATCTGGATGGCAAACTGCAAAACAAACCTTGCTGGCAATTGCTTGGCAGCAACCCGGCATTAATGCCGGTAACCAGCATAACCGTTGGCATTGATGCGCCGGAAGTTATTGTTAAAAAAGTTAAGGAACTGAATGCATGTAAGGTAATTAAGGTAAAGCTTGGGCGCAATAACGATAAGGCATTAATAAGAACCATCCGTAAGGTTACCGATGTGCCGCTTTATGTAGATGCCAACCAAGGGTGGGTTAACCCGCAGCAAAGCCTTGAAATGGCGTGGTGGCTGCAGGAACAGGGCGTTAAGCTGATAGAACAGCCTTTTGCAAGAGATAATGCAGCCGCCAACGCCTGGCTTACCCAACGCAGCCCTATACCCATTATTGGCGACGAGGCCGTGCAGCGTTTAGATGATATACCAAAGGCAGCAGGGGTTTACCATGGTGTTAATATAAAACTTATGAAAGCTGCCGGTATGCACGAGGCACAGGCTATGATACAATGCGCACGGCAGGCAGGCTTAAAAGTTTTGATAGGCTGCATGAGCGAAACAAGCTGCGCAACCCTGGCCGCCATTGCGCTTGCCCCTCAATGTGATTGGGCCGACCTGGACGGGCCGTTTTTAACCAGTAATAACCCGTATGCCGACCCGGGGTTTAAGGACGGGAAATGGGTATTGGGAACAGACGCGGGGTTAGGCTTAAAAGTTTAATTGCAAATAATACCGGGGCCGGCATATAAAAAAAGGGCGAAAGGTTATGCACCTTTCACCCTTTAAGCTTTCGCCCTGAGCGGCAATATTACATCATGCCGCCCATGCCGCCACCCATTGGCGGGTGCGCATGGCCTTTATCTTCTTCAGGTTCGTCGGCTAATACGCATTCGGTAGTTAACAGCATGGCCGCTATTGAGGCTGCATGCTCTAACGCTACGCGCGATACCTTGGTAGGGTCAATAACACCGGCACTTATCAGGTTCTCATATTTATCTGTACGGGCATTGTAGCCAAAATCACCTGTACCTTCCTTTACTTTCTGCACTACTATTGAACCTTCGATACCTGCATTTTCGCAGATCTGGCGTAATGGTTCTTCAATAGCGCGGCGGATGATCTGGATACCGGTATTTTCATCCTCGTTATCACCTTTAAGATCAGCCAAAGCTTCAACCGCACGGATAAAGGCCACACCGCCACCTGCAATAATACCTTCTTCAACAGCAGCACGGGTTGCATGTAAAGCATCGTCAACACGGTCTTTCTTTTCCTTCATTTCCACTTCGCTGGCCGCACCGATATATAATACAGCCACACCGCCTGATAATTTGGCTAAACGTTCCTGTAATTTCTCTTTGTCGTAATCAGAAGTAGTGTTTTCTATCTGTACCTTAATCTCATTAACGCGTGCTTTTATGCCTTCGGCATCGCCATTACCGTTAACAATGGTAGTATTGTCTTTATCGATAGATATTTTTTCGGCCTGGCCTAACATATCAAGGTCAGCGCTTTCTAATTTATAACCTCTTTCTTCCGAGATCACGGTACCGCCTGTCAACACGGCTATATCTTCCAGCATCGCTTTACGGCGATCACCAAAACCAGGCGCCTTAACAGCCGCCACTTTCAGCGAGCCGCGGATTTTGTTAACCACCAGTGTTGAAAGCGCTTCGCCATCCAGGTCTTCAGCAATAATCAACAAAGGTTTGCCGGTTTGTACCTGTTTTTCAAGTATAGGCAGTAATTCCTTCATCGATGATATCTTTTTATCATAAATCAGGATATAAGGGTTATCCAGCTCGGCTTCCATTTTATCGGCATTGGTTACAAAGTACGGCGAAAGGTAACCACGGTCAAACTGCATACCTTCCACAGTCTTAACTTCGGTTTCCGTACCCTTTGCTTCCTCAACGGTGATAACGCCGCTGGTGCCAACCTTTTTCATGGCATCGGCAATCATTTCGCCAATAACCTCGTCGTTATTAGCCGAGATAGAAGCTACCTGTTTAATTTTGCTAAAATCATCGCCTACATCCTGTTTCTGCGTTTTAAGACTTGCTACTACTGCAGCAACTGCTTTATCAATACCACGTTTCAGGTCCATAGGGTTAGCGCCGGCTGCTACATTTTTAATACCAGTAGTTATAATAGCCTGGGCCAGTACGGTTGCAGTGGTGGTGCCATCGCCGGCAATATCAGCAGTTTTTGAGGCTACTTCCTTTACCATCTGCGCACCCATATTTTCAATGGCGTCGGTCAGTTCAATTTCTTTGGCTACAGTTACACCATCCTTGGTAATGGCAGGCGAACCGAATTTTTTATCAATGATAACGTGGCGGCCTTTTGGGCCTAATGTTACCTTAACCGCGTTGGCTAAAATATCAACACCCCTTTTAAGGGCATCGCGCGCTTCAACGTTGTATTTAACTTGTTTTGACATATTTTTAAGATTTTGATTTTGTTCTGTTTTGATTTTAACGGTTAGGGATCATCCTCACCGGTGTATCCTGATTATTTCATCTGCACATTTGCCTATCTGCAAACCTGCCTATCAACTCTGTTTATTAAAGTACTACGTAAATGTCCGATTCGCGCATTACCAGGTAATCCTTGCCATCCAGCGTAAATTCCTGACCGGCAAACTTACCGTATAACACTTTATCACCAACTTTTACACTTACGGG
>CAZZVY010000260.1:0-5100 GCA_964657585.1 uncultured Mucilaginibacter sp. | reverse complement strand
GGTTTTAACCTCTTTTTCTGTCTGTTCGCCATAACCAACACACTGGCGTATGCCTATTAATAAAGTTTTCCAAACGGTTTTAAAAAAGGCATATTCGGGCGGCCGCTGATAGCTCACTATGTAGGCTCGCGGCACCTCTCCCGGCTTATCAGGATTATTGTGTTTAATAATGAATATATTGGCAAACATGGAAGCAATGGTCATATGCTTTAGCTTATCCTCTACAGTATCCGGTTTTAAGAGCGTTACTTTCAGGTTGTTATAAAGTACCGATACCCGCCCCCTTGATAATCTTTTATCGGCATGGATATCAAAGTCAAGGCTTTTCAATCTGCCCGAGTTTATCTTTACCATGGCAAGCGGCATTACTACCGGGTTAATGCCCGGCAAATTCATTTCGCCCAGATGCCCGCTGTAACTGTAAGCCAGGTTTTTATCGGCCATATTAAATTTAACATTAATGTCAAGCTTCCCCTTATTCATTAAATAACTGTTTAAGGTTATATTACATAGCTTGTTTTTTAGCATTCCGGCCGTATCCGTCGTTAAATTAAGCACTTCCCCGCTGGTGTTGTTAAAGTATGCAGAGCCTGTTTTATGTGATTTTACGTTGAGTTCGGTATATACAATATTAATATGCTTAAGCAGCACCGAATCTATCTTCAGGTCGGTTTTTAAACGGTAAATGCCGGAGTTGGGGAACGTTGCCGAGCGATCTTTTTTTTGCGGGATGGCATTAGGGTTACTGTATACCGCCAGGGTACCTTTTGACAGGGCCAGGCTGCTGGCTGAGAACTTACGGAACCGGTGAAAAGTTATAAAATCAAAATTGTTAAGCTGCAGGGAATCAATATGGAGTGAAAACCTGTCCTGGTGAGTCCTTTTAAAAAACTCCTGGGGGGGTACAGGCTCCAGCGTTAAGTTTTGTGCGCTGAGTTGTGCGGTACGGCTGGAAAGTTTAAGCTGCTCTATATTGTATTTATAAAGGCCGCTTAGCGTTTGTCCTTTAAAATTATTGAGTTCGGTAACCACATCGCTGCAATATAAGAACCGGCTCTTATCGTTCATCGAGGCCGAGTCGATCAGCAGGTCAGTAGCGCTCAGGTTCATTTCCTTAAGTTCAGATATAGCCAGTTTGTTGCCTGAGTAATCCTGATACTTAAATTTCACATCGTTTAGCCCGATGTGGCCTACGTGCAATGATCTTAATGTTTTAGATATGCGCTGGTACAGGTTGCGGGTGTCCTTTTCGGCCGTATCCCTGGTATGGTTAAGCTGGTAACTGATATTTATTTCGGGCGCACTCAGGATGATCTCGTCAATATCCAGTTTTTTATGATAATACAGATCCAGCGGATGTATGTAGGTAAGCACCAGTTTTTTTATATGCAAGTGGTACAGGTTATTAGGCTCCAGATGGTTTGCCTTGCGCTGATTATAAACAGCCGTATCTGGCTCAAGGTTGATATTGAAGATCACTATCTTTTCCTGAAAGATGTGCAGGTCCGCATCAGTAAAGGTGATCCGGTATAAACTGTCCGAACTGCTTAACACCATATTTTTAACCGTTCTTCCTAATATTGGCGACCAGTATAAATTGATAAATAAGCCCGCAAGCAGCACAATGGCAACCAGTATAACCATAAAACGCAGCGTAACCCTTTGCCATTTCTGTTTTAAAAAGTGAAACTTCATCTACCGGCTGCTTCTGACTATGTTATTACCTGCAATACTACCAATTAATCAACTACTTATAAAGGAACAAGCACACCTCATAGCAAAATATACTGCTTTTATACGTAGCCAGCGTGGCTGGCTACGTACAATGCATGAACATTAAATTGAACGATTTGTTATTTGGCTGACAAACTGTCACGCAAAAATTTAAAATTTATGTATTTTTGCAGGCTAAGTTTTAAAGTATGATGGACCTGCTTATCCCGGATAAGACGCATGATGAAGAACGGCAGGGGGAAGCCCTGATGCTGGATGCCCCTGAAATTAAAAATAATGGCCGTAAGCTATATATTGAGAGTTACGGCTGTGCCATGAATTTTTCGGACAGCGAGATTGTTGCCTCCATTTTACAGGAAAGCGGCTTTGAAACCACCAAAGACTATACTAATGCCGATGTGGTTTTTATAAACACCTGCTCTATACGCGAAAATGCCGAGCAGCGCGTGCGCAACCGGTTGAAGGAATTTACTATAGCTAAAGCAAGGAACCCGGGGATGATAGTAGGCGTTTTGGGTTGTATGGCCGAACGCCTGAAATCAAAATTCCTGGAGGAAGAAAAATTAGTTGATGTTGTAGTTGGCCCCGATGCCTATCGTGACCTGCCCAATTTAATAGATACGGTTGATGGCGGCCAAAAGGCGGTAAATGTGCTGTTATCGCGCGAGGAAACTTATGCTGATATTAACCCGGTACGCTTAAACAGCAACGGCATTAATGCCTTCGTATCCATTATGCGCGGCTGCGATAATATGTGCTCGTTTTGTGTGGTGCCATTTACCCGTGGCCGCGAACGCAGCCGCGAACCACTGTCGGTTGTAAAAGAATGTACTGATCTGTTTAATGCCGGTTACCGCGAGGTTACGCTGCTGGGGCAAAATGTAGACTCGTATAAATGGAAGCCAGCCCCACCCCAACCCTCCCCGGAAGGGAGGGCTTTAGATCAGAATGCCAATCAAAATGCTTTACCTCCCGGCGGAGGTTTAGATGGGGCCGGTAATGTTGTTTCCTTTGCCAACCTCCTTGAAATGGTAGCCCTGATCAGCCCTGAACTGCGCGTGCGGTTTTCCACCTCGCACCCAAAGGATATTTCTGATGATGTTTTATATACGATCGCCAAATACGATAATATCTGTAATTATATCCATTTGCCGGTGCAATCAGGCAATAGCCGTGTACTGGAACTGATGAACCGTACTTACGACAGGGAATGGTATATGAAGCGGGTAGATGCTATCCGCCGCATTATTCCGGGCTGTGCCATATCAACAGATGTGATTGCGGGTTTTTGCAGCGAAACAGAAGAGGAACACCTGGATACATTGAGCATGATGGATTATGTGCAGTATGATTTTGCCTATATGTTCACCTACTCGGAAAGGCCGGGCACTTTGGCCGCCAAACGCTACCCCGACGACGTGCCCGAAACCGTTAAAAGCCGCAGGTTAAAAGAAATTGTAGCTAAGCAACAGCACTATTCGCACGTACGGCTGTTAAAGCAGATAGGCAAGGTGCAAAAGGTACTTATAGAGGGTTACTCCAAAAAATCGGATCAGGATTACTGTGGCCGCAGCGATAATAACGCCATGGTAGTTTTCCCCGTTGATGAAAGGTTTAAACCCGGACAGTATGTTAATGTATTGGCAGACAGGTGTACTACGGCTACTTTGATAGGAAGGATAATGGATTAGATTATAGAACTAAGACCCAATCTACTGAATTAGTCTAATACAAATGCATCATTTCAAAAACCTCAAAATTTGGCAAAAGGCTATGGATCTAACAGACTTATCTTTATACTATATATCTGATTTGCCTGTAAGTGAGCAATTTAACTTGATAAACCAAATTAACAGATGCTCTTGTTCAATTCCGTCAAATATTGCGGAAAGCTCTGAGAAGCGAACAGTTACTTACTTTGCTGAGTTGTTAACTACAGCGTTAACTTCTTCATATGGGTTAGGAATGCAATTGATGATTTGTGAACGTCGAAAGTATAGTGACACCGAAAAATTAAAAGAGTGCCTGGCACTAACGTCTGAAGTTCAAAAAATGATCTTCGCTTTTAGAGATAACTTAAATAGAAATTAAAGACAGGAGGTCAAATCTCGACTAATTCGGTCTTGGTTCTTGACTCTTGTTTCTTGATTCTGAAAAATGGAAATACAAGAAATTAAACAACGTTTTGGCATCATCGGCAATTCGCCGTTGTTGAACCGGGCCATAGATATTGCAAACCAGGTTGCGCCTACCGACATTTCTGTATTGATTACAGGCGAAAGCGGTAGCGGCAAGGAGGTTTTTTCGCACATTATACACCAGATGAGCCCGCGCAAGCACGGGCCGTTCATTGCGGTGAACTGCGGGGCTATCCCGGAGGGCACCATTGATTCAGAACTTTTCGGGCATGAAAAAGGCGCCTACACCGGCGCCGTGGGCGAACGCAAGGGATATTTTGAAACCGTTAACGGCGGCACCATATTTTTAGACGAGATAGCCGAAATGCCCTTGGGTACCCAGGCGCGCCTGCTGCGTGTGCTGGAATCGGGGCAGTACATTAAGGTAGGCTCGTCAAAGGTAGAAAAAACCAATGTACGTGTAATTGCGGCCACTAATGTTGATGTTTTTAATGCGGTGAACAACGGCAAGTTTAGGGAAGACCTTTACTATCGCTTAAATACCGTGCCGCTGCGCATCCCGCCGCTGCGCGACCGCAAAGAAGATATTTACCTGCTCTTCCGAAAATTTACTTCAGATTTTACCGCCAAATACCGCACGCCGCCCATTTTACTTACTGATGATGCCCAGCAGGTACTTACCAATTACAGCTGGCCGGGTAACGTAAGGCAACTTAAAAATATTGCCGAGCAGCTGGCTGTTTTAGAGCGCGACCGTACAATTACCGGGCAGGCCTTGCTTACCTATATCCCCTTGGAAAATAATAACCGCAACCTGCCTATGCGGTTAGATAACCAGCCAAAGGAAGATTTTTCGGAACGGGATATACTGTATAAAGTACTGTTTGATATGAAGCGCGATATGGTGGAACTGAAAAAATTGGTGGCAGATATTATTGAACAGGGAGGGGTAACGGCTAATTACGGTAACCATACCCAAACGCTTAACCAGTTGTACCGTGATATTGAACTCCCGGCCATGGAAAACCACCAGGAACAACGATTTACATTGCAGCAGCCCGTTAATAACAACAGCAACAACGATCATTTTATAAGCCATAGCACCGAGGAGGTAGAAGAATCGTTATCATTGATAGAGAAAGAATCGGACTTGATACGTAAAGCACTGAAAAAACATAAGGGAAAACGCAAGCTGGCGGCAAACGAGCTGGGGATATCAGAGCGAACG